>NZ_JNXJ01000026.1:0-83679 GCF_000716625.1 Streptomyces bikiniensis | reverse complement strand
GGGGTGGCGGGGTCGGCGGGGGCGGCGTGGTGGACGGGGTCAGTGGGGCGGACGGGGTCGGCGGGGTTACGAGTGGAACGGGAGGCCTGCGTCGGCCGCGAGCTCCAGGTCGTCGCCCTCGGGCGGCGGCAGGAGGGTCGCGGAGCCGTCGCTGACGGGGACGACGCCGAGGTCGAGGAGTTCGGCCATGGCGGCGGAGCCGGCCATGTCGCGGACCTGGAGCTGGTAGCGGGCGGTGGTGCGGTAGGAGCCGCCGCCCTCGTCGCCGGTGCGCTGGAGGAAGCCGGAGTCGGTGAGGAAGGCGGCGGCCTTGCCGACGATGCCGGTGGTGGAGCCGGCGAGCCGGCGGGCGTCCTTGGTGGCGCCGGTGGCGCTGCGGCGGGCGTAGGTCCGCCAGGCGGCCTCCAGGCCGGGGGCGTCGGAGGCCGGGTCGGTGTTCTCGCCCTCCTCCTCCGCGCGCTGTTCGAGCCGCAGGCAGGCCTGGCGCACGAAGGCGTCGACGCCGTTGACGGTGAACCGGCCGATGTACGCGTCGTCGGCGAGGTCCTCGGGACGGGGGAAGGCCATGGCGGCGACGGCGAGGTGGGCCAGGCCGTGCAGGAACCGGTCGGCGGAGTCCGTGGAGGCGCGGCGGGCGTAGTCGCCCATGCGGACGGCGAAGACGGAGTCCTCGGCGGCGGTGACGGCCATCCCCGCGCGCGGGGAGACCTCCAGGACGACGAGGCCGAGGCCGGTGGCGACGGCGTCGGCGAGGCGCGCGAAGGCGGGGTCCTCGCGGTAGCGGCGCAGGAGTTCGGCGTACTCGGCGTCGCGGGCCGGGAGCAGCTTGGGCTGGAGCCCGAAGGAGACGAGCCGGGCCGCGTCGGCCGCGTCGGCGGGAGTGACCCCGGAGCCGCCGGAACCGCCAGACGCGGTGGGGGCGACGGGAGCGGCCGGGGTCTGCGGGGGCTCAGGCCTGTTCCACGCGTCGGCGTGCGGGGGCTCCTGCTCGCTCCACGCGTCGGTGTGCTCGGCGCGGGTCTCGCTCACGGCTGGGGCTCCTCGGGACGGTTCTCGGTCGGTACGGCGCGGACGGCGGGCGGGGGTACGGGCAGCGGGACGGGGGTGACGGCGGCCGGGGCGGCGGCTCTCTCGACGGGAGCGGGCGGTTCGTCCGTGAGCCGCACGGCCCGTACGGAGGGGACGTCGCCCCGCCGTCGCGCGGCCCCGGCGCGGGACGGCCCGGCCAGGGGGACGGTGCCGAGACGGGGGCGGGTACGGGGGGCCTGCGCGGCGCCGGGTGCCGCCGGGGCGGCGCCGCGGCCGGGGGCCGGATCCGGCCCGGATACGGAGGCGGGGTCGGCCGCCGGGGCCGCCTCCGGGTTCCGCTCCGGTCCGGACGCGAGGTCCGGGTCCGCCGCCGGGTTCCGCTCCGGTCCGGACGCGAGGTCCGGGTCCGCCGCCGGGTTCCCTGCGGGCTCCGGCGCGGAGCCCGGGCCGGGCGCCGGGTCCGCCTCGGGTCCGGTTGCGGTTTCCGGTGCCGGTGCCGGTGCCGGTGCCGTGGCTTCCGTGACCGTGCCTTCCGTGGCCGTGTTTTCCGTGGCCGTACCTTCCGCACTCGTGGCTTCCGGACGGGGTGCGGGGACGGCGGCTTCGGGCAGTGCGGTGCCCGCCTGGTCCGGCGGTGCGGCCGGAGCGGGTCCGGCCCCGTCGGTACAGGAGGCCGGGGCGGGGGGTACGAGGGTCACGTCGCCTCCGTGCGGTCGGCGGCCATGCCCGCCGCGTCGAGGAGTGCCGTACCGACGACAAGGTCGGCGCCGCCGAACTCGGGGTCGTCCAGCGGGGTGCCGTCGTCGACGGCGAAGAGCAGCCGCTCCTCGCCCTGGCGGTAGGCGGTGCCGACCGGGGGGCTCGCCGCGTGGACGGCGAGGAGGGCGACGAGGTACGGCAGGTCGGGGTCGATCGCGCGGGCCTCGGCGAGCAGACCGGAGAGGCGGCGCGGGGCGTCGTGCTCCAGGTCGAGCAGACGCATGGCGTGTCCGAGCTGCTCCTCGCTGAAGCGGGAGTCGTCGGGGGTGGCGATCAGGTCGGGCTCGGGCATCTCCGCGCCGAGGTGCTCGCGCTCGACGGGCGGGGTGAGGAGCAGGTCGACCAGGTCGCCGAGGCGGACGGAGGCGGGGGTGCGCAGTCCGGTGCCGTGGGCGAAGAAGGCGTCGGTGGCGCGGGTGGCCTGCTCGACGGGGAGCGTGAGGACCGGGGCGACCAGCTGCCCGTACAGGTCGAGTCCGGTGTACGCGGCGGGGGCGGCGAAGGCCTGGCGGTCCTGCTCGGCGCGGAAGAGGGGTCCGGCCTCCAGGAGGCGGGACTGGAGCTGGGTGTGGCGCCGGATGCAGTCCTTGACGATGTCCACGAGTTCGGCGGCGCGCCGCTTGTGCTCGGCCGTCTTCGCGTCGGTGGCGGCCTCGGCCTCGTCGCGTGCCCGGCGGATGTTGGTGAGGATCGCGTTCTCGTGGCGGTAGCGGTCGGCGACGTGGTCGAGGGCTTCGGCGATCATGTCGGGGACCGTCTGGAGCCAGTCGACCGCGCGGACGTTGCGCCGGGTGGCCTCCAGGGTCCTGCGGAGGGTCTCGGCGTACTGCACGGTCCGGTACCGGGCCTGCTCGGCGGCGAGTTGGGCGTCGGCGAGGCGGCCCCGGTTGATGAGGACCTCCAGCTTCACCTCGGCGGCGATCTGGGCGCTGGTGACGTCGGTGTCGAGGGCTCCGACGAGGACGTTGACCGCTTCGTCGGTGGTGCGGAGGTAGACCCCGCCCCCGTACCCCGGGACCTCCTCGACGAGTTTGAAGTCGTAGTCCCTGCGGACGTAGACGCCGTCGGTGCCGAAGGTGCCGTAGACGGCGCGGAAGCCGCGGTCGACGCTGCCGACGTTGATCAGGTTCTCCAGGACCCAGCGGGCCACGCGCTCGTGCTCGGCGGCGGGGCGCTCGGGGGCCTGGGCGGCGACGCGGGGCAGCAGGCGGGCGACTATCTGCTCGTGGTCGGCGCCGGTGTCGAAGTCCATGTTGAGGGTGATCAGGTCGATCGCGGCGAGGGCCACCTCGGCCATCGCGTAGACCGTGTACTCGCCGGCCAGGTTCGCCTTGCGGGCGTCCAGGTCGTGCAGCGGGGCGGTGCACGCGAGCGCGCGGAGCCGCCGCGCGAGCCCTTCGTCGGCGGCCGGGCCCTGCGCGGGCCGCGGCCCCGCGCTGAGCTGGGGCGGAGCGAGGTCCGTCGAGGCAGGCGAAGTCACGCTGCACAGATTAGGTCCTCACCCTGACAACGGTCGAAACAGTGCGGATACGCCCGGACCCGCGGGGTTCAGCCGCGGGTGCCCGGCGGGGTGCCGGCGGTCCGGGCGCAGGCGTCCGCGACCCGGGCGCGGGAGTCGTCCAGGTAGCGGGCGAGGAGGCGTTCCGCCGTGCCGCGCTCGCCGGCGCGCAGGGCGTCCAGGATCTCCCGGTTCCGTGCGAGGAAGGGCTCGTGGAGGGCGCGCGGGTCGTCCACGAGGTGGAAGACGAGGCGGAGTTCGGCGAGGACGCCGCGCATCAGTTCGTCGGTGCGGGCGCTGCCCGCGAGGGCGACGAGTGCGCGGTGGAAGTGGATGTCGGCCGTGGCGACGCCGTCCCAGTCGTCGGCGCGGGCGGCGTCCTCGCCCGCCGCGACGGCGGCGGCGAGGCCGTCGAGGGCGAACGGCGGCCGTCCCAGGCCCCGGACGACGGCGCACTCGACGAGCCTGCGGGTGCGGTGGATGTCGGCCACGTCGTCGGCGTCGAGGACGCGGACGAAGACGCCCCGGTTCAGCTCGTGGACGAGCAGGCGCTCGTGGGTGAGGAGGCGGAAGGCCTCCCGCAGGGTGTTGCGGGAGACGCCGAGGGCGCCGCCGATGGCTTCCTCGGAGAGCCGGGTGCCGGGCGCGAAGCGGCCCTCGGCGACGCGGGTGCGCAGGATGTCCGCGACCCGTTCCGCCGTGCTCGTGCGTCCGAGCGGCGCGCGGTCGTCCGCCAGGTCCCCGGCCCCGGTCCCCGCCCGTCCCGCCACGGCGTTCCCTCCCGCTCCGTCGGCTTCTGCCGTCCTCCGCCGTCCTCCGCCGTTGTTCCCGCGGTGTCCGCCGGTCCGGCCGCACGGCAGTCAACCGCACGGGGGCGGACGGGACAACACGCTTCCCGCCGGACCGCTCCCCGCCGGATCCCCGTCGCATCACTGCCGGATTCTTGTCGGATCGTTCAACAATCCTCTACGTTGAGAGCATCCCACGGTCCCGCCGTGCCCGCGTGGGCACGCCCCACCCCGCGAGGCGCAGATGAGCACGAACCGGGTGTCGATCGACCTCAACGCCGATCTCGGCGAGGGCTTCGGCCGCTGGACCCTGACCGACGACGAGGAGCTCCTGTCGGTGGTCACCAGCGCCAACGTGGCCTGCGGCTTCCACGCCGGGGACGCGGCCACCATGCGGCGCGTGTGCGACCTCGCGGCCGCGCGCGGGGTGCGGATCGGGGCGCAGGTGTCCTACCGGGACCTGGCGGGGTTCGGGCGGCGGTCGATGGACGTCCCGGCGGCGGAGCTGGCAGCCGAGGTGGCGTACCAGATCGGCGCCCTGGAGGTCTTCGCCCGGGCGGCGGGCTCCCGGGTCGCGTACGTGAAGCCGCACGGCGCGCTCTACAACCGGGTGGTCCGGGACGGCGAGCAGGCGGCGGCCGTCGTCGAGGGCGTGCTGCTCGCGGGCCGGACGCTGCCGGTCCTGGGGCTGCCCGGCTCCCGGCTGCACGAGGCCGCCGCGGCGGCCGGGCTGCCCGTCGTCGCCGAGGCCTTCGGCGACCGGGCCTACCGGGCGGACGGCACCCTGCTGCCGCGCGGGCAGGAGGGGGCGGTCGTCACCGATCCCGCCGAGGTCGTGGAGCGGTCGGTGGCCCTGGCGCGGCTCGGAACGGTCACCGCGCACGGCGGGGCCTCCGTGTCCGTCCGGGCCCGTTCGCTCTGTCTGCACGGGGACACCCCGGGCGCGGTGGAACTCGCCCGGCGGGTCAGGGAGAGCCTCGAATCCTCCGGGGTGCGGGTGGAGGCCTTCGTATGAGCGAGGACCTTTCCGGTGCCCCTTCCACGGACGTACGCGTGCGCGTGCTGCGCGTGGGCGAGCGGGCGCTGCTCGTGGAACTGGACGGCGGCGCCGAGGCGGAGGCGTTCCACGCCGAGGTGCTGCGGCGGCGGGCGGCCGGTGTCCTGCCCGCCGTGCGGGAGGTCGTGCCGGCGGCGCGGACCGTGCTGCTGGACGGGGTGACGGACCCGGACCGGCTCGCCGCCGAGCTTCCGGGCTGGGAGGTGGGACCGCTCTCCGCGCGCGTGGAGCGGGTGGTGGAGGTGCCGGTCCGCTACGACGGGCCCGACCTGGCGGAGGTCGCCGCGTGCTGGGGCGTGTCCGCCGAGGAGGCGGTGCGGATCCACACGGGGACCGGGTTCCGGGTGGCCTTCTGCGGGTTCGCGCCGGGCTTCGGCTATCTGACGGGGCTCGACGAGCGGTACGAGGTCCCCCGGCGGGCCACCCCGCGTACCGCCGTCCCGGCCGGTTCGGTCGCCCTGGCCGGGCCGTACACGGGTGTGTACCCGCGCTCCTCCCCCGGTGGCTGGCAGTTGATCGGCACCACGGACGTGGTCCTCTGGGACACCGGGCGGGACCCGGCGGCGCTCCTCTCCCCCGGCACCCGGGTCCGGTTCACGGCCGAGGACGCGCGGTGACGGGCCGGGGGGTGGCCGTGGTCCGGCCGGGGGCGCTGACCACCGTGCAGGACCTGGGGCGGCCGGGGTACGCGCACCTGGGCGTGGTCCGCTCGGGCGCGCTCGACCCGGCGGCCGTACGGCTCGTCAACCGGCTCGTGGGCAACGCGGAGGGGGCGGCGGTCCTGGAGACCACCGTCGACGGGTGCGCGGTGCGGGCCCGGTGCGCGGTGACCGTGGCGGTGGGCGGCGCGCCCTGCCCGGTCCGGGTGGACGGGCGCCCGGCCGCCTGGGGCACGGCGGTGCGGGTGGCGGCCGGATCGGTGGTCGAGGCCGGGACGGCCGTACGGGGGCTGCGGGCGTACGTGGCATTCGGCGGCGGGATCGAGGTCGAGCCGGTGCTCGGCAGCCGCTCCACCGACCTGCTGTCCGGCCTCGGCCCGGCGCCCCTGGCGCGGGGGGCGGTCCTGCCGCTGGGCACGGAGACGCCGGTACGCGTGCCGATCGACGTCCCTCCCTGGCCGGGACCGCCGGACGCGCTCGTGCTGCGGGTCCGGCTCGGGCCCCGCGACGACTGGTTCACGCCCGGCGCGCTCCGTACCCTCGCCACGCGCGCGTACCGGGTGTCCCCGGCGAGCAACCGGATCGGGCTGCGGCTGGAGGGCCCGGCCCTGGAGCGGGCCGTGCCCGGGGAGCTGGCGAGCGAGGGCATGGTGCTCGGCGCGGTCCAGGTGCCGCCGGACGGGCGCCCGGTGGTCTTCCTCGCGGACCATCCGACGACCGGGGGCTATCCGGTGGTCGGGGTCGTCCGGGAGGCCGATCTGGGCGCGGCCGCCCAGGCGGTGCCGGGGACGGCGGTGCGGTTCGTACCGGTGCGGTGAGGTGGGGTCCGGCCCTCCGTCACGGCCGCGAGCACGGCGGCGAGGGCGTCGTCCGCGCGCACGTCGAGGGGCCCGGCGCCAGGGACGGGGCCGGAGGTGGAGACGGGGCCGGGGTCGGGACTGAAGTCGGGCGGCCCCGGTCGGTTTCCGGCGGCGCCGTCCCCGCGCGCGTGGTGTCCCCGGTCGTCGGCCGGCCTCCCTCGCCGTCGACGGTGCTTCCCGGCCGCCGGTCGGCGTCCCCGATCATCGGTGGACCCCCTCGGGGGCGCGCGGCTCCGGGGCGGGCAGGGCGTCGTGGGCGCGGAGGAAGGCGGTGACGGAGCGGTCCCAGGCGAAGCCCTCCGCACGCGCGCGTGCGGCCCGACGGCGGACGGCCTCCGGGACGGCGAGGAGGCTCTGGACGCCGGAGGCGAAGGCCGCCGGGGTGTCGGCGGCGGCCGCCCCGGCCGTGCCGACGACCTCCGGGAGGGCCGAGGAGGCGCTGACGACGACCGGGGTCCCACAGGCCAGGGCTTCGAGGGCGGAGAGCCCGAACGTCTCGGCGGGCCCCGGCGCCAGGCAGACGTCGGCCGCCGCCTGGAGGTCGGCCAGGGCCTCCCGGTCGGCGAGGTGCCCGACGAACCGCACCGGCAGGCGCCGCTCGCGCGCCCGCCGCTCCAGGGCGGCCCGCAGCGGCCCGTCGCCCGCGACCACGAGCGCCGCCGAGGTCCCCACGTCCCGCAGCTCCTCCAGGGCGTCCAGGGCCGTGCCGGGCCGCTTCTCGACCGAGAGGCGGGAGCAGAGCAGGAGCAGCACCCGTTCCCCGGCCGCGTACCGGGCCCGCAGGGCGGCGTCGCGGCGGCCGGGCCGGCAGTGGTCCAGGTCCACGCCGAGCGGAGCCCGTACGACGTTGCGGGCCCCGATCCGTACGAACTCGCGCTCCGCCCACTCCGTCGTGCAGACGATCCGCGCGAACGCCCAGGCGGTGCGGCGGTTGAGCCGGTCCGCCGCGCGGGCCGCGAGGGCGGGCGGCACGCCCCAGGTGCGCAGGACCCCGTCCGTGGTCTCGTGGGAGACCATGACCGAGGGCACGCGGGCGCGTCGCGCCCACTCGCCCGTCCACCGCAGGGTGGTGCGGTCCGAGACCTCGATCCGGTCGGGGGCCAGCTCGTCGAGGAGGCGGGCGACCCGGCGCCGGTCGGCGAGGACCCGGTAGCCGCCGGTGCCGGGGAGCACGGGCCCGGGGAGGGTGACGACCCGGCCCTGCTCGGTGCGGCGGTCGCTCGCGGTGGCGCCGGGGACGACGAGGACCGGTTCGTGCCCGGCCGCCAGGTAGCCGCGGCCGAGCCGGTCGAGGGCGGTGCGGAGGCCGCCCGAGGCGGGGGTCACGAAGTTGGCGAGCCGCACGATCCGGAGCCCGCCGCGACCGCCCGTACCCGTACCCGTGCCCGTACCCGTGCCCGTATCCGCACCCGTATCCGTACGCACGGCAGTCCGTGTGTCGTTCACGCCGCCACCGCCGTCCGCTCGTGCAGGACCTCCCGGTAGTGCCCGATCAGTTCGTCGCCGAGGGCCTTCCAGGTGCGGCCCTCCACGGCGGCGCGGCCGGCCCGGCCGTGGGCGGCGCGCAGGTCCGGCGCGGCGGCGAGCGCGGCGACGGCGCCGCGCAGGAGGTCCGGGTCGCCCGGGGGCACGAGGAGCCCGGTGCGGCCGTGGTCGACCAGGTCCAGGGGCCCGCCGGCGGCCGGGGCGACCACGGGCACCCCGCTCGCCATGGCCTCCTGGACGGTCTGGCAGAAGGTCTCGTACGGGCCGGTGTGGGCGAAGACGTCGAGCGAGGCGAAGGTCCGGGCGAGGTCGGCGCCGGTGCGGCGGCCCAGGAACCGGGCGCCCGGCAGGGCGGCGCGCAGGGCGGGCCCGCTCGGGCCGTCCCCGACGACCACGACCCGTACGCCGGGGAGCGCGCACACCCCGGCGAGCAGGTCCACGCGCTTCTCGGGGGCGAGGCGGCCCACGTAGCCGACGAGGAGTTCGCCGTCCGGGGCGAGGGCGCGGCGCAGGGCGGGGTCGCGCAGTTCGGGACGGAAGCGGGCGGTGTCGACCCCGCGGCCCCAGAGCCGGACGCGGCCGATGCCGTGGGCCTCCAGGTCGCGCAGGGCGGCGGAGGACGGGGCGAGGGTGCGGTCGGCGGCGCCGTGCACGGCGCGGAGGCGGCGCCAGGCGGTGCCCCCGCCCGCCCCCACGTACGTGCGCGCGTAGCCGGCGAGGTCGGTCTGGTAGACGGCGACGGCGGGGATGCCGAGGCGGGCGGCGGCCGTCATCCCGCGCACGCCGAGGACGAACGGCCCGGCGAGGTGGACGAGGTCGGCGCGGTGCGCGGCGATGGCCGCGGCGACCCGGCGGCTGGGCAGGGCGACCCGTACCTGCGGATAGCCGGGCAGGGGCAGGGAGGGCACCCGGACGACGGCGCAGGGGGCGTCGGCGTCCGCGGCCGGGTCGGCGACGGCGGGGGCGATGACGAGCGGGGCGTGGCCCCGCCGGACGAGGTGGCGCGCGGTCTGCAGGGCGCAGTGCGCCACACCGTTGACGTCGGGAGGGAAGGATTCGGTGACGATGACGACACGCATACGGGTGTTGTCGTCGCGCCCGGCGTGTCCCCGTCGAAGTCGATCTGGACGGGGAGGGAACGTCCCGTGAGCGTTTCCCGCGCGGGGCCCGTGGAGGGGCGGGCCGCTCCACCGGCCCGACCCGCCCCGGGCAGGTCCTAGACCTGCAGATCCGGCCCTATCCGGTTGCGCACCGCCAGCTGGACCTCGACCTCCTCGGCCGGGTCGGCGGCGAGGCGGCGCAGGCGTTCGGCGACGCGGATGTCGCCGGTCTCGGCGTGCTGGGCCGCGACCTCGCGGGTGGTCTCCTCGCAGTCCCAGAGGCATTCGACGGCGAAGCCGGTCGCGAAGGTGGGGTCGGTGGCGGCGAGGGCGCGGGCCGTGCGGCCGCGCAGCTGGGAGGAGGCCGTCTCCCGGTAGACGTGGCGCAGCACGGGAGCGGCGCAGGCGATGCCGAGGCGTCCGGCGCCGTCGACGAGGAAGGGGAGCGCGGGGGCGTCGGGGCCCTGGGAGCGTACGGTCTCGCGCAGCGCGCCGAGGACGGAGGGGGAGTCCTCGGCGGTGCCGCGGCAGGCCAGCACCTCGGAGGCGGCGGCGCCGAGCGCGTCGGGGCGCCGGACCCACGCGCGGGCACGGGCGACCGCGTCGTCGCCGCACATGCGCCGGTAGGCGGCGACGGCGGCCTCGGCGACCTCGCGGGAGCCGTCGTCGGCGGCGTGCTCGACGAGGTCGAGGACGGCGGGGTCCCGTGCCTCGGCGAGGTGGTGGAGGGCGGCGCCCCGGGCCCCTTCCGCGCCGTCGCGGGCGGCGGCGAGGAGTTCGGGCCGGTCCTCGGGGCCGGCGACGGCGGTGAGGCAGCGGGCGGCGGGGCCGTACAGGACGGCACCGCGCTCGTACCCCTCCTGCGCCCAGTCGAGGACGGCGCGCACGCTCCAGCCGGGGCGGGGCCCGGTGGGGCGCATCTGGCGCTGCCAGCGGTCGAAGGAGCCCTGCTCCATGGCGGCCCTGACGCGGGGCCCCACGGCGTCGCGCCGGTCCTCGGCCCACAGCCGCCAGGGGCGGGGCTCGAAGGCGTCGCGCACGGTGCGGGCCAGCTCGGCGTCGCCCTCGGCGCCGGCCGGGAAGCGGGCCAGGACGGAGGGGGCGAGCGCGCGGAGTCCGGCGTCGTCGTCGCGGAGGGCCAGCTCGTCCAGGGCCCAGGCCCAGTTGGTGCCGGTCGCGGCGTAGCGCCGGAGCAGCAGCAGGGCGTCCTGGCGTCCGTAGGAGGCGAGGTGGCCGAGGACGGCGAGCGCGAGCCCGGT
Organism: Streptomyces bikiniensis; assembly: GCF_000716625.1. Classification (NCBI taxonomy): domain Bacteria; kingdom Bacillati; phylum Actinomycetota; class Actinomycetes; order Kitasatosporales; family Streptomycetaceae; genus Streptomyces; species Streptomyces bikiniensis. Next base: position 73,185 of record NZ_JNXJ01000026.1, on the reverse strand, counting down.
CCGGGACTCCTCGGTGTCGAGGTGGTCCTCGGCGCCGAGGAGGTGCGCCTCGATCTCGTCCAGGCCGCCGTGGAGGTCCAGGTAGAGACGGGCGTAGTAGAGGGAGCGGTTCTCGACCTGCCAGTCGTGGCGGGGATCGTCGAGGACGCAGTGGTTCAGGGCCGCGAGGGCTTCGGCGCGGGGCGCGGCGAGCGCGTGCAGGGTGCCGTCGCCGCGGCCCCGCTGCAGCAGGCCGAGCAGGGTGCCGCTCGGCGCTATGACTGGTTCGAACATGGGAGGACGCCTCACATCAAGCTGTCGACACGACCGGGGGATGCCGGGATGACCGGGATGAACCGGGTCAGGCGGTACATCGGTGTACGCCTAGGCCGTGCGGCGGCATGTCGGTCCGCTCGTCGTCCTGCGCTTGCCAGTGATCATCTTCCTCTGCCTCTCGTCGGTGGCCCGTTCTGCCGGGTCCGACGTCATGATGACCCACCCATTTCGCCACCGCGACCACATTTACGACGCCGCCTCACCTGGGGTTCAGCGCCCGTTCACCGGGCTCCGAAGAGTTCCAGGAGTTCGGCCCTGCCGAACATCCGGGCGGTGTCGGCGGCGGACGGAGTCCCTGCCTCCGGATTCGCGCCACCGTCGAGGAGGGCGCGGATCACGTCGGTCTCGCCCTTGAAGACGGCGCCGGCGAGCGGGGTCTGACCGCGGTCGTTGGCGCGGTCGGCGTCGGCGCCCCGCGCCAGGAGGGCGGAGACCGCGGCGGCGTGGCCGTGGTAGGCGGCGAGCATGACGAGGGAGTCGCCCCGGTCGTTGGTGAGGTTCACGGGGACGCCCGCGTCGACGTAGGCGGCGAGGGCCTCGGCGTCCCCCGCGCGCGCGAGGTCGAAGACCTTGGACGCCAGCTCGATGACCTCGGGGTCCGGAGTCTCGCTCATCGGGTGGGACCGCCTCTCTCCTACGGTGTCGGGCCGCGCGCGGGGAGCGCGGCCGTACGGGTGAATCGACAGGGTACTGCCCGTCCGGGGACATGACCGTGCGCGACGGAGGCAAAGATCACGGCGTCCCGTCCCCTCCGGAACCGCCTTAAGGGCACCCCGGGCGTTTCGCCACCGGGCCGGGCGCGCGCCGTCCGCCGGTCAAGTGAAATACCCCGTTTTTCACTCCAATGCACCTTTAGTCACATAGATACTTGCCGTGAACCTGGAAGAACTCGTGGTGACTGTCCCCTCACCCAGGAGAACACCCAATGATCCTGTCCATCTCAGGCGTGGTCCTGCTCGGCATCATCTGCTTCCTGTTCTTCAAGAAGGACGGACTCAAGGCCTCCCACGCCCTCGTCTGCTCGCTGTTCGGCTTCTACCTCGCGGGCACCGCCATCGCCCCGAGCATCACGGCGGGCGGGCAGAGCCTCGCCGGCCTCCTGGGCGGGATCAAGTTCTGACGCCCCTCAGCCCCTTCCACCACTTCAGGAGTACGACGTGGCCCGGCGACCACTCCCCCGCATTCTGAGCAGCGGCAGCGCGCAGATCGCCCGTAGTCGAGAGATCGCGCGCACGGCCGCCGACAGCGCCACCGATGTGCTCCATCCGCTGATCACGGTCTCCCGCGGTCTGCGGAAGCTGGCCGCGTCCGCGCGCGCCAAGTGGGCCGCGACCCCCAAGGAGCGGCGTGGTCCCACGCTGTTCCTGGTCGCGGCCTGCGTCCTGGTCGTCGCCCTCCTGCCGTACGGGCCGTTCCTCGCGCTCGTCGTGCTCATGGGCGCCGCCGCGTGGAAGGGGCGCGAGCGTCCGGTCGTGAAGACCGGACCCGACGAGGCGGAGACCGCCCGCCTCAAGGGCCTGTACGAGGCGCTCGTGCCGTGCTTCTCCGTCCCCGAGGACCCCTCCCCGCTCTTCTCCCACGGGGGCGACTGGAGCGGAGCCTTCGGGGAGTACGCCTTCGACGGGGACGGACGGCTCACCCGGCTGCGGATCTCCTACCCCCCGTACTTCGCCGACGGCGAGCCGGCCGCGCGCGCCCGCGTCGAGCAGTTGCTGCACGCCAAGTCGGGGCGGGGCCGCGAGTACCGCTTCGACTGGGACGAGGAGGGCAACCGGCTCGTCCTGAGCGTGCTGCCCGCCCTGCCCACCACCATCGCCGCCCAGCGCTTCGTCACCGTGCCGGGCGAGACCGTCCTCGGCTTCACCGACGCCGACGCCGTGCAGCGGACCGTGCCGGTGGTCGCGGGGGAGGCGACGGAGGACGCCCCGGCCGTGGTCTGGCGCACCGGGCCCCGCTCCACCGAGCCGCACCTGCTGGCCGTGGGCCGGCCGGGCAGCGGCACCACCTCCCTGCTGCGCTCGATCGCGCTCCAGGCGCTCCCCCACGGCGACGTCCTGATCGTCGAGGGCGGCGGGACCGGCGAGTACGCGTGCCTGACCGGCCGCGCCGGGGTCCTGGCCGTCGAGTGCGGGCTCTCCGGGGCCCTGGCGAGCCTGGAGTGGGCGGCGCACGAGACCGAGCGGCGCCTGATCGCCGCGAACCGGGCCCGGCAGGCCGGCCTGCCCGCCCCGGAGGACACCCGGCGCCCGCTGTGGATCCTGCTCGACCGGCCGGGCGTCCTCGGCCACCTGGCTGCCGCCGACGGGCGCCCCGACCCGCAGGAGCTGCTCCGGGTGCCGCTGCGGCACGGGCGGGCGGCGCAGGTCACGGTGGTGGTGGCCGAGCAGTTCGACGACGTGGACATGCTGAGCGAGGCGGTGCGGAGCCACACCAGGGCCAGGATCGTGCTCGGCCCCGCCGCCCCCGGGCAGATCGAGGCCGTCCTCGGCGCCCAGCCGCACACCACGCCGACGCCCGACGTCCCCGCGGGCCGCGGCTACGCGCGCCTGGGCACCGGCCCGGTCCTGCGGCTCCAGGTGCCGGCGACGCCCGACCCATACGACGACGCGACGAGCGACGCGCACCGCCGGGCGGTCCTGGACCTCCTGCCGGAGCGGAGCCCGGCCGCGCCCGCGACGGCTCCCGCGCCGACGGTGCTGATCGAGAAGATCCCCGTCACCTCCCCCGAACCGGCCCCGGCCCCCCGCGCCGAACCGGCCCCGGCGGGTCCCGGTCCGGGGCCGCTGCACGCCCCCGTTCCGGCGGAGGGCTGAGCACCGGACACGCCGGAGGGGCGGGTACGGACACCACGTCCGCACCCGCCCCTCCGCACGTTCCGGTGGGCGGCCCCGGTGCGACTACGCGACGAACGACCGCGGCGGTTCCGTCCCCCCGCCCGCCGCCCCCGACTCGACCAGGCGGGCCGCGGCCGCGAGCCGGACGGCCGCCTCGTCGGCGACCGGGCCGCCGACCGTGAAGGGCAGCCGGACGAAGCCCTCGAAGGCCCCGTCGACACCGAAGCGGGGGCCCGAGGGCACCCGGACGCCGACCCGCTCGCCCGCCTCGGCGAGCCGGGAGCCGGAGAGGCCGCCGGTGCGCACCCAGAGGGTCAGGCCGCCGCGCGGGACCGTGAACTCCCAGTCGGGCAGCTCCCTGCGGACGGCGGCCACGAGCGCGTCCCGGTTCTCCCTGGCCTGTTCGCACCGCAGGCCCACGGCCTCCTCCCAGCCGCCCGTCCGCATGAGCCAGTTCACGCCGAGCTGCTCCAGGACGGGGGTGCCGAGGTCCGCGTAGGCACGGGCGGCCACCAGGGAGCGGATGACGTCGGGCGCGGCCCGGACCCAGCCGATGCGCATGCCCGCCCAGAGGGCCTTGCTGGCCGAGCCGACGGTCAGGACGGTGGAGCCCGCCGGGTCGAAGGCGCAGACCGGCCGGGGCGCCTCCAGGTCGGCGTCGAGGCGCAGCTCGGCCATGGTCTCGTCGACGACGAGCACCGTTCCGGCCGAGCGGGCCGCCTCCACCAGCTGCCGCCGCTGGTCCTCGTCCGCGAGCGCGCCGGTCGGGTTGTGGAAGTCGGCGACGACGTACGCGAGGCGGGGAGCCGCGTCCCGCAGCACCTGGCGCCAGCGGCCCAGGTCCCAGCCGCCGAGCCCCTCGGACATGGCGACGGGCACGAGCCGGGCCCCGGCCTCGCGCATCAGCTGGAGGATGTTGGCGTACGAGGGGGACTCGACGGCGACGCGCTCGCCGCGCCCGGCGAAGAGGTGGCAGATCGCGTCCATGGCGCCCATGGCGCCGGTGGTGACCATGATCTGTTCGGGCATGGTGGGGATGCCGCGGGCGGTGTACCGGTCGGCGAGCATCTGCCGCAGCACGGGCAGGCCCGCCGGATAGTCCCCGTGCGTGTGGGCGTAGGGCGGCAGCTCCTCCAGGGCGCCCTGGAAGCCCCGGGACAGCCAGGGCTCGGGGGCGGGGAGCGCCGCGCAGCCGAGGTCGATCATCGAGCCGAGGGCCTCGGGCGGCAGCGGTTCGAGGCCGCGCGCGGGCAGCGGGTTCCCGGCGGGGACGGCCGTCCAGCTGCCGGCGCCGCGCCGCGACTCCAGGAAGCCCTCGGTGCGCAGCGCCTCGTAGGCGGCGGCCACCGTGGTCCGGCTGACGGCGAGCGCGAGGGCGAGCTCCCGCTCGGCGGGCAGGCGGGCGGCGACCGGGACGCGGCCCTCCAGGACGAGCAGGCGGATGCCGTCGGCGAGGGCGCGGTAGGCGGGCGGCTTGCGGGCGCCGGGCACGGCGGGCCGGGCCTGCTGCGCCTGGAGTTGCCGGGCGAGCTGCGCCGGCCCCACCGCCGAAGTCCACTGAGCCATGGAAATCAGTCCACCTTTCCCGAATTGGCCATGGTTGGCCTTCAATCCCCTGCCACAGAGTGGCACGAGTCAGTCCACTACCACCACCCTGGGGGGCAGCACCTTGTCCATCGCCTCCGGCCTCCGCGGCCGGCACCTCACCCGTCGTCTGATCCAGCTGTACGTGGGGCTGACGCTGTACGGCGTCAGTTCGGCGCTGCTCGTGCGCAGCGCGCTCGGCCTGGAGCCCTGGGGCGTCCTCCACCAGGGCCTCGCGGAGAAGACCGGGCTGACGATCGGCGTGGTGTCGATCGTGGTGGGGGCGGCGGTGCTGCTGCTGTGGATCCCGATCCGGCAGCGGCCCGGTCTCGGCACGGTCTCCAACGTCTTCGTGATCGGCCTGGCGATGGACGGCACCCTGGCCCTGGTCCCGGAGTCCGACGGCCTGGCCGTGCGGGTGCCGCTGCTCGCGCTCGGAATCGTCCTCAACGGGGTCGCGACCGGTCTGTACATCGCGGCGCGGTTCGGTCCCGGCCCGCGCGACGGCCTGATGACCGGTCTGCACCGGCTCACCGGCCGCTCCATCCGCCTGGTGCGGACGCTGCTCGAAGTGGCCGTGGTGGCGACCGGCTTCCTGCTCGGCGGCTCGGTGGGCGTCGGCACGGTGCTGTACGCGCTCTCGATCGGCCCGCTGGCCCAGTTCTTCCTGCGCCGGTTCGCGGTCCCGGAGCGGGAGGGCGGCATCACGGTGGCCTCTTCCGGCCCCGCCCCCGCGGAGGGCCCCGCTCCGGCCGGGGAGCCCGCTCCGGCCGGGCAGCCCGGTCCGGCGGAGGACGCCGGCCCCGTGACGGCCTCCCGTCCCCCGGTGGTCGCCCCCGGGACACCGGAGCAGGCCATACTGCGGCGGTGACCCGCGTACGCCACCCCTATCTCGACCATCCCGCCCCCCTCCCGTTCGCCCACCGCGGCGGCACGGCGAACGGCCTGGAGAACACCGCGGCCGCCTTCCGCCGGGCCGCCGCGGCGGGCTACCGCTACTTCGAGACCGACGTCCACACGACGTCCGACGGGGTGCTCGTGGCCTTCCACGACGCGACCCTGGACCGGGTGACGGACGCCTCGGGCCGGATCCGCGACCTGCCGTGGGCGGCGGTGCGCGAGGCCAGGGTGGCGGGCCGGGAGCCGCTGCCGCTCTTTGCCGACCTCCTGGAGGAGTTCCCGGAGGCCCGCTGGAACGTGGACCTCAAGGCGGAGTCGGCCCTGGGCCCGCTGGTCGACCTGATCCGCAGGACCGGCGCCTGGGACCGGGTCTGCGTGGGCTCCTTCACCGAGGCCCGGGTGGCCCGGGCGCAGCGCCTGGCCGGTCCGCGGCTCGCCACCTCGTACGGGGTGCGCGGAGTGGTCGGGCTGCGGCTGCGGTCCCTGGGCATCCCGGCGGCGCTGCGGGCCGGGGCGGTGGCGGCGCAGGTCCCGGAGCGCCAGGGCGGGGTCCCGGTGGTCGACCGGCGGTTCGTCCGGGAGGCGCACGCGCGCGGGCTCCAGGTCCACGTGTGGACCGTGAACGATCCGGCCCGGATGAACTCTCTCCTCGACCTGGGGGTGGATGGCATCATGACCGATCACCTGGAGACGCTGCGCTCGGTGCTGACCGAGCGGGGCGCGTGGACCTGAGCGCGCTCCCGGGCGGCCCGGGACGGACCGGGGAGAACACGGACCGCAAGGGGCACGCGCCCACGGGGACGAACGAGGGGGCACGGCCGTGACCGCTGACACCACCGGGCCGGAGGAGCACACCGCCGGCCCCGCCGAGCGGCGGCGCGAGCAGCGCGGCTGGTACTTCTACGACTTCGCGTGCTCGGTGTACTCGACGAGCGTGCTCACCGTCTTCCTCGGCCCGTACCTGACCTCGGTGGCGCGGGCGGCGGCCGACCCGGAGGGGTTCGTCCACCCGCTGGGCGTGCCCGTGCGGGCGGGCTCCCTCTTCGCGTACGCCGTGTCCGCCTCGATCGTGGTCGCGGTGGTCGCGATGCCGCTGGTGGGCGCGGCGGCCGACCGCACGGGCCGGAAGAAGCCGCTGCTCGCGGCGACCGCGTACCTGGGGGCGACCGCCACGGCCGGGATGTTCTTCCTGGACGGCGACCGCTACCTCCTGGGCGCCTTCCTGCTGATCACGGCGAACGCCTCGCTCTCGGTCTCGATGGTGCTCTACAACGCCTATCTGCCGCAGATCTCGGAGCCGGACGAGCGGGACGCGGTCTCCTCGCGCGGCTGGGCCTTCGGCTACACGTCCGGCGCGCTGGTCCTCGTCCTGAACCTGGTCCTGTACTCGGGCCACGACTCCTTCGGGCTCACCGAGGGCGAGGCCGTCCGGATCTGTCTGGCCTCGGCCGGGGTGTGGTGGGGCGCGTTCACCCTCGTGCCGCTGCGGCGGCTGCGGGACCGGCGGCTCCCCCCGGAGGACCGGGAGCGGGCCGGCGGGGGCGCGGTCGGCAGCGGCTGGCGCCAGCTGCGGGCGACCCTGAAGGACATGCGCCGGCACCCGCTGACGCTCTCCTTCCTCCTCGCGTACCTGGTCTACAACGACGGCGTGCAGACGGTGATCTCGCAGGCGTCCCTGTACGGCTCCGAGGAGCTGGGCCTGGACCAGACGACGCTCATCACGGCGGTCCTGCTCGTGCAGGTGCTCGCGGTGGCGGGGGCGCTCGGCATGGGGCGGCTCGCCCGGTCGTACGGCGCCAAGCGGACGATCCTGGCCTCGCTGGCGGTCTGGACCCTGATCCTGGCGGCCGCCTACGTCCTGCCGGCCGACGCGCCCGTCTTCTTCTACTCCCTGGCGGCCGCGATCGGCCTGGTCCTGGGCGGCAGCCAGGCCCTGTCGCGCTCGCTGTTCTCGCACCTGGTGCCGCGCGGCAAGGAGGCGGAGTACTTCTCGGCGTACGAGATGAGCGACCGGGGGCTGAGCTGGCTGGGTCCGTTGGTGTTCGGTCTCGCGTATCAGCTGACGGGAAGCTACCGGGATGCCATCATCTCCCTGTTGATCTTCTTCGCCGTCGGCTTCGCGCTGCTCGCCAGGGTGCCGGTGCGGCGGGCGGTCGAGGCCGCAGGAAACCCGGTGCCGGAGCGTATTTAGACGTGGCGGTGAAAGGGCGGTAGTGTACGCGTTTGGCCTGCCAGGCGGACCGTTACTGCGTGCTGCTTTGGTGAAGACACCACGTCACACCTGCCGTCAGATGTGACAAAACGGGCACTGGTGGGTACAACAAGGGGCGGCACGACGGGCGACGCATGACCCGGCACGGGAATCTTTACCGCCGACCGGACGTTGACCGGATAACGACGACAGCGACATCTGTCCTGTGGGCGACAAGCCCGGGAGGCACGATTCATGAGTGAGCGAGCTCTTCGCGGCACGCGCCTCGTGGTGACGAGCTACGAGACCGACCGCGGCATCGATCTGGCCCCGCGCCAGGCGGTGGAGTACGCATGCGAGAAGGGACATCGCTTCGAGATGCCCTTCTCGGTGGAGGCGGAGATTCCGCCGGAGTGGGAGTGCAAGGTCTGCGGAAGCCAGGCGCTTCTGGTGGACGGGGACGGTCCCGAGGAGAAGAAGGGCAAGCCTGCGCGTACGCACTGGGACATGCTCATGGAGCGGCGCACCCGCGAGGAGCTGGAGGAGGTCCTCGCCGAGAGGCTGGCCGTCCTGCGCTCCGGCGCCATGAACATCGCCGTGCATCCGCGCGACAGCCGCAAGTCCGCCTAGCGGACCGCCGGACGGGCAAACGCCGCGGGGCCCGGTACACGAAGACGTGTACCGGGCCCCGCGGCGTTTGTCGTACGGGCTCCCCCCGAAGTCCCGAGGGGGCGCCGAGGTCAGGGCGTCAGGGGCGGGCGGGAGTCGTCGGCCCGGTACGGGCCGCGGGGGGCGTCCTCGCGGACGACCTCGCCCTGGACCACCTTGCCGTCCGGGCGGTGGATGCGCGCCTGCTGGAAGGCGTCCTGGAGGCTGCCGGGGGTCGCGGCGCTCATCCGGCGCTCGACCGCCCTCTCCGCGGACCGGCCGAGGAAGGAGCGGACCGGGGGGATCAGCAGGAGCAGGCCGGCCGCGTCGGAGATCAGGCCGGGGAGGATCAGGAGCAGGCCGCCGAGCATCAGGAAGCCGTTGCGGTCCTCCGCGCCGGTCCGCTCCGGCGCGGAGGGCACCCCGCCGGTCCGGGCGGCCTCCTGGGCCTGCTGGAAGGTCGAGGTCAGGTTGCGGAAGGCGCGCCGGCCGGCCCGCTTGACGACGACGGTGCCGAGCACGGCACCGCCGACGAGCAGGGCGAGGACGGTCAGCCCGCCCGCCGCGTCCGCTACCACGGTGAGCAGCCAGATCTCCAGGACCAGCCAGGCGGCGAGGCCGAGCGGGAGGAACGTACGCGCGCGGGAGCGCTTCTTGGGGGCGGGGGAGGGCGGTACGCCGGTCGTCATGGTCCCCAGTGTGCCTGGAGCCCCGCCGGAACGGCGTAAAGGGAAGATCAGTACGGACGGGGTCAGGAGGGCTTGCGGCCCAGCCGCTTGCCGACCTTCTCCGCGCGCGCCGTCAGGCCCCAACCGGTGACCCGCCACAGCGCCTCGACCAGGATGTCGCGGCTCATCTTCGAGTCGCCGACCTCCCGCTCCACGAAGGTGATCGGGACCTCCACGACGTGGTAGCCCGCGGCGACCGCGCGCCGGGCCAGGTCGACCTGGAAGCAGTACCCGGCCGAGGCCACGTCGTCCAGGCCCAGGCCCTCCAGGGTCTCCTTGCGGAAGGCCCGGTAGCCGCCGGTGACGTCGCGGATCGGCACGTCGAGCATCACGCGCGAGTAGAGGCTGCCGCCCCGGGAGATGAACTCGCGGGACTTCGGCCAGTTCACGATCCGGCCGCCCGGCACCCAGCGGGAGCCGAGCACCAGGTCCGCGCCCTTGAGGGCGGTGAGCAGCCGGGGCAGCTCCTCGGGCTGGTGGGAGCCGTCGGCGTCCATCTCGACCAGGACGCCGTAGCCGTGCTCGATGCCCCACCGGAAGCCGGCGAGGTAGGCGGCGCCGAGCCCTTCCTTGCCCTTGCGGTGCAGGACGTGCACGTGGTCGTCCTCGGAGGCGATCTCGTCCGCGAACTTGCCCGTGCCGTCGGGGCTGTTGTCGTCGGCGACGAGAACGTGCGCGTCGGGTACGGCTTCCCGCACCCGCGCGACGATCGGCTTGATGTTGTCCGCCTCGTTGTAGGTCGGAATGATCACCAAGGCCTTGCCGAGCGGGCCGTAACGCCTCTGGCCACCGTCGTTCACTACTGCCCCTTCGGATGCAAACACAGGCCCCCACCATAGCGAGGTCCCCGGGATGCTCCGGCGTGGCGGGTCGGGTGGGGCGGGTGACGTGCGGCGCGGTACCGATCGGGCGGCGCGGTCCCGGCCGGGGGGCGCGTCACGCGCCCGGCCGCGCGAACACCGTCCGTCCGTGCACCACCGTGCGCAGGCAGACGGGGAGGTCGGCGCCGGGCGAGAGGTCGGGCAGGCCGGGCGTGCCGGAGCGCGGGTCGGTGGACCAGCGGGCGACCCGGTCGTCGGGCGCCTGGACGACCAGCTCCTCGGTGCGCCAGACCGCGTAGTCGGCGGGGGCGCCGGGAACCAGCGTCCCGGCGTCGTCGCGGCCGACGGCCCGCCAGCCGCCCCGGGTGTGGGCGGTGAAGGCGGCGCGGGCGGAGATCCGGTGCCCGGGGGTGCGGTGGAAGGCGGCGGCCCGGACGGTGCCCCAGGGGTCGAGCGGCGTGACAGGGCTGTCGGAGCCGAAGGCCAGCGGCACGCCGGCGCGCAGCAGCGCCGCGTACGGGTTGAGGGTGCGGGCCCGCTCGGCGCCGAGCCGGTCGGCGTACATGCCCTCCTCACCGCCCCAGAGCGCGTCGAAGGCGGGCTGGACGGAGGCGGTGAGGCCCAGCTCGGCGAAGGCGGCGATCGTCTCGGGGGTGAGCATCTCGACGTGCTCGACGCGGTGCCGGGCGGCTCGGATCCGGGCGGGGCCCAGCTTGTCGGCGGCGGCCCGGAAGCCCTCGACGACCGCGGTGACGGCGGCGTCCCCGATGGCGTGGAAGCCGGCCTGGAGCCCGGCCTCGGTGCAGGCGACGACGTGGAGGGCGACGGTGGCCGCGTCCAGGTGGGCGGCGCCGGTGTGACCGGTGTCGGCGTGGTCGGCGTACGGCTCGTGGAGGCAGGCCGTGTGGGAGCCGAGGGAGCCGTCGGCGAACAGGTCCCCGGCGGCGCCGAGCGCGCCGAGGTCCCGCGCCCGCTCCACGTCGAGGTCGGCCCAGTAGCCGACGACCCGGGGTCCGGCCTCCTCGCGGGCGAGGTCGAGCAGACCGGTGAAGTCCTCCTCGGAGGAGATCCGCGGGCCGCCGCACTCGTGCAGGGTGCCGATGCCGAGGGAGGCGGCCCGGGAGCGGGCGGCGCGCTGGGCCTCGGTGCGCTGGCGCGCCGACACGGCGCCGAAGGCGGCGGCGCGCACGGCGTGGTGGGCGTCGCCGGTGAGGGGCCGCAGGCCGTCGTGGAAGCCGTCCAGGTCCCGGACGCCGGGCACCAGGTCGAGCATGGCGGTGGTGACGACGGCCGAGTGGACGTCGATCCGGGTCAGGTAGAGCGGGCGGCCGCCGGTGAGGCCGTCGAGCTCGTCGCGGGTGAGCGGGCGGCGCTCGGGCCAGCGGGAGGCGTCCCAGCCGTGGCCGAGGAGGACGCGGTCCCCGGGGCGGGCGGCGGCGTGGGCCCGGATGCGCTCCGCCGCCTCGGCGAGCGAGGCGGCGGAGGAGAGGTCGAGCCCGGTGAGGGCGAAGCCGGTGGCGGTGGTGTGCACGTGCGCGTCGACGAACGCCGGGGTGACGAGCGCGCCCTCCAGGTCGACCACCTCGTCCACGCCGGACGCGAAGGCGTCGGCCGCCCCCTCCGACCCGACCCAGGCGACGTGCCCGCGCTCCACCACCATGGCGGTGGCGAAGGGGTCGGCGGGGCTGTGGACTTCTCCGCCGCGCAGCAGCACGGTGCGGTGGTCGCCGGAGGGCGCGGCAGGCATGGACTCGCTCATGGCTCCAGGCTAGGACCTGGGGGGACCCGGTTTGTCCGGCAGGTCCCCCGACGGGTCGCGCCGGGTCCCCGGGGCGGGTGCCGGCGGGTCAGACGCGCGGGGGCCTGGCCTCGTACGGGGTGGACAGGACCACCGTCGTGCGGCTGGACACGCCGGCCTGGGAGCGGATGCGGCTGAGCAGGTGCTCCAGCTCCAGCGGGGTGGCGACCCGGACCTTGAGGATGTAGTTCTCGTCGCCCGCGACGCTGTGGCAGGCCTCGATCTCGGGGATGTCGGCGAGCCGGTCGGGGGTGTCGTCGGGGGCGCTGGGGTCGAAGGGTTTGACCGAGATGAAGGCGGTCAGCGGCAGGCCCACGGCCTCCGGGTCGACGACGGCGGCATAGCCGCGGATGACACCGCGCTGCTCCAGTCGGCGGACGCGCTGATGCACGGCCGACGTGGACAGGCCGGTGGCCTTGCCCAGGTCGGTGTAGCTCATGCGCCCGTCCTTGACGAGCAACTCCACGATCTGACGATCCAGCTCCTCCATGCGGTGACCCTAGTGCTCCGGAGGGGGCGGGGCACAGCCCGGGGCGACCCGTATGGGGCGCTATGCGCCGTCACGAGGCACCTGCGACGGGCATGTGACGAACACCACAGGTTTGCGCCCGACCCGGGGCGACGCCTCACGATTATGCGGAGTTCCGCATGGGAAGTGCTTGCTGTGGTCGAAGGCCGCACAGATCCGGCCGACCCAGCCGAGGGGGAGATTCTCCATGCAGGAGCCTGTTGATTCGGTCGACACGTCCGACGAGCTCGACGCGTACGACACCTTTGAGATGTTCCGGGTCCTCTGCCCGGAGTGCGTGCAGCCCATCGCGCTGCTCGCGGACGAGGACGTGCTGCCGGAGCACGCGCTCTGCCCGACGCCGTGGAACCCCTTCGTGCTCACGGTGTGCCCGGGCACGGGCCTCTCGGCCTCCGAGGCGTCCGCCGCCGACGACACCCTGGAGGTCCAGGAGCAGGACACCGCGCTGCTCCTGACGCTCCCCCAGGGACTCGACTGGCGCACGCAGCCCTTCTCGCACGTCGGCGGCCCGGGCTCGCGCCCGATCCGGGTGCCGCAGATGCGCCGCGCGGCCTGAGGCCGCGACACCGGCGGACGTTCCCGTACCGCGTGACGGCGCGGTACGGGAGACCGGACGGCGCGGGGAGCGGGACCGCCCGGGTACCGGGCGAACTGCCGCTCGAATGCGCTCGGCGGTGACCCCTGACCGCCGGGGCGCGTTGGTCAGGGCATGACCACGCTGCACACGACGCCCAGCGGTTACGGTCGGCACCGGCAGGCCGAGCCGCGCATTGAAGAATCGGTTCCTCAACCGGCTGCGGCGCCGACGACGACGATGACCGTGTCCGCGCCGGCACCCGGATCCGCGGCCGGGACCGTGCCCGCGCCCGTGCCGGCGCCGGTCAGTCCGCCCCTCCCCGCCGACCCGCCGGTCACGATCACCACCCCCGTCCCGGTCGCCGCCCCGGTCCCGCTCTCGGCACAGGCCCCGGTCTCCGCGGCCCTCCCCGCCCCCGTCCCGGCGCACCCGCCCATCTACCAGGACGTGCTCTCGCTCTGGGCGAGCCAGGGCCGCACCCTGCCCGGCCACCGCGACCAGGAGTGGACCCGGCTCGCCGCGGGACCCGTCTGGGCGGACCGGACCGTCCGGGTCAGCGGGACTCTGGTCCGACCAGGTGACGGGCGATGACCACCCGCTGGATCTGATGGGTTCCCTCGACGATCTGGAGCACCTCGGCCTCCCGCAGGAAGCGCTCCACCGGGAAGTCCGCCGTGCAGCCGTACCCGCCGAGCGCCTGCACCGCGTCCGTCGTGACCCGCACGGCGGCGTCCGTGCAGAAGAGCTTGGCCATCGCCGCGCACCGGCCGAAGGGCCGCCCCCCGTCGCGCAGCCGCGCCGCCTCCAGGTACAGCGCCCGGCCCGCCTCGACCCGGGTCGCCATGTCGGCGAGGAGGAAGCGGAGCCCCTGGAAGTCGGCGATCGGCCGGCCGGACCGGCGTCGCTCCCGGGCGTGTCCGACGGCCGCGTCCAGGGCGGCCTGCGCGAGCCCGACGGCGCAGGCGGCGATGCCGAGCCGTCCCGAGTCCAGGGCGTCGAGCGCGATCGCGAAGCCCTGCCCCTCCCCGCCGAGCCGCCGCGCGTCGGGGACCCGTACGCCGTCGAAGCGCAGTTGCGCGGTGGGCGAGCCGCCCATGCCCATCTTCCGCTCGGGCGGGTCCGCGTTCAGGCCCGGCGCGTCCCCCGGGACCAGGAAGGCCGTGATGCCGCGCGCCCGGGCCGCCGGTGCGGGCCATGACCGTGCGGAAGTCGGCGATCCCGCCGTGCGTGATCCACGCCTTGGTGCCGTCGGTCGTCCACGCGTCGCCGTCGCGGACGGCCCGGGTCCGCAGCGCCGCCGCGTCGGACCCGGCGGAGGGTTCGGAGAGGCAGTACGCGCCGAGGAGGCCGCCGCCCGGCAGCGCGGGCAGGTGTGCGGCCCGCTGCTCCTCGGTGCCGAAGCCGGCGAGCGCGTGGCAGGAGAGGGTGTGGACGCTGACGCCGAGGCCGACGGTGAGCCGGGCGGCGGCGAACTCCTCCAGGACCTGGAGGTACGCCTCGTACGGCTGGCCTCCCCCGCCGTACGCGGGGCCGTGGGGCGGTCCGAGGAGTCCGGAGCGGGAGAACAGGGCGAACAGTTCGCGCGGGAAGCGTCCGGCGGCCTCCTCGGCCGCGGCGGACGGGGCGATCTCCCGCGGGGCGATGTCGCACGCCAGGGCGAGCAGCTCACGGGCCTCACCGGTGGGCAGTCGGCGCTCCACGCCGTTCGCGGGGGTGTCGGACACGGCCGGACGCGGGCGGGCCGCACGCGGGATACCGGGGTCGCGGGGAGTACGCCCGCCCGGCGGTCCGGGACCACACGGCCACCGGGGGATCACACCGACGCCGTCACATGAGGCCCGCCCGGGTGACGAACACGGCGAGCAGCACGACCAGGGTCCAGCCGAGGACGTTCTCCAGGATCTTGGGCCCGTCGTCCCGGGGACCGCCCGTGCGGGCGCGGAGGAGGGTGAGGCTGTGGGTGGTGGAGGTCATGACGAACACCATGCGCCACGGAGGCGGCTCCGGGGTAGAGATGTCCGTCACGTCCCCCGGGGCCGCCCCGCCGTGCCGGAGGGCGCCGGGGACCCGGGAGGCCTTGCGCCGAGCGGCCGAAGGGCGTTCGGGGACCCGGGGCCGGCGGGCCCCTCCTGTGCCGGACGCCACGTCGCCGCCCGCGTCGCGCCGCACGATCCGGAGGGGACGGTCAGGGGCGGGCGGGCACCTGTCCGAAACGTCCGCCCGTCCGCCCCGCCCTCACTTGCGGCCGACGCCCGCGTACATCGCGACGTCCGGCGCCGGCCTCTCCGGTCGCCAGGCGGAGCAGGAGACCACGCCGGGCTCCAGCAGCTCCAGGCCGTCGAAGTAGCGCGCGACCGCTTCGGGGGTGCGCTGGGTGAGCTTCGGGGTGCCGTGCTCGTTCCAGAAGGCCACCGCCTCGTCGACGTCCGGCATGTCGGGGCGGGTGACCGTGTGGGAGAGGACGAGGTGGCTGCCGGGCGCGAGCGCGTCCATGAGCCGGCGGACGACTCCGTACGACTCCTCGTCGTCCTCGACGAAGATGACGACCCCGAGCAGCATCAGCGCGACCGGTTTCGACAGGTCGAGCGTCTTCGCCGCGGCGGCCAGGATCGTGTCGACGTCCCGCAGGTCGGCGTCCAGGTAGTCGGTGGCGCCCTCGGGCGTCCCGACGAGGAGGGCGCGGGCGTGCGCGAGGACGAGCGGGTCGTTGTCCACGTACACGACCCGCGCGTCGGGGGCGACCCGCTGGGCGACCTCGTGCGTGTTGTCGGCGCTCGGCAGTCCCGTACCGATGTCCAGGAACTGCCGGACGCCCTCCTGCACGGCCAGGTGCCGCACCGCCCGTCCCAGGAACAGCCGGTCCGCCTTCGCGTACTCCCCGATCCCGGGGTGCAGTTCCCGGATCCGGTCCCCGGCCTCCCGGTCGACCGGGTAGTTGTCCTTGCCGCCGGTCCAGTAGTTCCATATCCGGGCGGTGTGCGGCCGGGACGTGTCGATGCGCGATTCGATGTCGGTCACGCCCTCAACGTAGCGCAGCGCTTCCGCAACTCCCGCGCCCGGACGGCGCTTTGGCCCTCACCGGTTCGCGCCTTCCGCAGGTCCGGGCCCGCTCACACCAGCCCGAGCGACCGCAGCGCGCGCTGCTGGGCCGGGGTCGGGCCGGTCGGCCAGTAGACGTAGCAGACGCCGCCCGTACCGCTCCTGACCCTGCCGTTCGCGTCGTACCGCTTCGTCCGCAGCCAGATGTTCTCCCATTCGCGCCGCCGGTAGACCCGGCGGACGGCCTCGTTGCTCGGGGACGCCGGGTCGTTGGCGACGACGTCGCCGTCCGGGGTGAAGCCGACGACGGTCATCAGGTGGCCCGCGGTGCCGTAACCGGCGCCGGTCAGCTCCTCCTCGAGGAAGGACTGGGACGTCACGGCCGGGATGCCGGCGCGGACCAGGCTCTCCAGTTCGGTGAGCGAGCGCAGCCGGGTGACCACGGCGTTCATGCCGGGGTAGGTGGCGGCGTAGGCGGCGTTGAAGGGCCAGTTGCCGCAGCCCTCGTACTGGTGGTCGTAGGTGAAGCGGGCCGCGTGGCAGACCTGCGGGTCGGCGAAGGCCGGGTCCACCCAGGCCAGGTCCTCCGCCGAGGGGCGGCGCCCCCAGTACTCGACGACCATCTGGGAGGAGGTCGGGCTGCACCAGGCCTCGCCGCCGTTGTCGTACTCGGGGTACTGCCCGACGTGGGTGTTCTGCGAGTAGCGCGGCACGGCCAGCTCGCGGGCCGGGCCGGGCACGGAGGCCGGGACGGTGAAGCGGTCCGGGACGTCCGAGGCCACGGCGCCGACCCGCCACACCGTCGGGGTGCGGCCGCTGCCCGGCGCCCGGTACAGGGTCAGGCGCAGCCGGTACGAGCGCAGCCGCAGCCCGCTCGCCGGGTCGTCGATCGCGAAGGTGTCGGTCCAGACGCTGCTCCTGCCGTCGGTCTGGTCGTCCACCGAGGTGCGCCGGATGTCCTCCTCGCCGTCGCCCGAGGTCCAGCGGCCCAGGACGTACCGGGGGACGGCCGTGGAGTCGGAGTACGTGCCGGACAGCTCGACCTGGATCCAGGTGCCCGGGGGCGTACGGGCGTTCCAGGAGGCGATGACCTCGGTGGCGGGTGCGGCCGGGGTGTGCACGGGCGAGGTCCAGCTCGCGTACTCCCAGGTCGAGGTCCGCCCGGTGTGCGGGTCGGTGTGGTCGGTGCGGCCGGCGGGCCGGTCGAGGACCAGGCCCGGGCGGAGCCCGGGGACCGCCCTCGTACCGGTGGAGGTGCCGCGCCGCCAGTCCGCGTACGAGGACCAGAAGCGGTTGTCGACCGGGCCGGGCGCGGGGGCGCGGCCCCTGGGGGCGGCAGCGGAGGCGACGGCGGGGACGGCGGCCGCGGCCGTTCCCGCGGCGGCCGCGAGCGCCGCGGCGAGGACGGTTCTGCGCGGGGTGGAGCTGGTCATGGGCGGTGACCCCCAGTCGAGAACGGTGGGCGTACGGATGTGTCGAGGTGGCGTACGGGTGTGCCGACGTGGTGTGCGGGCGCGTCGACGTGGCGTGCGGGTGTGCCGACGCGGCGTGCGGACGGGTCGCGCGGGCCCACTATCCCGGCCCCGGCGGGCCTCCGCCAGCACTTCGCCCCGCGTCGCCGGACCAATATTGGTCTCGCCCACTGACGGCGGCACCTCCCTGACCTGGGACGGTCCCCGCTCCCCTACCCTGGGCCCATGGACGACCTCGACCGCGCGGCCCGCGCGCTGCTCCGGCTGCCGCCCTCCTGCGGGCCGGTCCGGCTGGTCGCGGTCGACGGGCACGCGGGCTCCGGCAAGTCCACCCTCGCGGCCCGCCTCTCCGCCGCCCTCGGTGGCGCCCCCGTCCTCCACCTCGACGACCTCGCCACCCACGAGGAGCTCTTCGCGTGGACCGGCCGGCTGCGGGAACAGGTCCTGGAGCCCCTCGCGCGGGGCGCGGCCGCGGCCTACCGCCCGTACGACTGGCGGCTGCGGCGCTTCGGGGAGCCGCGCGCGCTGCCCCCGGCGCCGGTGGTCCTCGTCGAGGGCGTCGGCGCGGGCCGGCGGGCGGTGCGGCCCTTCCTGGCGCGCCTGCTGTGGATGGAGCGCGGCGCGGAGGGGTCCTGGGAGCGGGGCCGGCGCCGGGACGGCCCGGAGCAGGCGGCCTTCTGGGAGGGCTGGACCGTGGCGGAGACTCGCCATTTCTCCGAGGACCCCTCCCGGCCCTTCGCCGACACCCTGGTACGGGAGTGCGGGGAGGGGTACGAGTGGCTTCCCGGGCCCCGTGTGACAGCGGGCACGGACCAGATCATCACCCACCGTGACGACTTTCTGTCCGCGAACTGAGGGGCCCCGGGTCCACTTGCGCAAGTGCCCCAACTCCGCTTGACCCCAGGGGCGTACAGGTCTTACGTTCTGAATGTGCGGCTTTTCGGAGCCGCCGCGGACGCGAAGCCCCCGGTTGTTCCCCCGTGATCGGGGGCTTCGTTCTGCCCCGGGAGCCCCTTCGGAAGCCCTCCCGAGGCCCCTCCAGGGCCCTTCGCGTCCCCTGTCGCTCACCCAGGGTCACCGCTTCCGGATCATGCGCTTCTCCTTAAGCGCGCACCCCCTGCGCAGGTACGATGCCCCCAGGTGCGGTCAAATCCCGTCCATGCGATGACGGTTGTGGGGGACCCGATGGACATCGGCACACAGGGCTCGCAGCCCCCGGCCGAGCTCGCCTGGCTGCGCGGAGTCGACGCCTACACGATGGGCGCCTATCCGCAGGCCGAGGACGAGTTCCGGGCGGCGGTACGGATCGATCCCGGGATGGCGGACGCCTGGCTCGGGCTGCACGCGCTCCGGGTCGACACCACGACCGCGCTGCTGCGCATGCACCGCCACCGCGAGCGCTTCGGCGAGCAGCGGAACCGCTACCGGCGCACCCTGAACTCCTGGTACTGGCTGGGCTGGTGGGTGCAGCCCGTCCTGGAGAGCCCGCGCGACCTGCTGCTCGCACACGCCTCCCACTGGCTCGACGGGCGCCACGTGCCCGAGCTGGACCGGGCCCTCGCGGGGCTCCCCCCGGTCGACACCGACCCCCAGGTGCGCTTCCTGCACGCCTGCCGGGCCTACCTCGTCAAGGACTGGGACCAGCTCGTCCGGCTCACCGAACCCCTCGTCGACGACCCGCTGCTCGGCATCGAGGCCGGGCTCTTCGGCGGCATGGCCCGGGTGCGGCTGGAGATGTACGGCCAGGCCGAGCCGCTGCTGTCGGCCTCCCTGATGCGGTGCCGCAGCGAGCAGCCGCAGCGCAAGGAGCTGCGGTACTGGCTCGCCCGCGCCCACGAGGGCACCGGGCGCAGCGCCGCCGCCCTGCCGCTCTACCGGGCCGTGCACCGGATCGACCCGGCCTTCATGGACACGGCGGCCCGGCTCGCGGCGATCACCGCGTACGACGGCTTCGAGGGCTACGACGGCCTGGAGGACCCGGCCGGGCTCGCGACGGTCGCCCTGGGCACGGTCGGCGGCGGTCTCGGCCAGGACGCGGTGGACACCGTGCCGGGTACCGAGCCCGACGCCGGCGGCCCCGGCGACGGGCTGCTGCTCGCGCCCGACCCGGTGCCGCCGGCCGCGCCGCCGTCCCCGGAGGCCGTACGGCAGACGGCCCGGGTCCCCCGGCAGCCGGAGCCGCCGCGCTTCCCGGCCGGCCCCACCGATCCGGCCCTGCTCGCGGAGGCGCTGGCCGAGCTGGAGGGCATGGTCGGCCTCGAACCGGTGAAGCGGCAGGTCAAGGCGCTCTCGGCGCAGCTGGAGATGGCGCGGCTCCGGGCCGACCGGGGGCTGCCGGTCCAGCCGCCCAAGCGGCACTTCGTCTTCTCCGGCCCCTCGGGCACCGGCAAGACCACGGTCGCCCGCATCCTGGGCCGGGTCTTCTACGCCCTCGGGCTGCTCGGCGGCGACCACCTCGTGGAGGCCCAGCGGGCCGACCTGGTCGGCGAGTTCCTGGGGCAGACGGCGGTCAAGGCCAACGAGCTGATCGACTCGGCGGTCGGCGGGGTGCTCTTCGTGGACGAGGCCTACGCGCTCTCCAACACCGGCTACAGCAAGGGCGACGCGTACGGCGACGAGGCGCTCCAGGTGCTCCTGAAGCGGGCCGAGGACAACCGCGACCACCTGGTGGTCATCCTGGCCGGCTACCCCGAGGGCATGGACCGGCTGCTGTCCACCAACCCGGGGCTCTCCTCCCGGTTCACCACCCGGGTCGACTTCCCCTCGTACCGGCCGCTCGAACTCACCGCCATCGGCGAGGTCCTCGCGGCGGCCAACGGGGACTGCTGGGACGACGAGGCCCGTGACGAGCTGCGCTCGATCAGCGGGCACGTCGTGGAGCAGGGCTGGATCGACGAGCTGGGCAACGGGCGCTTCCTGCGCACCCTGTACGAGAAGTCCTGCGCCTACCGGGACCTGCGGCTCTCCGGTTACCCGGGCAGCCCGACCCGGGAGGACCTGGCCACCCTCCGGCTCGCGGACCTCATGCAGGCGTACGGGGAGGTCCTGTCGGGCCGCGGTCCGGTCGACCGCGGCCCGCAGCAGGAACCGCCCCCGTACTAGCCGGGTGCACTGGGGCCTGTCCGGCGGATCAGGGCCTAACTCCGCGCGGGAGCCGGCGAGGGGTCCGCGCCCGGCAGCGCGGCCGAGGGCCGGGCCCGGGCCGTGTCCGGCACCGGATGCGGCGCCGTGACCGGGATCGTGACCGTGGCCGTCCGGGGGCGCACCCGGTGGGCGGGGTCGCGGACCTCGCCCACCAGCATCTCCAGGACGTCCTCCAGGGCGACGAGCCCGAGGACCCGGCCCGAGCCGTCCGCGACCTGCGCCAGGTGGGTCGCGGCCCGGCGCATCACGGTGAGGGCGTCGTCGAGCGGCAGCTCCGCCCGGAGCGTCGCCATCGGCCGCCACAGCCGCTGCGGCACCGCCCGCTCCCGCTCCTCCAGGTCGAGGACGTCCTTCACGTGCACGAAGCCCATGAAGGCGGCGCCCGCCTCGGCGCGGACCGGGAAGCGCGAGTACCCGGTCCGCACGGTCAGCTCCTCGATCTCGCGCGGGGTGACGGACGGCGGGACCGTGACCAGGGAGGCGGAGGTGATGAGGACGTCGGTCACCGGGCGGGAGCCCAGTTCGAGCGCGTCCTCCAGGCGCTCCTGCTCGGCCGGGTCGAGCAGGCCGGCCTGTCCGGCGTCCTCGACGAGACGGCCCAGCTGGGCGCTGGTGAAGACGGCCTCCACCTCGTCCTTCGGCTCGACCTTGAAGGCCCGCAGGACCAGCCCGGCGCAGGCGCCCAAGGCCGTCGTCACGGGCCGGCAGAGCCGGGCGAAGCCGACGAGTGCCGGGGCCAGCCAGAGCGCGGTCCGCTCCGGGGCGGCCATCGCCAGGTTCTTCGGGACCATCTCGCCGATGACGAGGTGGAGGAAGACGACGGCGGCCAGGGCGATGACGTAGCCGAGCGGGTGGATCAGGCCCTCGGGGACCCCGGCCGCGTGGAAGACGGGTTCGAGGAGGTGGGCCACGGTCGGCTCGGCGACGGCGCCGAGCGTCAGCGAGCAGACGGTGATGCCGAACTGCGCGGCCGCCATCATCCGGGGCAGGTTCTCCAGGCCGTACAGGACCTGCTTGGCCCGGGCGCCGCCGAGCGGCTCGATCTGGCTGCGCCGGACGGAGACGAGCGCGAACTCGGCCCCGACGAAGAAGCCGTTGGCGAGGACCAGGAGGACGGCGAAGAGGAGTTGCAGGGTGCTCATCGGGCTCCCTCCGCGACCAGCGGGGCGGCGGAGGCCGTCGCCACCGCCACCCGGTCCGGGCCCAGGCCCTGGTTCTGGTCCGGGTCCTGGGCCTGGGCCTGGTCCGTCCGGACGATCCGGACCGATGCGGCGCGGTAGCGGTCGACCCGGCGGACCGTGAGGTGCCAGCCGGGCAGTTCGGCCCGGTCCCCGGCGACGGGGATGCGCCCGAGGAGGTCGGCGACGAGCCCGGCGACGGTCTCGTACGGCCCGTCGGGCGCGTCGAGGCCCATCCGGCGCAGGGCGTGGACCCGGCAGGAGCCGTCGGCGTCCCAGGCGGGGCGTCCGTCCTCGGCGGGGACGGCGACCGGCTCGGGCCGTTCGTCGGCCGCGGTGTCGTGCTCGTCGCGGACCTCGCCGACGAGCTCCTCGACGATGTCCTCCAGGGTGACGACGCCGGCGGTGCCGCCGTACTCGTCGACGACCACCGCGATCGGCTGCTCCCGGCGCAGCCGCTCCAGGAGGGTCTGGGCGGGCAGCGACTCGGGGACGAGGAGCGGCGGGACCGCGATCCGGCCGACGGGGGTGCGCGGCCGGGCGTGCGGGGCGACGGCGAGCGCGTCCTTGAGGTGGACCATGCCGACGATCTCGTCGATCCGGTCGCGGTAGACCGGGAAGCGCGAGAGGCCGGTGGCCCGGGTGAGGTTGAGGACGTCGGCCGCGGTGGCGTCCCACTGGAGGGCGTTGACCTTCACGCGCGGGGTCATGACCTGCTCGGCGGTGAGGCCGCCGAGGGACAGGGTCCGTACGAAGAGGTCGGCGGTGTCCTGTTCGAGGGCGCCGGCCAGGGCCGAGTGCCGGGCCAGAGAGACCAGCTCGCCGGGGGTGCGGACCGAGTCCAGCTCCTCGGTGGGCTCGACGCCCAGGAGCCGGACGAGCCGGTTGGCGACCCGGTTGAGCAGGGCGATCACCGGCCGGAAGAGGGCGGAGAAGCGGCGCTGCGGGGTGGCGACGAAGCGGGCGACCTGGAGCGGCCGGGAGACCGCCCAGTTCTTGGGCACGAGCTCGCCGACCACCATCTGGACGGCGGAGGCGAGCAGCATCCCGATCACCACGGACACCCCGGAGACGGCCCCCGCGGGCAGTCCGGCCGCGGTGAGCGGGCCGTGCAGCAGTCCGGCGAGCGCGGGCTCGGCGAGCATGCCGACGACGAGCGAGGTGAGGGTGATGCCGAGCTGGGTGCCGGAGAGCTGGAAGGACAGCTCGCGCAGTGCGGTGACGACGGCGCGGGCGCGCCGGTCGCCGTCGGCCGCGGCCCGCTCGGCCTCGGCCCGCTCGACGGTCACGAGGCCGAACTCGGCGGCCACGAAGAAGCCGTTGGCGAGGATCAGGAGGAAGGCCGCTGCGAGCAGCAGAAGGGAGATGATCATGCCGCCGCCTCCTGGGAGGGAGCGGCGCGGGTACTACCGGACGATCCGTCCATTGCTGGAGGGAGTCACTCCTCGGGTCGAAGGGCGGCCTCGCGGGCCGCCGCGGCGGCCCCGTACACGCGAGGCGGTGGTGCGCTCGGCACCACCGCCTCCAGATTAGTCACGCGAACGCCCCGAGGGGCAGGGGGTCGGCTCCGGATGGGGGACGGACCGGGGTTCTCCCGGACGTTCCACCCGATACGGCCTCCCCGGGGGTCAGGCTCCCTCCGCGCCCGTCCCCCGGCTCTCCGCCAGGGCCCGCAGGGCGCGGGCGTCCCGGACGGCCGCCTCCCTGGCGATGCCGGGCTGGATGCCGAGCACGGGCAGGCTGGTGCCGTCGCTCAGGTCCAGGAAGACCCACGGGTCGCCGGAGCGCAGGTTGACGCGGAGGATCTCCGCCCAGGCGAGTCGGCGGGTCCGGGTGATGTTGACGACCGTGACGCCCTCGTCGTCGGCGACGACCTTGGGGCGGCTCAGCAGGACGAGGACCCCGAGGAAGAGCGCGGCGGTGAAGACGAAGCTGGCGCGCTCCCCCGGTCCGAGCCGCTCCAGCATCATCGCCACCACGGTGACGGTGGCGAACATCGCGATCCCGACGGTCAGCAGGACGGCCCGGGTGCGGCCGGGGCGGAAGGTGACCGGGAGGGCGGGCGTCGTGGGCTCGGACATGGGGTTCCTCTGTGCCTGGTGGTGCCGGTGGTGCCGGTGGTGCCGGTGGTGCCGGACGGAAGCGCTGGTCCGGCCGTCAGAGGCGGCAGGCGTGGATCGCGGTGGTGAGGATGGCGCGGGCGCCCAGCTCGTACAGGTCGTCCATGATCCGCTGTGCGTCCTTGGCGGGGACCATCGCGCGGACGGCGACCCAGCCCTCGTTGTGCAGCGGGGAGACGGTCGGCGACTCCAGGCCGGGGGTGAGGGCGACGGCCTGCTCCAGGTGCTCGGCGCGGCAGTCGTAGTCCATCATCACGTACGAACGGGCGACGAGGACGCCCTGGAGGCGGCGGAGGAACTGCTGGACCTGCGGGTGGTCCTCCGTCGCGCCCTGGCGGCGGACGACGACGGCCTCGGAGGTGAGGATCGGCTCTCCGATGACCTCCAGGCCGGCGTTGCGCAGGCTGGTGCCGGTCTCCACGACGTCCGCGATGACCTGGGCGACGCCGAGCTGGATCGCGGTCTCGACCGCGCCGTCGAGGTGCACGACGGAGGCGTCGATGCCCTGGTCCGCGAGGTGCTTGGCGACGATGCCCTCGTAGGAGGTGGCGATCGTCATGCCGCCGAAGTCCTCGGGGCCCTTGGCGGTGCCCGGCCGGGTCGCGTACCGGAAGGTGGAGCGGCCGAAGTTCAGCGGGAGGATCTCCTCGGCGTTGGCGCCGGAGTCCAGGAGCAGGTCGCGGCCGGTGATGCCGATGTCCAGCTTCCCGGAGGCGACGTAGATCGCGATGTCCTTCGGGCGCAGGTAGAAGAACTCGACCTCGTTGCCGGGGTCGATGACCACCAGTTCCTTGGACTCCTTGCGCTGGCGGTAGCCGGCCTCATGGAGCATGGCCGACGCAGGTCCGGAGAGGGAACCCTTGTTGGGGACGGCGATGCGCAGCATGGGACGGCTTCCTTTGCCTGGGGAGTTGCGTGCGGGCGGAACGGGCGGGGGTCCTGAGGGGGCGTCCGGGGACGGGCGCCTCAGAGGTGGGCGTAGACGTCGTCGAGCGAGATCCCGCGGGCGACCATCATCACCTGGACGTGGTACAGCAGCTGCGAGATCTCCTCGGCGGCGGCCTCCTTGCCCTCGTACTCGGCGGCCATCCAGACCTCGGCGGCCTCCTCGACGACCTTCTTGCCGATGGCATGGACGCCCTTGTCCACCAGCTCCGCGGTGCGGGAGGTGGCCGGGTCGCCGGTCTCGGCCTTGAGCTTCAGCTCGGCGAAGAGTTCTTCGAAGCTTTTACGGGTTCTGTTCGCCATGATGGTCCTAGAGTACGGGGTGGGCGTGGGCGACTCAGCGCCAGGGTTCGCTGACCGTGCGCAGTGTGGTGGCGGTGGCGACGGCGGCGGTGACGGCCTCGTGGCCCTTGTCCTCGGAGGAGCCCTCCAGGCCGGCCCGGTCGAGCGCCTGCTCCTCGTTGTCGACGGTGAGGACGCCGAATCCGACGGGTACGCCGGTGTCGATCGAGACCTGGGTGAGGCCGTGGGTGACGCCCTGGCACACGTACTCGAAGTGCGGCGTTCCGCCGCGGATGACGACGCCGAGCGCCACGATGGCATCGTAGCCGCGTCCGGCGAGGACCTTCGCCACGACCGGGAGCTCGAAGCTGCCGGGGACGCGGAGCAGGGTCGGCTCGTCGATGCCGAGCTCGCTCAGGGCGCGCAGGGCGCCGTCGACCAGGCCGTCCATGATCTTCTCGTGCCACTGGGCAGCGACGACCGCGACCCGGAGGTCGCCGCAGTTCTTCACGCTGAGGACGGGTGCGCCCTTGCCGCTCATGTTTCTCCTTGCCGATGGTGCGTACGGGATTGCGGTGCGTACGGGGTTACTGGTTGCCGCAGGTGGGGGCCGGGGAGCCGTCCAGCCAGGGCAGGTCGTGGCCCATCCGGTCCCGCTTGGTGCGCAGGTAGTGGAGGTTGTGCTCGCCGGCCTGGACCGGCATGGGCTCGCGGCCCTCCACGACGAGGCCGTACCGGGTGAGGGCGTCGATCTTCTCGGGGTTGTTGGTCATCAGGCGCACGCCGCGGACCCCGAGGTCCACGAGGATCTGGGCGCCGGCCGCGTAGTCGCGGGCGTCGGCGGGCAGCCCGAGCTCCAGGTTGGCGTCGAGGGTGTCGCGGCCGCGCTCCTGGAGCTCGTACGCGCGCAGCTTGGACAGCAGGCCGATGCCGCGCCCCTCGTGGCCGCGCAGGTAGACGACGACACCCCGGCCGGCCTCGGTGATGCGGTCCATGGAGGCCTGGAGCTGGGGGCCGCAGTCGCAGCGCAGCGAGTGGAAGACGTCGCCGGTCAGGCACTCGGAGTGGACCCGGACGAGGACGTCCTCGCCGTCGCCGATCTCGCCGTGGACGAGGGCGACGTGCTCGACGCCGTCGACGGTGGAGCGGTAGCCGTACGCGGTGAAGTCGCCGTGCGCGGTGGGGAGGCTGACCTCGGCCTCGCGGCGGACGGTGGGCTCGGCGGAGCGGCGGTAGGCGATCAGGTCCTCGATGGAGATGATCGTGAGGCCGTGCTTGCGGGCGAAGGGGACGAGCTCGGGCAGGCGCAGCATGACGCCGTCCTCGCCGGCGATCTCCACGATGGCGCCGGCCGGGCGCAGGCCCGCGAGGCGGGCGAGGTCGACGGCGGCCTCGGTGTGCCCGTTGCGGACGAGGACGCCGCCGGGCTTGGCGCGCAGCGGGAAGACGTGGCCGGGGCGGACGAAGTCGGAGGGCTCGTGGCGTCCGCTCGCCAGCATCCGCAGGGTGGTGGCGCGGTCGGCGGCGGAGATGCCGGTGGTGACGCCGTGGGCGGGGGACGCGTCGACGGAGACGGTGAAGGCCGTGCGCATCGACTCGGTGTTGTGGGCGACCATCTGCGGGAGTTCGAGGCGTTCCAGCTCCTCGTCCTCCATGGGGGCGCAGATCAGACCGCGGCACTCGCTCATCATGAAGGCGACGATCTCGGGGGTGGCCTTCTCGGCGGCGATGACGAGGTCGCCCTCGTTCTCGCGGTCCTCGTCGTCCACGACGACGACGGGGCGGCCGGCGGCGATGTCCCGGATCGCCTGCTCGACGGGGTCGAGGGCGAGGTCGTCGGCGTCCCACATCGGGAGGGTGCTCATGCGTGGGCTCCTTCCAGAGCGGGGGCGGTGCGGGAGCGGAGCCACCAGTCGCGCATGCCCCACAGGACGAGCGCGCCGTAGATGACGTAGACGAAGCCGGAGAAGGCGTAGCCGTTGGCGAAGTTCAGCGGGACGCCGACCAGGTCGACGAGCAGCCAGGCGAACCAGAACTCGACCATGCCCCGGGCCTGGGCGTACATGGCGACGACGGTGCCGACGAAGATGTAGGCGTCGGGCCAGGGGTCCCAGGAGAGGGTCGGGAAGGCCTTGAAGAGCAGCGCCACCGCGACGGTGCCGGCGGCGGCCGCGGCGATCATGGCGCCGCGCTCGCGCCAGGAGGCGAAGCGCACGGCGATGTGGCCGTCCGCCCCCCGGCCCTTCCCGCGCTGCCACTGCCACCAGCCGTAGAGCGCCACGAGCATGACGACGACCTGCTTGCCCGCGCTGCCGGCGAGGTGGCCGTAGAAGGCGGTGAAGAGGACGAGGCCGGCGAGGAACTGCACCGGCCAGGTCCAGACGGAGCGGCGCCAGCCGAGCGCGAGGGCGGCGAGCCCGAAGACGTTGCCGATCATGTCGGACCAGATGATGCGCTGGTCGAGGACGGTGAACGCCTCGGAGTTGAGCCAGTTCACCGGACGTTCTCCCCCGCGTTCGGGCCGAGCAGTCGCTCGACGTACTTGGCGATGACGTCCACTTCCAGGTTGACCGGGTCGCCGCTCTTCTTGATGCCGAGCGTGGTCAGGTCGAGGGTGGTGGGGATGAGGCTGATGGTGAACCAGTCGTCTCCGACCTCCACGACGGTGAGGCTGACGCCGTCGACCGTGATGGAGCCCTTCTCCACGACGTAGCGGGCGAGGTGGGCGGGGAGGCCGACCTTGACCAGCTCCCAGTGCTCGGACGGGGTGCGGTCGAGGAGGGTGCCGGTGCCGTCGACGTGGCCCTGGACGATATGGCCGCCGAGGCGGCCGCCGACGGCCATGGGCCGCTCCAGGTTGACGCGGGAGCCGACGCCGAGGGCGCCGAGGCTGGACCGCTTGAGGGTCTCGGCCATGACGTCGGCGGTGAACTCGCCGTCGCCGTGCTCGACGACCGTGAGACAGACACCGTTGACGGCGATGGAGTCGCCGTGCCGGGCGCCTTCCGTGACCAGGGGGCCGCGCAGTCGGAAGCGGGAGGCGTCCTCCAGCCGCTCGACGGCGACGACCTCGCCCAGTTCTTCGACGATTCCGGTGAACACGGTCAGGCTCCCTTGAGGGTGGCGGTGATGCGGAGGTCGGGTCCGATGCGGACGGTCTCGGTGATGTCGAGCCGCAACGCCTCGGTGATGGTGCGGATTCCCGCCCCGGCGAGGGCCTGCGGGCCGTCGCCGAGGAGGACGGGGGCGAGGTAGCCGACGACCTGGTCGACGGCGCCCGCGGCGACGAAGGAGCCCGCGAGGGTGGGGCCGCCTTCGAGGAGGACCGAGCGGACGCCCCGGGCGTGGAGCGCGGCGAGCACGTCGTGGACGCCGATCCGGCCGTCACGCAGGGGCAGCCGGAGCAGTTCGGCGTCGGGGAGGTGCCGGGTGTCGGCGTCCTCGCCGACGACGACCAGGGTGGGCGCGGCGCCGTCGAGGACGCGGGCGGTCGGCGGGATCGTGGCGCGGGTGTCGAGGACGACCCGCAGCGGCTGGACCGCGCCCTCGATCCCCCGGACGGCGAGGTGCGGGTCGTCGGCGCGCAGGGTGCCGCCGCCGACCAGGACCGCGTCGGCCTCGGCGCGCAGCCGGTGGACGTCGGCGCGGGCCTCGGGGGAGGTGATCCAGCGGGAGGTGCCGTCGGCGGCGGCGGTCCGGCCGTCGAGGGTGGCGGCGTACTTCCAGCGGACGAAGGGGCGGCCGTTGCGCACGGAGGTGAGCCAGGCGATGTTGACGGCCTCGGCCTCGGCCTCCAGGAGCCCCTTCCCGACCTCGACGCCGGCCGCGCGCAGGGTGTCGGCGCCGCCGCCGGCCTGCGGGTTCGGGTCGCCGACCGCGTAGACGACGCGGCTGATCCCGGCCTCGATCAGGGCCTGGGAGCAGGGGCCGGTGCGGCCGGTGTGGTCGCAGGGTTCGAGGGTGACGTAGGCGGTGCCCCCGCGGGCGAGGACGCCGGCCTCGCGCAGGGCGTGGACCTCGGCGTGCGGCCCGCCAGCGTGCCGGTGGTAGCCCTCTCCGACCTGGTGTCCCGAGGCGTCCGTGATGACGCAGCCGACGACGGGGTTGGGGCTGGTGGCGCCGAGGGCGCGGGCGGCGAGCTCGACGGCGCGCCGCATGGCTGTGGAGTCGGCCTGCCGGTCCACCGGGTCCTCCTGCCTCTTCGGGCACGGACTCCGGGGCCTGTCGATGACGACAGGGAGCGGGAAGAACGCCTCGCGCGGGGTGCGCCGAGGCCGAGGGCCCGGTCCGCCCGAGTACGGCGGACAGCGGACGTACGGCCGGCACGCCCCTGGAGGGGGTCGCCCGCCGCGCACTGCCTCCCATCCGGACTTTCACCGTCGGTCCAGGAATCTCACCTGGTCAACCGGCCGCTGGCTGCGGACGGGTCGCGGACTATACCGCCGGTTCGGAATTACACCGACCCCGGAGTGCGCTGCTGCTGATACAGGGCCAGTGTGCCACGCCCGTGCACGGCGGTGCGGCCCCGGACCTGTGGGCTGGCTCACAGGCTGCCACATTCCCCTTCTTTGGTCCAGACCTATTGACGCACTGGTCTAGTCCTCTTAATCTCCGTGTCACCTCCGAGGTAACGGCCCGCCGGTGTGCGCACTCCACGGGCCCAACACGACCCACCCCCTTGTTCGTTGTGTTTTCCCCACCTCCCCAGGAGGAACCGATCGTGTTGTCCCCCACGACGAAGAGAGCCTCGCTGCTCGCGTCCGGCGCGGCCGTCGCCGGACTGCTGCTCAGCTCGCTCTCCGGCGGCGTCTCGTACGCGGCCGACAACGAGTCCTGTCGCCCCGACGGCCTCTACAAGACGCCCGGCGTCGACGTCCCGTACTGCTCGGTCTACGACGCCGAGGGCCGCGAGAAGATGGGCGCGGACCACCAGCGCCGGGTCATCGGCTACTTCACCGGCTGGCGCACCGGCAAGAACGGCCAGGACGCCTACCTCGCCGACGACATCCCGTGGGACAAGATCACCCACATCAACTACGCCTTCGCGCACGTGGACGCGGCCAACAAGGTGTCCGTGGGCGCCGACGGCCCGAACAACGCGGCGACCGGCATGACCTGGCCCGGCGTCGCGGGCGCCGAGATGGACCCGGCCTTCCCGTACAAGGGCCACTTCAACCAGCTCAACAAGTTCAAGAAGCAGCACCCGGACGTCAAGACGCTCATCTCCGTGGGTGGTTGGGCCGAGACCGGCGGCTACTTCGACGAGAGCGGCAAGCGGGTCGGCTCCGGCGGCTTCTACACGATGGCCACCAACGCGGACGGCTCCGTGAACCAGGCGGGCATCAACACCTTCGCCGACTCCGCCGTGGACTTCGTCAAGAAGTACGGCTTCAACGGCGTCGACATCGACTACGAGTACCCGACGTCGATGAAGGACGCCGGCCACCCGGCCGACTTCCCGATCTCCAACGCCCGCCGCGCCGGCCTCAACAAGGGCTACGCGGCCCTGATGAAGACCCTGCGCGAGAAGCTGGACCGGGCCGGCGCCGCCGACGGCAAGCACTACCTGCTGACCGTCGCCGCCCCCTCCTCCGGCTACCTGCTGCGCGGCATGGAGACCTTCCAGGTCCAGAAGTACCTGGACTACGTCAACATCATGTCGTACGACCTGCACGGCGCCTGGAACGAGTACGTCGGCCCGAACGCCTCCCTGTTCGACGACGGCAAGGACGCCGAGCTGGCCGCGGCCAACGTCTACGGCAGCGCGCAGTACGGCGGCATCGGCTACCTGAACACCGACTGGGCGTACCACTACTTCCGCGGCTCCATGCCGGCCGGCCGCATCAACATCGGCCTGCCGTACTACACCCGCGGCCACAAGAACGTGCAGGGCGGCACGGACGGACTGTGGGGCAAGGCCGCCGCGTCCTCCTGCCCGGCGGGCTCCGGCCTGACCAAGTGCGGTGACGGCGCCGTCGGCATCGACAACCTCTGGCACGACAAGGACGACAACGGCGTCGAGTCCCCCGCGGGCTCGAACCCGATGTGGCACGCCAAGAACCTGGAGAAGGGGATCGTCGGCGACTACGTCACCCAGTACGGCTTCCCCGCCAACACCCAGCTGACCGGCACGTACGCCCGCAAGTACGACTCGACCCTGGTCGCGCCGTGGCTGTGGAACGCGCAGAAGAAGGTCTTCCTCTCCACCGAGGACGAGCAGTCGGTGGCCAAGAAGGCGGACTACGTGGTCGACCGCGGCATCGGCGGCACCATGGTCTGGGAGATGGCCGGCGACTACGCCTGGAACGCCGCCAAGGGCCAGTACGAGGCGGGCTCCACCCTCACCTCGCTGATGTACGACAAGTTCAAGGCGGCCGCCCCGTACGGCGCGAAGAAGTCCAACAAGGCGCTGCCCGCCGAGGCGGTCGACATCGCCGTGGACTTCACCGAGTTCAAGCTGGGCGACTCCAACTACCCGATCACGCCCAAGCTGAAGATCACCAACAACACCGCGACCACCCTTCCCGGCGGCACGGAGTTCCAGTTCGACTACTCCACCGCGGCCCCGGCCAACGCCTCCGACCAGTCGGGCTTCGGCACCAAGGTGATCAGCAGCGACCACACCGGCGGCAACGTCGGCGGCCTGAAGGGCGACTTCCACCGCGTCTCCCTGAAGCTCCCGGCCTGGCAGACGCTGGCCCCGGGCGCGACGGTCGACCTGTCGTTCAACTACTACCTGCCGGTGTCCACCCCCTCCAACTGGACGGTGAACATCAGCGGCAGGACGTACGCCCTCGCCGGTGACCTGGCGCGCGGCACGAAGGTCGTGGAGCCGGGCTCCGGCACCACGCCGACCACCCCGCCGACGACGGAGCCGCCCACCGGCTGCACCGCCCCGGCGTACGTGGCGGGCACGGTCTACAACGCGGGCAACGAGGTCTCCCACAAGGGCCGCAAGTGGAAGGCCCAGTGGTGGACCCAGAACCAGGAGCCGGGCACGACCGGCGAGTGGGGCGTCTGGAAGGACCTCGGCGCCTGCTGACCCCCACCTCCTGAAGGGTCCCTCGCCGAGGGACCCGTCGAAGGACCCCCGGCGGCGGAGACTCACGGCCCTTGCCGCCGCCGGGCACCCTCCGCGCCGCGCCCCCCTGTCCGGGGCGCGGCGCGGTGGCGTTCCCGGGGCCGTGCGCGACCCGCCGGAGCCCCCTTACGGGAAAAGGTCCTCCTGGGCCGCGTCCCGGGCCGTCAGGAGGGCGCCGCGCAGGACGGCCGCGTCGCCGAGGGCGGTGGCCCTGACCTCGGTGCGCAGCGGCGAGAGGGCGGCGAGCTCCGCCTCCACCCGGGCCGCCAGGGCCGCGCCGCCGCTGTGGCCGGTCTCGCCGCCCAGGACCACGCAGCCGGGGTCGAGGACCGAGACCACGGCCGCCGCGCCGACGGCGAGCCGGCGGGCGACGGCGTCTAGGAAGGGCTCGTGGCCCGAGGCGAGCGCGGTCGCCGGGTCCAGGCCGTGCTCGCGGGCCAGCGCCTCGACGGCGGCGGTGCAGGCCAGCTCGTGGAAGCCGCCGTCGCAGCCGGTGGCCGAGGGGAGCCCGCCCGTGCCGGGCACCGGCAGGAAGCCGATCTCGCCCGCGCCGCCCGAGGCCCCCCGGCGCAGCCGCCCGTCGAGGACGACGGCGGCGCCCACGCCCTGGCCGAGCCAGAGCAGGACGAAGTCCTCGCGGTCGCGGGCCGCGCCCTCGCGCAGCTCCGCGAGGGCGGCGAGGTTGGTCTCGTTCTCGACGAGCACGCGCGCGGGGAGCCGGTCCTGCAGGACGGCGACGAGCCGCCGGTGCCAGGCGGGCAGCCCCGTGGAGTCGCGGAGCTCGCCGGTGACCGGCTCGATGAGGCCGGGGGCGCCGATCGCGACGCTGTGCGGCGCGTCGACGCCGGCCTCCTTCACCGTGCGCTCCAGGAGGGAGACGGCCTTCTCCACGGCCGGTCCGGTGCCGCCGTCGTCCCCGACGGGCGCGGAGGCCTCGGCGAGCGTGGCGCCGAGCAGGTCGGCGACGGCGACGGAGACCGAGCGGGTGCGCACGTCGAGGGCGGCGAGGTGGGCGCGGCCGGCCACGATCCCGTACAGCCTGGCGTTGGGACCCCGGCGCTCGGCCCCGGCCTCGCCGACGACGTGGACGAGCCCGGAGCCCCGGAGCCGCTCGACGAGGTCGGCGACGGTCGGGCGGGAGAGTCCGGTGAGCGTCTTGAGCTGAGCGGCCGTCAACGGGCCCTCGTCCTGGAGCAGTCGCAGGGCGAGCCGGTCGTTGATGGCCCGTGCGGTGCTCGGGGATGCGGCCATGCGGCGATCCTCTCAGACGTTCCGGGAGCGGAGGTCCTCCCTGCGGACTATTTATCAGGCAGGGTTCCTGATAGTTTACGCGACACGTCGTGACGGCGGCGCACCACGGCGACAGCACGCCATGACGGCAGCACGTCACGAAGGTGGTGCGTCACGAGGGCGGCACGTCACGACGGCGGCGCACCACGACATCCGCACGATCACGACCCCGGGAGGGCCCATGGCGGCGGAGACCGTCACCACCGAACGCCTGCGGCGGGCGCGCTTCGCCGTCGCCGCCGTCTTCTGCGTCCACGGCGCGGTGACCGGCAGCTTCGCCACCCGCATCCCCTGGATCCAGGAGCACGCGGGCGTCAGCGCCGGGCAGCTCGGGCTCGCGCTCGCCTTCCCCGCGCTCGGCGCCTCGCTCGCCATGCCCCTCGCCGGGGCGGTCTCCCACCGCTTCGGCGCCCGCACCGCGCTGCGCGGCCTGCTCGTCCTGTGGACGCTCTCCCTGATCCTGCCCTCGCTCGCCCCGAACGTCTGGGGGCTGTGCGGCGCGCTCTTCGTGTACGGAGCGACCGCCGGCATGTCCGACGTCGCGATGAACGCGCTGGGCGTCGAGACCGAGACCCGGCTCGGCCGCTCCATCATGTCGAGCCTGCACGGCATGTGGAGCGTGGGCGCCCTGATCGGCTCCGCCGCCGGCACGGTCGCCGCCCACCTCGGCGCCGACGCCCGGATCCACCACCTGGTCGCGGCCCTCGTCCTCACCGCGCTCGGCCTGCTCTTCTGCCAGGGCGTCCTCGACGTGCGCAGCGCACCCGAGGAGGAGGCGCCGCCGCGCTTCTCGCTGCCGCCGAAGTCCGCGCTGGTCATCGGCGCCATCGGCTTCTGCGGGGTGTTCGCGGAGGGCGCCAGCCTCGACTGGTCGGCCGTCTACCTCCGCGACGAGCTGGGCACCTCGGCCGGGCTCGCGGCCGCCTCGACGACCGCCTTCGCCCTGACGATGGCCGTGGCACGGCTGGTCGGCGACCGGGTGGTGGACCGCTTCGGCGCGGTCCGCACGGTACGGGTCGGGGGCGCCGTCGCCACCCTCGGCGGGCTCATGGTGGTCCTCGCCCCGCACGCCGCCGTCGCCCTGGCCGGATTCGGACTCATCGGGCTCGGGGTCGCGGTCGTCGTCCCGCTGGCCTTCGCGGCGGCCGGGCGCAGCGGCCCGAACCCCAGCCAGGCCATCGCGGGCGTCGCCACCATCACGTACACCTCGGGGCTCATCGCCCCCTCCGCGATCGGCGGCATCGCCGACGCGACCTCGCTCGTCTTCTCCTTCGGCCTGGTCACACTGCTCGCGTTCGGTCTGGTGCTGGGCGCGGGCGTGCTCCGGAACGCCGACCGGAAGGCTCCGGAGGCGGCTCCGGCGGGCGGCGTCCCCGCGCAGAGCGGCGGCCCGGCCGCGTAGCGGCGGTCACCGGCCGGGGCGCCGTCCTCCCGGGCGTCCCCGGCCGGTGACCGCGCATACCATGTGGCTGATCTTTTGCGGTCATGACGCGACCGCCGGAACCGGAGAACGGGAGCGACCTCATGAACCTCGGCGTGCGCTGGACCCTGCACGGGGACGGGAGAACACCCGCTCCGGGGGCCGTCGTCCGCCCGGACGAGCGGCTCTCCTGGCCCCGGACCGTCGGACTCGGCGCCCAGCACGTGGTGGCGATGTTCGGGGCGTCCTTCGTGGCTCCGGTGCTCATGGGCCTGGACCCGAACCTCGCGATCATGATGTCCGGCGTCGCGACCGCGATCTTCCTCCTGGCGACCCGGGGCACGGTCCCGTCCTATCTGGGCTGCTCGCTCTCCTTCGTCGGCGTCGCCGCCGCCATCCGGGCCTCCGGCGGCACCAGCGCCACCGTGACCGGCGCGGTCCTGGTGGTCGGCGCCGTGCTCTTCCTGGCGGGCCTCGCGGTGCGGAGGTTCGGCGCGCGGATCATCCACGCGGCGATGCCCCCGGTCGTGACCGGCGCCGTCGTCATGCTGATCGGCTTCAACCTGGCCCCGGTCACCGCGGCCACGTACTGGCCGCAGGACCAGTGGACGGCGCTCCTGGTGATGCTGTTCACCGGCCTGGCCGTGGTCTGTCTGCGCGGCTTCTGGTCCCGGATCGCGATCTTCCTCGGCCTGGTCTTCGGCTACGCCCTGTCCTGGATCCTCGACCTGATCTTCGGCAGGATCCACTCCGTGTCGCCGTCCGGGCAGGTCACCGACCACTGGCGGCTCGACCTCTCCGGCGTCTCGCAGGCCGACTGGATCGGCCTGCCCTCCTTCCACGGCCCCAGCTTCGAGTGGTCCGCGATCCTGGTCGCGCTGCCCGTGGTCATCGCCCTGATCGCCGAGAACGCCGGGCACGTCAAGGCCGTCGGCGAGATGACCGGGAACGACCTCGACGACAAGCTCGGCACCGCGATCGCCGCCGACGGCGCCGCCTCGATGCTGTCGACCGCCGTGGGCGGCCCGCCGAACACCACGTACTCCGAGAACATCGGCGTCATGGCCGCCACCCGCGTCTACTCGACCGCCGCCTACTGGGCCGCGGCCGGCTTCGCGCTGCTCTTCGGCCTCTGCCCGAAGTTCGGCGCGGTCGTCGCCGCCATCCCCGGCGGCGTCCTCGGCGGCATCACCGTCATCCTGTACGGCATGATCGGCCTGCTCGGCGCCCAGATCTGGATCAACGCCAAGGTGGACCTGCGCAACCCGCTCAACCTGGTCCCGGCCGCCGCCGGCATCATCATCGGCGTCGGCGGCGTGAAGCTGACCTTCACCGACACCTTCGAGCTGGGCGGCATCGCCCTCGGCACGATCGTCGTCATCACCGGCTACCACGTGCTGCGGGCCTTCGCCCCGGCCCACCTCAAGGAGCAGGAACCGCTCCTGGACTCCGGCACCAGCTCGTACGAGAGCGGCGCGGACGGCGGGGCGAAGGGCTGAGGGATTCGCCCGTTCCGGGGAAGCCGGGCCCGGAAGGCTCCCCCGCGGGCCCGGCTGCTGAGAGCCTGCCCCCATGACGCAGACCCAGCAGCTCGGGCAGCAACTCGGACCCTTCGTCGCCGTCGATCCCGTGGTGGACCGGATGCGGGCGCTCCGCTCGGCCTGGCACCCGGCCGACGGGGTCGCCGTCTTCAACCGGGTCTACCTGACCGTCACCGAGGAGATCGGCCACGCCATCGAGGCGGGCACCTTCGAGGACCGGCGGGCCGCCGCCACGCTCGACGTGCGGTTCGCCGAGCGGTACCTCGCGGCGGTCGACTCCCTCGCCGGCGGGGGCCCGGCACCCGCCTGCTGGCGGCCCCTCTTCCGCTACCGGCGCCATCCCGGCGTACGGCCGCTCCAGTTCGCCCTCGCCGGGATCAACGCGCACATCGGCCACGACCTGGCGCTCGCCGTCGTGGACGCCTGCCGGGACCTGGAGTGCGCGCCCGCCGACCTGGAGGACGAGTTCGACCGGGTCGGGGACGTCCTCGTCCTCCTGGAGGAGCGCATCCGGGAGGAGCTGATGCCGGGCCCGGACCTCCTGGAGCTCGCGGACCCGCTCACCCATCTGCTCGGCTGCTGGTCCCTGGACCGGGCCAGGGACGGGGCCTGGCTGGCGGCGCGCTCGCTCTGGCAGCTGCGCGGCCTGCCCGAGCTGGCCGGGGAGTTCACCGAGCGTCTCGACCGGTCGGTGGGCCTGGTGGGGCGGATGCTGCTCACGCCCCTGACCAGGCCGTGAACCTCCCCGACCGGGCCCCGGACCGTACGGCTCCGGCCCGGCCCCGAGCCGTACGGCTCAGTCCTCCGGCAGCTCGACCGGGGCGATCTCGTCGTAGACGTCGCCCGGGCCCGGGTTGGTGGCGTCGGTGGAACCGCCCAGGTGGTGCATCACGCCCCAGACCGCGTTGAGCGCCGTCTGCACCGCGCCCTCGGCCCAGCCGGCCGTCCAGGAGATGTCGTCGCCGGCGAGGAAGATGCCCCGCTTGTCCTCCGGCAGCCGGTCCTGCATGAAGTGCGTGAACAGGCGCCGCTGGTAGCGGTAGTGGCCCGGCAGGTTCGCCTTGAAGGCGCCCATGAAGTAGGGCTCGTTCTCCCAGGAGACCGTCACCGGGTTGCCGATGATGTGCTTCCGGATGTCGACCTTCGGGTAGATCTCGCCGAGCGACTTCAGCATGACCTCCATCCGCTCGTTCGCGGACAGCGGCAGCCACTTCAGGCTGTCGTCGCACCAGGTGTACGAGAGGCAGATCGTGGCCGGCTTGCCCGGACCGTCGTCCAGGAGGTACGTGCCGCGGGTCATCCGGTCGGTCAGCGTCATCGACATGACGTCCCGCCCGGTGTCCTCGTCCTTGTCCAGCCAGAACGGCCGGTCCACCGGCACGAACAGCTTGGACGACTCCATGTAGTGGGTGCGCTCGATCGCCGTCCAGTGGTCGATCGGGAAGAGCGAGTCGTCGCAGGCGATCTTGGACAGCAGCATCCAGGACTGCGCGGTGAAGACCGCCGCCCGGTACGTGCGGATGTCGCCGGAGGCGTCGGTGACCGTGATCCGGTTGCCGGCGGTCCGGTTCAGCCGGGTCACGGCCGGCTTCGGGTCGCCGCCGTGCAGGGAGCTGAGGGAGGTGCCCTGCGCCCAGTGCACGATCTTCTCCGGCTCGCGCTCCCACAGGCGCAGCGGGAGCTGCTGCGAGCCGCCGACGATGCCGCGGTGGTGGTCGTCGGCCTCGGTGTAGACGACGCGGAGGATCTCCAGGATGGAGTTGGGGAAGTCGGTGTCCCAGCCGCCGGTGCCGAAGCCGACCTGGCCGAAGATCTCGCGGTGCCGGAAGGACTTGAAGGCCTCGGACTCGCAGAGGAAGCCGTAGAAGGTCTGGTTGTCGAGCTTCTCGACCAGCTGCGCCCAGATCTCGCGGATGCGCGGGACGTCCCGCTCGCGCATCGCGGTGTTCATGTCGGAGAAGTCGGCGCCCTCTTCGAGGCACTTGCCCCAGGCGGCGGCGACGTCGCGGTAGACCTGCGGCAGGTCGTCGATGGTCTCGGCGTAGTGCGACTCGCCCTTGAGGTCCACCACGGTCGAGGGGGTGGCCGGGGAGAGCGGGTTCGGGAAGGGCGTGGTCTCCAGGCCGACCAGGTCGATGTAGTGCTGGAGCGCGGTCGAGGAGGGCGGGA
The DNA here is from genome assembly GCF_000716625.1 of Streptomyces bikiniensis. Classification (NCBI taxonomy): domain Bacteria; kingdom Bacillati; phylum Actinomycetota; class Actinomycetes; order Kitasatosporales; family Streptomycetaceae; genus Streptomyces; species Streptomyces bikiniensis. Next base: position 34,579 of record NZ_JNXJ01000026.1, on the reverse strand, counting down.
AGCGCATGGCGCCCATCTCGGCGGTCAGCGAGTCGTCGCAGCCCTCGAAGCCGACCGTCCGCAGCCGGCCGCCGATCTGGTCGGCCTCGTAGACGACGGGCTTGAGGCCCATCTTCATCAGCTCGTACGCGGCGATGATCCCGGACAGGCCGCCGCCGATGACCGCGATCTCGGTGCCGTGCTCGGTCGCCGGTATCTGGCCGAGCCCGGCCGGGTGGGCCAGGAAGTCGTCGTAGGCGTACGGGAAGTCCGGACCGAACATGGTGATCGGCGGCTGCGCGTCGGTGTGCTGGACGGCGTTGGGCACCGTGGACGTCATGGGGTACGGACTCCTTGCGCGGAAAAGAAGGGTGGGGCGGGAGGACGGGGGCTCAGACCAGGGGGCCGTAGAGGTCCGGGCGCCGGTCGCGGAGGTAGGGGTTCAGCTCGCGGGAGGCCGCCAGGAGGGCGGGGTCGACGTCGCCGACGACCAGGTCCTCGCCGCGTCCGGCGCGGGCCCGGGCGGTGCCGTCGGGGGCGGCGAGCGCGGAGAGGCCGACGAACTCGAAGTCGCCCTCGGGGCCGGTCCGGTTGGCGTACGCGATGTAGAGCTGGTTCTCGAAGGCGCGCACGGGGACGACGGACTCGGCGACGACCTCGGCCGGGTGCATGAGCGCGGTCGGCACGAGGAGGAGGTCCGTGCCGGCCAGGGCCTGCGCCCGTACGTTCTCCGGGAACTCGACGTCGTAGCAGATCATCAGGCCGACGGTGAGGCCGCCGAGCTCGGCCTGGACGACGTTCTCCCCGCCGGGCGTGAACCACTGGTTCTCGAAGGCGCCGTAGAGGTGGGTCTTGCGGTAGTTCGCGAGCGGGACGCCGTCGGCGCCGATCAGCCGCACCGAGTTGTGGAGGACGCCGTGCTCCTCGGTGTTGCGCTCCGGGTAGCCGTAGGCGACGGCCAGGCCGTGGCGGACGGCGACGGCCGCGGCGGCGCGGGCGGAGGGGCCGTCGGCCGGTTCGGCCAGGCGGGCCATGTCGGCGCCGATGGCGTAGCCGGTGAGGAACAGCTCGGGGGCGAGCAGCAGGCCCGCCCCGGCGGCGGCGGCGCGGGCGGCGGCCTCGTCGAGGATCTTCAGGTTGGCGGCCACGTCACCGAGCTCGCCGGAGCTCTGGAGCAGGGCGGTGCGCAGCGCGGGCATGGCGATCCTCGGGGGGTCCGGAGTACAGGGGGAAGACGTCAAAAACGGTACGGTTCCGGACTCGGCCGGGACAAGGCGCGACCGTTGCGGACCGACCGTCGAACCGTTGCGCGATCGTCGGCCCGAGCGGCGATTCGTTGCGCACGGCTCCTGCCGGGCCGTACGGCCGCGCCGTCGGAACGGACGGGTCCTGTGCGGCGGGCTCCGCGCGAACGGGTCCTACGCGGGCGAGCCCGAGGAGAAGCGCCGCAGCAGCGGCGAGAGCACCAGGACGGACTTGGTGCGCTCCACGAAGGGCTCGCCCGCGATCCGCTCCAGGACGCGCTCGAAGTGGCGCATGTCCGAGGCGAAGACCTGGACGACGGCGTCCGCGTCACCGGTGACGGTCGACGCGGACACCACCTCGGGGTACCGCTCCAGACCCCGCCGGATGTCGTCCGGCGAGGTGTTGTGGCGGCAGTAGATCTCGACGAACCCCTCGGTCTCCCAGCCGAGCGCCGCCGGGTCCACCCGTACGGTGAAGCCGGTGATGGCGCCCTCGGCCCGGAGCCGGTCCACGCGCCGCTTCACGGCGGGCGCGGAGAGGCCGACGAGCGAGCCGATGTCGGCGTACGAGCGGCGGGCGTCCTCCGCGAGGGCGTGGACGATGCGTTCGTCGAGGTCGTTGAGTCGCACTACGGGTGGATCACTTCTCTGCTGTGGGCGCTGCGGTGGCCAGGCGGGAGCGGCGCATGCCGTACAGGAAGTAGAACACGAGCCCGGCGGCCATCCAGCAACCGAAGACGGCCCAGGTGATCGCGTCCAGGTTGTACATGAGGTACGCACAGGCCGCGAAGCCGAGGATCGGGAAGGTCCAGCCGAGCGACACGCGGAAGGTGCGGTCCATCGTCGGGCGGGTCTTGCGGAGCACGATCACCGCGACGTTGACCAGACCGAAGGCGAACAGGGTGCCGATGCTGGTGGCGTCGACGAGCTTGCCCAGCGGGACGACGGAGGCGAGGGCGCCGCAGAACAGCGACACGATGACGGTGTTGACGCGGGGGGTGCCGGTCTTGGCGTTGACCTTGCCGAAGACCTTGGGAACGAGGCCGTCGCGGGACATCGCGAAGAGCACCCGGGTCTGGCCGTAGAGCACGGTGAGCACGACGCTGGCGATCGAGATGACGGCGCCGGCGGCGAGCAGGGTGCCCCAGAACTTCTGGCCGCTGACGTCGTTCATGATCGCGGCGAGCGTGGCCTCGGAGCCGTCGAAGTCCTTCCAGTTCCACGCGCCGACGGCGACGGCCGCGACCAGGACGTAGAGGACGGTGACGATGAGCAGCGAGAGCATGATCGCGCGGGGGAGGTCGCGCTTCGGGTTCTTCGCCTCCTCACCGGCGGTGGAGGCGGCGTCGAAGCCGATGTACGAGAAGAAGAGGGTGGCCCCGGCGGCGCCGACGCCGGCCATGCCGAGCGGCATGAAGTCGGCGTAGTTGCCGGACTTGAAGCCCATGAAGCCGATGGCGCAGAAGAGCACGAGCGCGGCGATCTTCACGAAGACCATGATCGTGTTGACGACGGCGGACTCGCGGGCGCCGCCGAGCAGGAAGACCATCGCGAGCAGGACGACGACCAGACCCGGGAGGTTGATGAAGCCGCCCTCGCCGGGGGCCGAGGAGACCGCGGCGGGGAGGGTGACGCCGATCGTGCCGTCGAGCAGCTCGTTGAGGTACTCGCCCCAGCCGACGGCCACGGCGGCGACCGAGACGCCGTACTCCAGGACCAGGCACCAGCCGCAGACCCAGGCGACGAGTTCGCCCATCGTTGCGTACGCGTACGAGTACGAGGAGCCCGCGACCGGTATGGAGCCGGCCAGCTCGGCGTACGAGAGGGCGGAGAACAGAGCCGCGAGGCCGGCGACGACAAAGGCCAGGGTGACCGCGGGGCCGGCCTCCGGGACGGCGTCGCCGAGGACGACGAAGATGCCCGTGCCGAGCGTGGCGCCGATGCTGATCATGGTCAGCTGCCACATCGAGAGGGAGCGGCGGAGGCTGCCGCCCTCGCCCTGCCCACCCTCCGCGACCAGGAGTTCCACCGGCTTGCGGCGGGTGAGGGCGCCGAGGGCGGAGGGCTTGGGGGCGGTCGTGTCGTCGACCGGTGGGGCTGCGCCGTGGTCCAGCACTGCGGAGGCTCCTTATCGCTGCCTGTGGGGGCGGAGCGGGGACCGCGGCGGTGTGCGGGCATGCCGAAGCAGACCCGCGGGGGGACGGAACCGCCGAGCAGGCGGTCGCCGCCACTCCTGGTACGAGGCATGAGCCTAAGGGTCGGGGTTCGCACTCGTAATGCAGGGTTGTTGCGCAATGGCAGATGATCATTGCGCACTTGCGGCACGAACGGGGGAAACATTGCGCTCCCCCGCATGAATCAGTACATCGGGGGCATGCAGCGATCCACGCACCCGCGTGATCCACGTGCCGGACGACCCGTTCAGCGAGGCCCGGCAGCCCGACGATCGGAGGCCTCGGTGGACTGGCTCGACCCGGAACCGTTCCTGCGCGGTACGGCCTGGCTGGACGGGAAGCGGCCCGTGCGGGCCGACCCGGACGACCTGGCGCGGCTGCCGTGGGACGTGGCGGCGCGGGCCGAACTGCCCATCGGGGTGCGGATCGAGTTCACGGCCGCGCCCGGCACGCGCGCGGTGGAGCTGCGCTACCGGGCGGCCGTGCCGGACCCGGACGACCCGCTGCGGGACCTGCGCCACTGCTTCGCGCTGTGGAGCGGGGCGCGGTTCGTCGGGGAGACCTGTGTCGCCCCGGCGGCCGAGGCCGTCGTGAAGCTCCCGCTGCCCCCGGGCGGCGGCGTCTTCAGCGTGTACCTGCCGGAGGGCCAGGCGCCCGTGCCGCTCGCCCTGCGGGCCGTCGGCGGCGCCCTCTCTCCCGCCCCAACCCGGCCCCGCTGGCTCGTCCACGGCGACTCCATCACGGAGGGCTGGTGGTCGACCCGCCCGGCCCGCTCCTGGCCGGCCACGGCGGGCCGCATGCTCGGCCTCGACCCGGTCAACCTGGGGTACGCGGGCGCGGCGCGCGGCGAGCTGCCCCTCGCCGAGCAGTTGGCGCGGCTCCCGGGCGAGCTGATCACCCTCGCCTTCGGCACCAACTGCTGGTCCCGGGTGCCCGCCACGGCCGACTGGCTGTACGAGACGGTGCGGGCCTTCGTCGGGCTCGTCCGCAAGGGCCATCCCGAGACCCCGCTGCTGATCGTCTCGCCCGTCCTGCGCCCGGAGGCCGAACACACCCGCAACGCCCTCGGGGCGACCCTCACGGAGCTGCGCCGGGCCATGGAGCGGGCGGGCCGGGACCTGGCGGCGGAGGGCGACGGGCACCTCCTCGTCCTCTCCGGCGGCCCGCTGCTCGGCCCGGAGCACCTGGCGGACGGCCTGCACCCGAACGACCGGGGGCACGCCCGGATCGCGGCGGCGGTGGCGGAGGCCCTGAGCGGGGTCCCGGGCGTCCCGGTGGCCCCTTCCCCGACGTGAGCGCGCGTGCGGACACGAGAAGGCCGCGGGCCCCGGGAGAGCGCTCCCGGGGCCCGCGGCCTTCGTGCGTGCGGAGGAGTCAGCTCCAGCTGGCGTGCAGCGGCTTGCCCTCGGCGTAGCCGGCGGCGGACTGGATGCCGACCACGGCCTTCTCCTCGAACTCGGCGAGCGAGCCGGCACCGGCGTAGGTGCAGGAGGAGCGGACGCCCGCGATGATCGAGTCGATCAGGTCCTCGACGCCCGGACGCTGCGGGTCGAGGAACATGCGGGAGGTGGAGATGCCCTCCTCGAACAGCGCCTTGCGGGCACGGTCGTAGGCGGACTCGTCGGAGGTGCGGTTCTTGACGGCGCGGGCCGAGGCCATGCCGAAGGACTCCTTGTAGGAGCGCCCCTGGGCGTCCTGGTGGAGGTCGCCCGGCGACTCGTACGTGCCGGCGAACCAGGAGCCGATCATCACGTTGGAGGCGCCCGCGGCGAGCGCCATGGCGACGTCGCGCGGGTGCCGGACGCCGCCGTCGGCCCAGACGTGCTTGCCGTACTTCTTCGCCTCGGCGGCGCACTCCAGGACGGCCGAGAACTGCGGGCGGCCGACGCCGGTCATCATGCGGGTGGTGCACATGGCGCCGGGACCGACGCCGACCTTGATGATGTCCGCGCCCGCCTCGATCAGGTCCTTGACGCCCTCGGCGGCGACGATGTTGCCCGCGACGATCGGGACCTGCGGGTCGAGCGCCCGGACGGTCCGGACGGCGGAGATCATCGACTCCTGGTGGCCGTGCGCGGTGTCGATGACGAGCGTGTCGACGCCCGCGTCGAGGAGCAGCTTGGCCTTGCCCGCCACGTCGCCGTTGATGCCGACGGCGGCGGCGACGCGCAGCCGGCCGTTCGCGTCGACGGCCGGGCTGTAGAGGGTCGCGCGCAGGGCGCCCTTGCGGGTCAGGATGCCGACCAGCCTGCCCTCCGCGTCGACGGCGGGGGCGTAGCGGCGGTTGGCGGCGTCGAGGGTGTTGAAGGCCTCGCGCGGGTCGATGTCCGCGTCCAGGAGGAGCAGGTCCTTGGACATGACCTCGGAGAGCTGGGTGAAGCGGTCCACGCCGGAGAGGTCGGCGTCGGTGACGACGCCCACCGGGCGCCGGTCCTCGTCGACGACGACGCCGGCGTCGTGGGCGCGCTTGGGCAGCAGGGCGAGCGCGTCGGCGACGGTCTGGTGCGGCTCCAGGACGATCGGGGTGTCGAGGACGTGGTGGCGGCTCTTCACCCACGAGATCACGTCGGTGACGACCTCGATCGGGATGTCCTGCGGGATGACGACCAGGCCGCCGCGGCGGGCGACGGTCTCGGCCATCCGGCGGCCGGCGATGGCGGTCATGTTGGCCACGACGAGCGGGATCGTGGTCCCGGTGCCGTCGGGCGAGGAGAGGTCCACGGCCTGGCGGGAGCCGACGGCCGAGCGGCTCGGCACCATGAACACATCGTCGTACGTCAGGTCGTAGGGCGGCTTGACGTCATTGAGGAAACGCACGTGCTGACATCCCAGTCGTTCGGATCGGCCCCTAGGCATTTCAGCCAGGGGAAAAAGCACGTAGTTCATTGTCCCACGGGTGTACGCATACCAGCCCCGGGCCGATCCTCCGAGCCTTGCGGCAGGAGGTTAGGAGGATCCTCCGAATCCCCCGCCCAGGGAGAGGAGGACGGAGAGGCGGGTGGGGTTCTCGTCGGCGGCCGTGGCGAAGACCTCCCGGGCGGTCCGCCACTCGCGCGGCCGGGCCTCGGCGTACCCCTGCCAGCCGGTGACGACGAGGGCGACCGGCCGGGGCAGGTCGGTGAGGCAGTCGGCGAGGGCGTCCCAGTTGCGGCCGAACCAGTCGGGCAGTCCGAGCGCGTCGGCGCACCGGTCCATGAGGGCGGCCTTGTCCTCGACGCCGGTCAGGTCGAGGACGACGGGGTCGTCAAGCCTCATCCGTGACCACCTCCCGGAAGGTCTCGTAGTGGTCGTCGGTGTAGTACGTCTCGCCGCTGCGCCCGGTGACGATGCGGCGCGCGCCCCGGTCGCGTTCGCCGGGGGTCCGCACGGTGTACTCGCGGTAGTACCCGCGCTCCCGCCGGGGCAGGACCTTCTCGAAGTTGGAGAAGACGGTGCCGTCCTCGGCGTACGGGTAGGGGCCGCCGCGCGCGATGAGGCCGAGCGTCCTGCGCGCCTCGGGCGGCAGGTCGGCGGTCCGCACGGTGGGCAGGCCGGAGGCGCCGGTGGGCGTGGCCGCGACGGTCGTACGGGTCGGGGCGGCGGTTCCCGTGCCCCCGCCGCCCGGGGAGCACCCTGCCAGGGAGCCGCCCAGGAGGACGGCGAGGACGAGCGCGAGGAGCACGCGCGGGGGCCGGAGCAGCATGCCCCGAACATAGCGTCGCGGGGCGGCTCCGGCCCCGGGGGCACGCGCGGCTCCCCTCCGTGGCGTCGTACGCGCCGCCGAAGGCCCCGGCCTCCGGCGGCACGCGCGGTTCAGCTGCCGTCGGGGTCCGTCCGGTCGAGCGCCGGGTGGGTGCCCGGCCTGGACTCGGTGAGCAGGTAGTCCGCCGCGGCCCGGTCGGTCACCAGGCTGGTGACGAGCCCGGAGCGGAGCACCGCGCCGATCGCCGCCGCCTTGCGCTGGCCGCCGGCGATGGCGACGACCTCGGGGATGCGGCGCAGCCGGTCCGCCTCGACGGTGATGCAGCGCTCGCCCAGGTCGCGGCCGACCCGGCGCCCCTCGGCGTCGAAGAGGTGCGCGGACATCTCGGCGGCGACGCCGAGGGAAGCGTAGTGGGCGCGCTCCTCGTCGGAGAGCATGTCGTGGACGGTGGAGATGCCCGGCTCCCAGGAGCCGATGGAGACGCAGGCGACGGTCACCTTGTCGAAGTACTCGAAGGCGCGCGCGATGCCGGTCTGGCTGCGCAGGGCGGCGGCCGTCGCCGGGTCGGGCAGCAGCATGGGGGCGTAGATGGGGTGGGCCTCGCCGCCGGAGACCTGGGCGGCCCGGCGGACGGCCTCGACGGAGCCGCGCTCGGCGGTCCCCGCGTCGTACACGCCGGTGAGCTGGACGACCGTGCAGGGCGGCAGCCGGTCGAGCGCGGCCGCCATGTGGATGGTGGAGCGGCCCCAGGCCAGGCCGAGGACGTCACCCTCGGTGACCAGCTCGCCGAGCAGGTCGGCGGCGACCTCGCCGAGGTTCTCCGGGTCGGGCGACTCGTCCTCGCCCTCCGCCGGGGACTCGACGACGACGGCGTGGCGGAGCCCGTAGCGGGCGCGGAGCGCGTCGGAGCGCTCGGCGTCCAGCTCGGCCGGTACGCGGATCTCGATCCGTACGAGGTCGCGCTCCAGGGCGGTCTCCAGGACCCGGGCCACCTTGAAGCGGCTCACGCCGAACTCCTCGGCGATCTGGATCTTGGACTTGCCCTCCAGGTAGAAGCGGCGGGCCATGGCCGCCGCCTGCACCAGCTCCGCGGGGCCCATCCGCAGGGCTGACCGTCCCGCCGACATTCCCGCCACCGCGATCTCCTCACTGCCGTTCACGTACCGCTTGCTCACGCCACGCTGTCCACGTGGCGAGGTCGTTCACACTCCGGCTCGTCGTTCATCCTGTCAGAAACGACGGGCCTTGATCAGTTCTGTCGGCGACCCGACGGGCCGCGTTCATCCGCCGGAGGCTCAGTGGCCACACGCCCACGCGGCGGAGGCCGTCGCGGTCTCGGCGCGGGCCCGCAGCGAGGCGACGGCGGCGGCCGGGTCGGCCGCTCCGTACACCGCCGAGCCCGCGACGAAGACGTCGGCGCCGGCCTCGGCGCACCGCTCGATCGTGGACTCCGCGACCCCGCCGTCCACCTGGAGCCACAGCTCCAGACCGTGCTTGGAGATCAGCTCGCGGGTGCGGCGGATCTTGGGCAGCATGATGTCGAGGAAGGCCTGGCCGCCGAAGCCGGGCTCGACGGTCATGATCAGGAGCATGTCGAGCTCGGGGAGCAGGTCCTCGTACGGCTCGATGGGCGTGGCCGGCTTGAGCGCCATCGAGGCGCGGGCGCCCTTGGCCCGGATCTCCCGCGCGAGCCGCACGGGGGCGGCGGCCGCCTCGACGTGGAAGGTCACCGAACCGGCGCCGGCCTCCACGTACTGCGGGGCCCAGCGGTCGGGGTCCTCGATCATCAGGTGGCAGTCGAGCGGGGTGTCCGTCGCGCGGGCGAGGGACTCCACGACCGGAACGCCCAGCGTCAGGTTGGGGACGAAGTGGTTGTCCATCACGTCGACGTGCAGCCAGTCGGCTCCCTCGACCGCCTTCGCCTCCTCGGCGAGCCGGGCGAAGTCCGCGGACAGGATGCTGGGATTGATCTGCGCCATGCGCCAAGCCTCCCACGTTCTTGGGCACTTCTTTGCCGCTGGGCGGTTTCGATTCAGGTCCGGACCAGGTTCGGTACGAAACGACGAGCCCGGGACCCGGACGGACCGGGATATTGCGGTCAGATGATCGAAGGGCAGGGCGGTCCGGAGGTCAGGCGGTCCGGCGCAGCAGTGCCAGGTACATGGCGTCCGTACCGTGCAGATGCGGCCACAGCTGGACGTCCGGCCCCTCGCCGAGGGCGGGGACGCCGGGCAGCAGCGGGCGGGCGTCGATCAGCTCGGCGCCGCCGGTCCTCTTCAGGACGTCGTCGACGACGACCCGGGTCTCGGCCAGGTGCGGCGAGCAGGTCGCGTACCCGACGACGCCGCCGACGCGCACCGCGCGCAGCGCCTCGGTGAGCAGTCCGCGCTGGAGCGGGGCGAAGCCGTCCAGGTCCTCGGGGCGGCGGCGCCAGCGGGCCTCGGGGCGGCGGCGCAGGGCGCCGAGACCCGAGCAGGGCACGTCCACCAAGACCCGGTCGAAGGAGCCGGGACGCCACGGCGGGCGGGTGCCGTCGGCGGCGATCACCTGGTACGGGCCGGGGTTGCCGGCGAGGGCGCGCTCGACCAGGCGGGCGCGGTGCGGCTGCTTCTCGGAGGCGAGGAGCGCGGCGCCCCGCTCGGAGGCGAGGGCGGCGAGGAGCGCGGCCTTGCCGCCGGGGCCCGCGCAGCCGTCGAGCCAGCGGGCGTCGGGGCCTTCGAGGGGGGCGTTCGCGAGGGCGAGGGCGACCAGCTGGCTGCCCTCGTCCTGGACGCCGGCCCGGCCCTCCTTGACGGCCTCGATGGCGCCGGGCTCGCCGCCCTCCGCCATCCGCAGGGCGTACGGGGACCAGCGGCCCGGCAGGGTCTCGGTGGCCGCGGCGAGCTCTTCCGTGGTGGAGCGGCCGGGGCGGGCGACGAGGGTGACCTCGGGGCGTTCGTTGTCCGCCTCCAGAAGGTCCTCGATCCCGGCCCGGCCGCCGCCGAGCGAGTCCCAGAGGGCCGAGACGACCCAGCGGGGGTGGGAGTGGACGACGGCGAGGTGGTCCTCGGGGTCCTCGTCGTAGGGCGGGGCGACCAGCTCCACCCAGGCGTCGAGGTCGTGCCGGGAGATCTTCCGCAGCACGGCGTTCACGAACTTGGCCCGCCCGTCGCCGAGCACCACCCGCGCCAGTTCGACGCTGGCGGAGACGGCGGCGTGGGTGGGGATGCGGGTGCCGAGCAGCTGGTGCGCGCCGAGCGCGAGCACGTCGAGCACGGGCGGGTCGACCTCGCGCAGCGGGCGGTCGACGCAGGCGGCGATGATCGCGTCGTACGTGCCCTGGCGGCGCAGCGTCCCGTACACCAGCTCGGTCGCGAGGGCCGCGTCCCGTCCGTCGAAGTCCCCGGCCTCGCGGGCCTTCCTCAGGAGCGGCGGGAGCACCAGGTTCGCGTAGGCGTCCCGCTCGTCGACCGCCCGCAGCGCCTCGAAGGCGAGCATCCGGACCGGGTCCTTCTTGGGCTTCCGGTAGGGCTTGGGGGGACGGCGCCGTGCCTGCTCGCTCAAAAGGTGCTCCGCGTGACGAAATGACGAGGTCGAACGCTCCCAGCGTAGTCCTTCGCGGCGGCGGGCCCGGAGACGGTCCTTCCCGGAGCTTCCCGGCGGCGGGCCCGGGGCGGCGCGGTCCCGCGTCCGCTTCCGTACCCGCTTCCGCGCGCGACAGCCCGCGTACCGCACGGTACGGTCAAAATGCGCTTATACGACAGAAGCTCGCATACACCCCCCTTCCGGGAGGAGGAGACATGGCCTCTCCGTTCGGCACCGACCCGGCGCCGGCCGGCCCGGCGGACCGGCTGGCACGGCTGGGCGCCTCCTGGGCCTGGTTCCTCGGCGCGGCGGTCGTGACGCTGGTGCCCGGCGTCATGGCCCTGGTCTGGCCGGACGCGACCCTCCACGTCCTGGGCGTGCTGATCGGCCTCTACCTGCTCGCGACGGGGGCCTTCCGCTTCGTCATGGTCTTCGGCCGCCGGGACGCGGGCGAGCGGCTTCCCGGGCTGCTCGTGGCCGTCCTGTTCGTCCTGGGCGGGGTGCTGTGCCTGCGCCATCCGTTCCAGACGGTCGCCGCGCTCTCCCTCGTCGTGGGCGCCGTCTGGCTGGTCTCCGGGATCGTCGCGCTGTACGGCGCCGTCGCCGCCGAGCACCTGCCGCGCCGGGGCACGGTCGTCGCGCTCGCCGTCCTCGGCATCGCCGCCGGCATCGTGGTGCTGGCCCTTCCCGCCGAGTCGGCCCGCGCCCTGACCCGGCTGCTCGGCCTCTGGCTCGTCCTCCTCGGGCTGGCCGAGACCGCGCTCGCCCTGGCCTGGCGCTCGGCGCTGCGCGGGGCGGGCGCCTCCCCCTCCCCGCACCCGAAGTGGAAGTGAGCCATGAAGGACCTGAAGTTCGAACAGAAGCGTTCCGTCTCGCGCCTCGAAGCCGCGGAGCAGCTGATGGCGCTCGCGACCGCCCTGAAGGAGGGCGGGGACGTCGAGTGGGACATCGGCCACGGCAGGCTCGGCCTGCACGTCCCGGACGAACTCCGGACGGAGATCGAGGTCGAAACGGGGGAGGGCGAGGTGGAGCTGGAGATCGAGCTGAAGTGGCCGGTCGCGGGGGCCCGCCCGGAACGCGGGAAGTCCAGGAGGTCCGCGGAGCCCGAGAGGACCGCAGAGCCCGAGGAGACCGCGGAGGCCGAGGAGGCCACGGAGACGCGGAGGCCCGCGAAGACTCCGGCCGGGAGGAAAGAGAGGGCCGGGCAGCGCAAGGCCGCCCCGCCCGAACCCAAGCCCAAGCGCTCCGGGACCGGGACCGGCACCCGCAGGAGCGCACCCGCGAAGCGTTCCGCCCCGTCCTCCTGATCCCGATCCGGGGCCGATCCCGGTCCCAGGGCCGATCCCGGTCCGGGGCCGATCCCGGTCCGGGGCCGATCCCGGTCCGGGGCCGATCCCGGTCCGGGGCCGATCCCGGCCCCAGGGCTACGCGCCCAGGCGCTCCCCCGGGGCGATCCGCACCCCGCGGGCCCAGTCGGCGGCCTTCATCGGCTTCTTGCCCTGGGGCTGGACCCAGAGGAGTTCGACGGCGTACGAGCCGGTGCCCGCGTACACGTTGTTCTTGCCGACCGACAGCTCGCCCGGCGCCAGGTCGGTGCGGTCCGGGAGGGGCACGGCCTGGATCAGCTTGAGGCGCTCGCCCCGGAAGACGGTCCAGGCGCCGGGGGCCGGGGTGCAGCCGCGCACCACGCGGTCCACCCGCAGCGCGGGGGCGGCGAAGTCGACGTGGGCGTCCTCGACCTGGATCTTCGGGGCGAGGGTGACGCCCTCGACGGGCTGCGGGACGGCCTGGAGCGTGCCGTCCTCGATGCCGTCCATGGTCGCGGCGAGCAGCCCGGCGCCGGCGAAGGCGAGCCGGGTCAGCAGGTCGCCGCTGGTGTCGGTCGGGCGCACGTCCTCGGTGACCACGCCGTAGACCGGCCCCGAGTCCAGGCCCTCCTCGATCAGGAAGGTCGAGGCGCCGGTCACCTGGTCGCCCGCCATCAGCGCGTGCTGCACGGGGGCCGCGCCGCGCCACGCGGGCAGCAGCGAGAAGTGCAGGTTCACCCAGCCGCGGGCCGGGACGTCGAGGGCGACCTTGGGCAGCAGCGCGCCGTACGCGACGACCGGGCAGCAGTCCGGCGCGATCTCCCGCAGCCGGGCGAGGAAGTCCTCGTCGCGGGGCCTGGCCGGCTTCAGGACCTCGATCCCCGCCTCCTCCGCCCGCTGGGCCACCGGGCTCGCGACGAGCCGCCGGCCGCGCCCCGCCGGGGCGTCGGGCCGGGTGACCACCGCGGCCACCTCGTGCCGCTCGGAGGCGATCAGGGCGTCCAGGGCGGGAACGGCGACCTCGGGGGTGCCTGCGAAGACGAGCTTCATGGGTGGCGACTGCCTGTCTCTCCGGGGGCGTTGCGGGCAGCGCACCAGTCTAGGGGGTGTTCCGCCGCCCACGCGGGGCCCGCGGGGCCGGGGCCGGAGAGGGGCGGAGGGGGCGTACGCGGGGGCGGGCGCCCCGCGCATATGCGTGTACGCCCCCGCAGCGTGACCCAACTCCCGGTGGCGCGTTGGTCAAGAGAGATTGACCTCATCGGGTCGCGCCGCTCCTCTCGCGACCCGCCCCTCCATCGCCGGTTCGAGAGGCTTTCACATGGCCGACCACGCAACCCACGACGCCCAAGCCCGGGCGAGTCTGCACCTGCTCGTGCGGGACATCGAGCGGGTCCGGCGGCAGGTGGACGCGCTGCGCACGCTCACGGCCCAGTTGGGCAATGTCTACCGCCCTCGCCGCTCCGGCCCGTCGACGGGCTTCGTCGTCTACGGGCGCGCGCCCGCCCCGACCGTACGACTCGCCCAGGAGCTGCGGGACAGCGTCGAGACCCTGGTGACCGCGGCCGTCGACTTCGACCGCTCGCTCGGTTTCTCGTGGGACGCGGTGGGGTCCGCGCTCGGGGTCACCAAGCAGGCCGTCCACCGCCGCTACGGCGCCCGCCGGGCGTCCCGGCAGAGCGCCGTCGCGGAGCAGGAGCACGGGATGGAGCCGGGCGGGATCCGCCCCGTCCCGTCGGTCCCCGCCGCCCGCTCGATGCCGCCGCAGCCGTCCACGGGCGGCTCCGCCCTCCGCGAGGACCCCCGCCCGCCGGCCTTCCCCGCACCCCGCAACGTCTGAGCGGCACCCGCCGCACGAGACGCCACGGCCGCCCGCCCCTCGTGGGACGGGCGGCCGTCTCGCGCCCGTACGGGGAGAGGCGGGGCCGTCCCGCGTCCGTGCGGAAGGACCCGGGCTGCCGTCCCGCGTCCCTGCGGGAGAACCGGGACGGCCGTCTCTCGTCCGTACGGGAGGGCCCGAACGGCCGTCCCGCATCCGTACCGGAGGAACCGCGTCCTCCGCACCTCGCGGGGCGGCCCCGCCTCAGCCGATGTCCGGCGGGTCCACGCGGATGCGTACCGGGTCACCGCCGCCGCGTGCCGTGCGGGCCGCCCGGGCCTGCTTGAGGGCGGCCGCCAGGGCCGCGCCGCTGCCCGGCGGGACCCGGACCAGGGCCCGGTCCCACTGCTCGCCCGGCGGCGGGTCGCCGGGCCGGCGGGTACCGCCGGGGCGCACCACGGGCAGCGGCACGGGGCCGAGGACCTCGGCGTCGGGGGGCAGCGCGACCGCCGCCAGGAAGCCCTCGACGGCCTCCGGCGGGCCGCTCACCGCGGCCATCCGGGAGACCGGCGGGAAGCCCAGCTCGGCGCGCTCGGCCAGCTCGCGCCGGGCGTGCCCGACCGGGTCCCAGCGGACGAGCGCCTGCACCGGCCGCAGCGTCGGCTCGGCCACCACGACGACCGTGCCGCCCTCGGCCTGCCCCCGCACCAGGGAGGCCGCGTCGATCCAGCGGCGCAGCGCCTCCTCGCCCGCGCGCAGGTCGGGGCGGCCGAGCATGGCCCAGCCGTCGAGGAGCAGCGCGGCCGCGTAGCCGCCCTCGGCGACGGGCTCGGCGCCGGGCGTGGAGACGACGAGCGCGGGCCGCCCGGGCACGCTGTCCAGGACGTGGTCACGGCCCGAGGTGCGGACCGGCACGGCCGGGAAGGCCCGGCCGAGCTCCTCGGCGGTCCGCCGGGCGCCGACCACCTGGGCGCGCAGCCGGGTCGAGCCGCACTCGACGCAGTGCCAGTCGGGGGCGTCGCGCCCGCACCAGCCGCAGCGCAGCTCCCGCTGCTCGGGGGCCTCCAGGGGCCCGGCGCAGTGCCGGCAGCGGGCGGGCGTCCGGCAGCGCTCGCAGGCCAGCCTGGGCACGTATCCCCGGCGGGGCACCTGGACGAGCACCGGACCGGTCTTCAGGCCCTCCCGCACGGTCTGCCAGGCGAGCGAGGGGAGCCGGGCGGCGCGCGCCGCCTCGTCCCGGGCAAGTTCGCCGTCGCCGACGGTACGGACCAGGGGGGCGGCGGCGCGGACCTGCTCGCGTCCGGCGGTCAGCGCCCGGGCCCAGCCGGACTCGACGAGCTGGGCGGCCTCGACGGTGCAGCTCGTGCCGCCCAGGAGGAAGGCGCACCGGTCGTGGGCGGCGCGCAGCAGCAGCACCTCGCGCGCGTGGGGCTGCGGGGCGTGCGGTTCGCTGTGGCTGCCGTCGCCGTCGTCCCAGACGACCACGAGCCCGAGGTCCCGTACGGGGGCGAACATCGCCGCCCGGGTGCCGACGACGGCCCGCACCGCACCGCGCCGCACGGCGAGCCAGCGCGCGTACCGCTTCTCGGGGCCCGCCTCGGCGGTGAGCAGCACGTGCCGCCCCTCCCCCAGGACGCCGGTCAGAGCCGCGTCGACCCGGTCGGCGGCCCGCCCGTCGGGGACGACGACGAGGGCGCCGCGCCCGGAGGCGAGGGTCGCGGCGACGGCGCGGGCGATCTCCTCGGCCCAGTACGGCCCCGGCAGCGCGTTCCACACGGCCCGGGGCGCCCCGCCGCCCGCGAGGGAGTCCAGGAAGGCGGGCCCCTGCTCGTACCGCGTCCAGCTGCCCGGCTCCGGGGCGTCCGGCGGCGGCAGCGGCTCCGGGGAGGGGCGGCGCTCGGCGGCGGCGCTGCGCGGCGGCACGGCGAGCTGGAGCACGTCGGCGAGGCTGCCCGCGTACCGGTCGGCGACGGCCCGGGCGAGGCCGAGCAGCTCGGGTCCGAGGACCGGTTCCGGGGAGACGACGTCGGCGAGGGCGGCGAGCGGTCCGGAGTAGTCGGACTCGGCCCGGCGCTCGACCAGGAAGCCGTCGATGAGCCGGCCGCCCTCCCGGCGCCCGTTCTTGACCTGGTGCGCCCCGGCCCCGAACCGCACCCGCACCCGCACCCCGGGCCGGGCGGCCCCGTCCAGCTCCTCGGGGACCGCGTAGTCGAAGAACTGGTCGAGGTGGAGCACGCCCTTGTTGACGACGACCCGGGCGACGGGCAGCTCCTTGGCGAGGGCGGCCCCCCGCCAGGTCCGCGGCTTGGCCTTCGGCACCTTCGCCTTCCGCACGGTCTCCCGAATGAGCGCGAGCTGCTCGGGTTCCTCGGAGGGCTTCTCGTTCTCGCTGCTCACGGCCCCATACCTACCAGACGCCACCGACAGCCCGGACACGACGGAGCCCGGCGCCCCTTCGCGGGGTGCCGGGCTCCGGTCACGTGCGTCCGGGACCTACAGCCCGGCGGCCTTCTTGAGGGCGTCGACGCGGTCGGTGCGCTCCCAGGTGAAGTCCGGCAGCTCGCGGCCGAAGTGGCCGTAGGCGGCGGTCTGCGAGTAGATCGGGCGCAGCAGGTCGAGGTCGCGGATGATCGCGGCCGGCCGCAGGTCGAAGACCTCGGCGATGGCGTTCTCGATCTTCTCGGTCTCGACCGTGTGGGTGCCGAAGGTCTCCACGAACAGGCCGACCGGCTCGGCCTTGCCGATCGCGTAGGCGACCTGGACCTCGCAGCGCGCGGCCAGGCCGGCGGCGACGACGTTCTTGGCGACCCAGCGCATCGCGTACGCGGCCGAGCGGTCCACCTTCGACGGGTCCTTGCCCGAGAAGGCGCCGCCGCCGTGGCGGGCCATGCCGCCGTACGTGTCGATGATGATCTTGCGGCCGGTGAGGCCGGCGTCGCCCATCGGGCCGCCGATCTCGAAGCGGCCGGTCGGGTTCACCAGGAGCCGGTAGCCGTCGGTGTCGAGCTTGATGCCGTCCTCGACGAGCTGCTTGAGGACGTGCTCCACGACGAACTCGCGGATGTCGGGCGCGAGCAGCGACTCCAGGTCGATGTCGCTCGCGTGCTGCGAGGAGACGACGACGGTGTCGAGGCGGACGGCCTTGTCCCCGTCGTACTCGATGGTGACCTGGGTCTTGCCGTCGGGGCGCAGGTACGGGATGGTCCCGTTCTTGCGGACCTCGGTCAGACGGCGGGAGAGCCGGTGCGCCAGGTGGATCGGCAGCGGCATCAGCTCGGGCGTCTCGTCCGACGCGTACCCGAACATCAGACCCTGGTCGCCGGCACCCTGCTTGTCCAGCTCGTCCTCGTCGCCCTCGACCCGCTTCTCGTAAGCGGTGTCCACGCCCTGGGCGATGTCCGGGGACTGCGACCCGATGGACACCGACACGCCGCAGGAGGCGCCGTCGAAGCCCTTCTTCGAGGAGTCGTAACCGATCTCCAGGATCTTGTTCCGGACGAGGGTGGGGATGTCCGCCCACGCCTTGGTGGTCACCTCGCCGGCGACGTGCACCAGGCCGGTGGTGATCAGCGTCTCGACGGCGACGCGCGAGGTCGGGTCCTCGCGCAGGAGGGCATCGAGGATGGTGTCGCTGATCTGGTCAGCGATCTTGTCGGGGTGCCCCTCGGTGACGGACTCCGAGGTGAACAGACGACGGGACACAACGCTCCCTGGGGTTGCAGCGGCTGCTGGCTACTCGTGGCTCGGACCGGCAGGGGGCTGCGCCCCGCGACGTTCCACGAACAGTCTATCGGTCGTGGTCGGGCTGTGGACCAGGTGTCTCGCCCGGCGAATGCCCCACGGCGGCCGGAACCGGCCGCCGACAAGGGCGGAACGTCCGTTCCGGTGGGACGCGAATCACTCGCGAGGAGGTGTTTCGTCCCCCTCCTCCCGGGTGACGGCGCACCGGCCGGTGGCCGGACCCGGACATCTCAGTCCGTGGGACGCAGTCGGGGCAGGACCAGGTCCCAGACCGTCTCGGCGAGCGCTTCCTTCGGGCCGTACGGCACGGGGGTCTCGGCGCCGTCCGCGGCGAGCACCACGGCCTCGTTCTCCTCGGAGCCGAAGGTCTTGCGCTCCCCCACCTCGTTGACGACGAGGAGGTCGCAGCCCTTGCGGGCGAGCTTCTCGCGCCCGTTGGCGAGGACGTCGTCGGTCTCTGCGGCGAAGCCGACGACCACCTGGCCGGGCAGGGGCCGGTCGGCGGAGAGCTCGGCGAGGATGTCGGGGTTGCGGACGAGTTCGACGACGGGGGCGCCGTCGTCGCCCTTCTTCTTGATCTTACCGGGGGCGTAGACGGCGGGGCGGAAGTCGGCGACGGCGGCGGCCATGACCACCGCGTCGGCGTCGGCGACGGCCTTGAGGACGGCCTCGCGGAGCTGGACGGCGGTGCCGACCCGGACGACGTCGACGCCGGCCGGGTCGGGGAGGCCGGTGTTGGCCTCGACGAGGGTGACCCGGGCGCCCCGGGCGGCGGCGGCCCGGGCGAGGGCGTAGCCCTGCTTGCCGGAGGAGCGGTTGCCCAGGTAGCGGACGGGGTCGAGGGGCTCGCGGGTGCCGCCCGCGCTGACCACGACGTGGCGGCCGGCGAGGTCGGGGGCGGTGGCGCCCCGGGCCAGGACCCGGCGGCACACCTCGAAGATCTCGCCGGGGTCGGGGAGCCGGCCCTTGCCGGTGTCGACGCCGGTGAGGCGGCCGACGGCGGGCTCGATGACGACGGCGCCGCGGCGGCGCAGGGTCGCCACGTTCTCCCGGGTCGCCGGGTGCTCCCACATCTCGGTGTGCATGGCGGGGGCGAAGACGACGGGACAGCGCGCGGTGAGCAGCGTGTTGGTGAGCAGGTCGTCGGCGAGGCCGTGGGCGGCCTTGGCGAGCATGTCCGCGGTGGCGGGGGCGACCACGACGAGGTCGGCGGCCTGGCCGATGCGCACGTGCGGCACCTCGTGGACGGACTCCCACACCTCGGCGGAGACGGGGTTGCCGGAGAGCGCGGACCAGGTGGCCTCGCCGACGAAGTGCAGTGCGGAGGCGGTGGGCACGACCCTGACGTCGTGGCCCGACTCGGTGAGCCTGCGGAGCAGCTCGCACGCCTTGTAGGCGGCGATGCCGCCGCTGACGCCCAGGACGACCTTCGGCTTTGCCACGACTTCCACGACTCCCCGCACTCGGACGCGCACTCGGATGCGTACGACTCCATGAGACACCACGGGCCCGGCGGATGTTCCGCCGGGCCCGTGGTGACAGATATGACGAGCGACGTGCGCTTACTGCGCCGGGCCCTCGATGGCCTCGGACGTCAGCAGGCCCGCGTTGATCTCGCGCAGCGCGATCGAGAGCGGCTTCTCGTGGACGTGGGTGTCGACGAGCGGACCCACGTACTCCAGCAGGCCCTCGCCGAGCTGGGAGTAGTACGCGTTGATCTGACGCGCGCGCTTGGCCGCGTAGATCACGAGGCTGTACTTCGAGTCGGTGGCCTCGAGCAGCTCGTCGATCGGTGGGTTGATGATGCCCTCGGGCGCGGTGATGGAAGAGGACACGCTCTACCTTCCGAAGATGGAAAAAAGATCAGACAACGTGCATCAACGTTAGCAGCTCGCGCGCGACGTCCTCGACGGAGGTGTTGACGAGGGTGGTGTCGAACTCGGACTCGGCGGCCAGCTCGACCTTCGCGGCGTCGAGGCGGCGCTCGATGACCTCGGGGGACTCGGTGCCGCGGCCGGTGAGGCGGCGGACCAGCTCCTCCCAGCTCGGCGGGGCCAGGAAGACCAGCTGGGACTCGGGCATGGAGTCCTTCACCTGGCGGGCGCCCTGGAGGTCGATCTCCAGGAGGACGGGCTCGCCGGCGTCGAGGCGGTCGAGGACCGCGCCGCGCGGGGTGCCGTAGCGGTTGCCCGCGAACTCGGCCCATTCGAGGAGCTCGCCGTTGGCGATCAGCTTGTCGAACTCGTCGTCCGCCACGAAGAAGTAGTGGACGCCGTGCTTCTCGCCGGGGCGGGGCTTCCGCGTCGTCGCCGACACCGAGAGCCAGACCTCGGGGTGGACCTTGCGCATATGCGCGACGACCGTGCTCTTGCCGACCCCGGAGGGGCCGGAGAGCACGGTCAGCCGCGGACGTACCTCTGCTGCCATGCAGCGATTATTCCAGTGGTTCACCCCTGCTTGCGCAGGGAGGACGCCGCATGCCGGGAATGTCCCGAAAGGTCAGGCGCCGGTGGAGCCGAACTCGCGCTCCAGGGAGGCGATCTGGTTGGAGCCGAGACCACGCACCCGGCGGCTCTCGGAGATGCCGAGCCGCTCCATGATCTGCTTGGCGCGGACTTTGCCCACGCCCGGCAGGGACTCGAGGAGCGCGGAGACCTTCATCTTGCCGATGACGTCGTTCTCCTGGCCGGTCTTGATGACCTCGTGGAGGGAGGCTCCGGAGTGCTTGAGTCGATTCTTGACCTCGGCCCGCTCCCGGCGAGCCGCGGCGGCCTTCTCGAGCGCGGCAGCGCGCTGTTCAGGGGTAAGGGGCGGAAGAGCCACGCCTACGTCACCTCGGATGTCGATCTGTCGGATACGGACCGGTGAGGAACCTAGTCGCCCCGCACCAGTGGAGCAACGGTCAACGGAGTGGCCGCTGAACGCCTGCTCTGCCCCGGAGACTAGCGGCCGAGGCCGCTCCAGTCAGCGAGAACAGCGGAAAAGTCCTGGTCAGCATCGACCGACCAGGACTTTTCCGGCATAACGACCGGGTTTTGAGCCAAGTTTTCGTCAAGTGGTGAGACGGTGGGCCGGGGCGGCGGCCGGAACCGGCCCGATCCGCTCCGACCTGCGGATTGGCCCCGGACCGGTCCGCGCCCCACCCCCGGAGGGGCTACGCGCCGACGGTCGCGCGGATCTCGTCCGCGTACCGGAGCGCCGAGTCCCGCAGGGCGGTCGCGTCCGGGCCGTGCCGCAGGACCCCGCGGCTGACGTTCGGGACGACGTTGCGGACCGCCGCGCCGAAGACGGCGGGGAGGTCGGCGGGGGTCGCGCCCTGGGCGCCGATGCCGGGGGCCAGGAGCGGGCCGTTGATGTCCAGATCGAAGGAGGACAGGTCGCCGAGGGTGGCGCCGACGACCGCGCCGAAGGAGCCCATGGGGGCCTCCCCCGCGTTCTCCTCGGCCAGGTGGGCGAGCATCGTCGCGCCGATCGTCCGCCCGGCGGGGTCGTCGGTGCGCACGGCCCGCTGGACCTCGCTCCCCTCCGGGTTCGAGGTGAGGGCCAGGACGAAGAGGCCGGCGCCGGACTCTCGGGCCAGGTCGACGGCCGGCTTCAGGGAGCCGTAGCCGAGGTACGGGGAGACCGTGAGCGCGTCGGAGAAGAGCGGGGACTCCTTGCGCAGGAAGGCCTCGGCGTAGGCGGCCATGGTGGAGCCGATGTCCCCGCGCTTGGCGTCCATGACGACCAGGCCGCCCGCCGCGCGCAGGTCGGAGACGGCGCGCTCCAGGACGGCGACGCCCCGCGAGCCGAAGCGCTCGAAGAAGGCGGACTGCGGCTTGAAGACGGCCACGGTGCCGGCGAGGGCTTCCACGACGGTGAAGGTGAAGCGCTCCAGGCCGGCGATGTCGTCGGTGAGGCCCCAGGAGTCGAGCAGGGCGGCGTGCGGGTCGATGCCGACGCAGAGCGGGCCGCGCTCGTCCATGGCGGAGCGCAGGCGGGTGCCGAAGGAGATCGTCACTTCGCGGCCTTTCGGTTGTCGGCGCCGACGGCCTCGGCGAGGGTGGCGTACGGGGAGGCCGCGAGGCGCGCGGCGAGGCCCTTGTGGATCGCACGGGCGTAGGACGGGCCCTCGTAGATGAAGGCGCTGTAGCCCTGGACCAGGGTGGCGCCGGCGAGGATGCGCTGCCAGGCGTCCTCGGCGTTCTCGATGCCGCCGACGCCGACGAGGACCAGGCGGTCGCCCACGCGCGCGTGGAGGCGGCGCAGGACCTCCAGGGAGCGCTGCTTGACCGGGCGGCCGGAAAGCCCGCCGGTCTCCTCGACCAGCTCGGGGGCGGACTTCAGGCCCAGGCCCTCGCGGGCGATGGTGGTGTTGGTGGCGATGATGCCGTCCAGGCCCAGCTCCAGGGCGAGGTCGGCGACCGCGTCCACGTCCTCGTCGGCCAGGTCGGGGGCGATCTTGACCAGGAGCGGGACCCGGCGGTCGGTGACCGTGCGGTCGGCGGCCTCCCGCACGGCCGTCAGGAGGGGGCGCAGGGACTCGGTGGCCTGGAGGTTGCGCAGGCCCGGGGTGTTCGGGGAGGAGACGTTGACGACGAGGTAGTCGGCGTGCGCGGCCAGGCGCTCGGTGGACTTCACGTAGTCGGCGGCGGCCTCGGCCTCGGGGACGGCCTTGGTCTTGCCGATGTTGACGCCCACGACCGTCCTGAAGACCGGTACGCGCGCGCGGAGGCGGGCGGCGACGGCGGCGGAGCCCTCGTTGTTGAAGCCCATGCGGTTGATCAGGGCGCGGTCCGGGACCAGCCGGAAGAGGCGCTTCCCGGGGTTGCCGGGCTGGGCCTCGCCGGTGACGGTCCCGATCTCGACGTGGTCGAAGCCGAGCATCGCCATGCCGTCGATGGCGACGGCGTTCTTGTCGAAGCCGGCGGCGAGGCCGAAGGGGCCGTGCATGCGCAGGCCGAGGGCCTCGGTGCGCAGCTCCTCGTACCGGGGGGCGAGGGCGGCGGCGACGAAGGTGCGGAGCACCGGGACGCGGGCGGCCAGACGGATCCAGCGGAAGGCCAGGTGGTGGGCCTCCTCGGGGTCCATCTTCTTGAAGACCAGGTGGAAGAACAGCTTGTACATCGTCCGAAATATCCCTTGTTCGGTCATGAAGAGGGGGACACCGCACGGTGGCCGGTGTCCCCCTCTTCGTACGGGCTGCTAGTCGCGGGCCGCGACGAGGTGCTCGGCGTGCTCCTGGAGGGAGCGGACGCCGGCGCCGCCGTGGCTGAGCGCGTCGATGCCCTGGACGGCCGCGGCGAGTGCCTGGACGGTGGTCAGGCACGGGACGCCCCGGGCGACGGCGGCGGTGCGGATCTCGTAGCCGTCGAGGCGGCCGCCGGTGCCGTAGGGGGTGTTGACGATGAGGTCGACCTCGCCGTCGTGGATCAGCTGGACGATCGTCTTCTCGCCGTGCGGGCCCTCGCCCTCGCTGAGCTTGCGGACGACGGTGGCGTTGATGCCGTTGCGCTTGAGGACCTCGGCGGTGCCGGAGGTGGCCAGGAGCTCGAAGCCGTGAGCGACCAGCTCGCGGGCCGGGAAGATCATCGAGCGCTTGTCCCGGTTGGCGACCGAGATGAACGCACGGCCCTTGGTCGGCAGCGGCCCGTAGGCCCCGGCCTGCGACTTGGCGTACGCCGTGCCGAAGACCGAGTCGATGCCCATGACCTCGCCGGTGGAGCGCATCTCCGGGCCGAGGACGGTGTCGACGCCGCGGCCGTGGATGTCGCGGAAGCGGCTCCAGGGCATGACGGCCTCCTTGACGGAGATCGGCGCGTCGAACGGCAGGGTGCCGCCGTCGCCGTTCTTCGGCAGCAGGCCCTCGGCGCGCAGCTCGGCGATGGTGGCGCCCAGCGAGATGCGGGCGGCGGCCTTCGCCAGCGGCACCGCGGTGGCCTTCGAGGTGAAGGGCACGGTCCGGGAGGCGCGCGGGTTGGCCTCCAGGACGTAGAGGATGTCCCCGGCCATCGCGAACTGGATGTTGATCAGGCCGCGGACGCCGACGCCCTTGGCGATGGCCTCGGTGGAGGCGCGCAGCCGCTTGATGTCGTGGCCGCCGAGGGTGATCGGGGGCAGGGCGCAGGCCGAGTCGCCGGAGTGGATGCCGGCCTCCTCGATGTGCTCCATCACGCCGCCGAGGTAGAGCTCCTCGCCGTCGTAGAGCGCGTCCACGTCGATCTCGATGGCGTCGTCGAGGAAGCGGTCCACCAGGACCGGCCGGGTGGGGCTGATCTCGGTGGACTCCGCGATGTACGACTCCAGGCGGGCCTCGTCGTACACGATCTCCATGCCGCGGCCGCCGAGCACGTACGACGGGCGGACCAGGACGGGGTAGCCGATCTCGTCCGCGATGGCCTTGGCGCCGGCGAAGGTGGTGGCGGTGCCGTGCTTGGGGGCCGGGAGGCCCGCCTCGGCGAGGACCCGGCCGAAGGCGCCGCGGTCCTCGGCGGCGTGGATGGCCTCCGGGGAGGTGCCGACGACCGGCACGCCGTTGTCCTTGAGCGCCTGGGACAGGCCGAGCGGGGTCTGGCCGCCGAGCTGGACCACGACACCCGCGACCGGACCGGCGAGGGTCTCGGCGTGGACGATCTCCAGCACGTCCTCGAGCGTGAGCGGCTCGAAGTACAGGCGGTCGGAGGTGTCGTAGTCGGTGGAGACGGTCTCGGGGTTGCAGTTGACCATCACGGTCTCGTAGCCCGCCTCGCTCAGGGCGAAGGAGGCGTGGACGCAGGAGTAGTCGAACTCGATGCCCTGGCCGATGCGGTTCGGACCCGAGCCGAGGATGATCACGGCGGGCTTCTCGCGCGGCGCGACCTCGGACTCCTCGTCGTAGGAGGAGTAGAAGTACGGCGTCTTCGCGGCGAACTCGGCGGCGCAGGTGTCGACCGTCTTGTAGACCGGGCGGACGCCGAGGGCGTGCCGGACCTCGCGGACGACGTCCTCGCGCAGGCCGCGGATCTCCGCGATCTGGGCGTCGGAGAAGCCGTGGCGCTTGGCCTCGGCCAGGAGCGCGGGGTCGAGCTTCTCGGCGGCGGCCAGCTCGTCGGCGATCTCCTTGATCAGGAAGAGCTGGTCGACGAACCACGGGTCGATCTTCGTGGCGTCGAAGACCTCCTGCGGGGTGGCGCCGGCCCGGATCGACCGCATGACCGTGTTGATCCGGCCGTCGGTCGGGCGGACGGACTCGCGCAGCAGCTCGTCCTTGTCCCCGGGCTCGCCCACGAAGGTGAACTGCGAGCCCTTCTTCTCCAGGGAGCGCAGGGCCTTCTGCAGCGCCTCGGTGAAGTTGCGGCCGATCGCCATGGCCTCGCCGACCGACTTCATGGTGGTGGTCAGGGTGGAGTCGGCGGCGGGGAACTTCTCGAAGGCGAAGCGGGGGGCCTTGACGACGACGTAGTCGAGCGTGGGCTCGAAGGACGCCGGGGTCTTCTCCGTGATGTCGTTCGGGATCTCGTCCAGCGTGTAGCCGACGGCGAGACGGGCCGCGATCTTGGCGATCGGGAAGCCGGTCGCCTTGGAGGCCAGGGCGCTCGACCGGGAGACGCGCGGGTTCATCTCGATGACGATGATCCGGCCGTCGTCCGGGTTGACCGCGAACTGGATGTTGCAGCCGCCGGTGTCGACGCCGACCTCGCGGATGATCGCGATGCCGATGTCGCGCAGCCGCTGGTACTCGCGGTCGGTGAGCGTCATCGCCGGGGCGACGGTGATCGAGTCGCCGGTGTGGACGCCCATCGGGTCGAAGTTCTCGATGGAGCAGACGACCACGACGTTGTCGTTCTTGTCGCGCATCAGCTCCAGCTCGTACTCCTTCCAGCCGAGGATGGACTCCTCCAGGAGCACCTCGGTGGTGGGAGAGAGGGTCAGGCCCTGGCCGGCGATGCGGCGCAGCTCCTCCTCGTCGTGGGCGAAGCCGGAGCCGGCGCCGCCCATGGTGAAGGAGGGGCGGACGACGACGGGGTAGCCGCCGAGCGTCTCGACGCCCTTGAGGACGTCGTCCATGGAGTGGCAGATGACCGAGCGGGCGGACTCGCCGTGCCCGATCTTGCCCTTGACGGCCTCGACGACGCCCTTGAAGAGGTCGCGGTCCTCGCCCTTGTGGATGGCCTCGACGTTGGCGCCGATCAGCTCGACGCCGTACTTCTCCAGGACCCCCTGCTCGTGCATGGAGATCGCGGTGTTCAGCGCGGTCTGGCCGCCGAGGGTCGGCAGGAGGGCGTCGGGGCGCTCCTTGGCGATGATCTTCTCGACGAACTCCGGGGTGATCGGCTCGACGTACGTGGCGTCGGCGATCTCCGGGTCGGTCATGATCGTGGCCGGGTTGGAGTTGACCAGGATCACCCGCAGGCCCTCGGCCTTGAGGATGCGGCACGCCTGGGTGCCGGAGTAGTCGAACTCGGCGGCCTGGCCGATCACGATCGGACCGGAGCCGATGACCAGGACGGACTGGATATCGGTGCGCTTAGGCACGCTCGGCCTCCATCAGGGATACGAAGCGGTCGAAGAGGTACGCGGCGTCGTGCGGACCCGCGGCCGCCTCGGGGTGGTACTGGACCGAGAAGGCGGGTCGGTCGAGCAGCTGGAGGCCCTCCACGACGTTGTCGTTGAGACAGACGTGGGAGACCTCGGCGCGCCCGAAGGGGGTGTCGGAGACCTTGTCGAGGGGCGCGTCCACGGCGAAGCCGTGGTTGTGCGCGGTGACCTCGACCTTGCCGGTGGTGCGGTCCTGGACCGGCTGGTTGATGCCCCGGTGGCCGTACTTCAGCTTGTACGTGCCGAAGCCGAGGGCGCGGCCCAGGATCTGGTTGCCGAAGCAGATGCCGAAGAGCGGCGTCCTCCGCTCCAGGACGGCCCGCATGAGGGCGACGGGGCCGTCCGCGGTGGCCGGGTCGCCGGGGCCGTTGGAGAAGAACACCCCGTCGGGCTGGACGGCGTAGACGTCCTCGGCGGTGGCGGTGGCGGGCAGGACGTGGACCTCGATGCCGCGCTCGGCCATCCGGTGCGGGGTCATGCCCTTGATGCCGAGGTCGACGGCGGCGACGGTGAACCTCTTCTCGCCGACCGCGGGGACGACGTACGCCTCCTTGGTGGCGACCTCGGCGGAGAGGTTCGCGCCCTTCATCTCGGGCTGCGCCTTGACCTTGGCGAGCAGGGCCTCGTCGCGGACGCCCGTCCAGGCGTCGCCGGAGAAGATGCCGACGCGCATGGCGCCGCGCTCGCGCAGGTGGCGGGTGAGGGCGCGGGTGTCGACGCCGGAGATGCCGACGACGCCCTGGCGCTCCAGCTCCTCGTCCAGGGAGCGCTTCGCGCGCCAGTTGGAGGAGACGCGGGCGGGGTCGCGGACGACGTAGCCGGAGACCCAGATGCGACCGGACTCGGGGTCCTCGTCGTTGACGCCGGTGTTGCCGACGTGCGGGGCGGTCATGACCACGACCTGGCGGTGGTACGACGGGTCGGTGAGGGTCTCCTGGTAGCCGGTCATGCCGGTGGAGAACACGGCCTCGCCGAAGGTCTCCCCCACGGCCCCGTAGGCGCGGCCGCGGAAGATGCGGCCGTCCTCCAGGACGAGTACGGCGGGAGCCTTGTCGGCTCCCCTGGTGGAGGTCGTCATCGTGCGATGCCTTCCGTTGCGCTGATCATGGAATTGACGGTCTCGACCCAGGCGGTGTGCTCCGCCGCCCGGTCGGACCGGAAGCCGGAGTCGAGGAGGGTGCCGCCGTGCTCCCAGGTGACGATCAGGAGCCCGCCCTCGGCGAGGACCTTTCCGGCGATGCCCTTGTCGAGGCGTGCCTCGCGCAGGGCGTCGGCCGGGATGTGGAAGTCGTTCGCCCCGGGGCGGACGACCGTGATCCCGGCGTCGGTGAGCGTGAGCTCGACGCGGCTGCGGACGCCGAGGCCGTGGGCGACGATCCGGTCGAGCCACTGCCCGGCGGTCGTGGACCCGTGGTACCGCCCGCCGAGGGTCAGTTTCGCCTCGCCGGCCGTCTCCGGCGCGGCGGGCAGGGCGGGGAGGCCGGACTGGAGGCTGCCGCGCCACTTCCAGCCCTGGCGCATGAGCCAGTACACGAAGGCGATGAAGAGCAGCAGTCCGGCGACCCAGCCGATCCTTCCGGCCCAGTCGGTCACCTCCGCCGACTTCTTCTCGGCTGCCTCTGCGGCGATTGCGATGAGTGGTGTCACGCCAGCTTCCCGTCCACGACCGTTGCCCGGCCCCGCAGGAAGGTGTGGGTGACGCGTCCCGGCAGCTCGCGGCCCTCGTACGGGGTGTTGCGGCTGCGGGAGGCGAAGTCCGCGGGGTCCACGACTCCACGGTAAGCCGGATCGACCAGGGTCAGGTTCGCGGGCTCACCAGCCGAGACGGGGCGTCCGTGGCCGGTGGCCCGGCCGATGCGGGCGGGGGCGAAGGACATGCGGTCGGCGACGCCGGCCCAGTCGAGGAGTCCGGTCTCGACCATCGTCTGCTGGACGACGGAGAGGGCGGTCTCCAGGCCGACCATGCCCATGGCGGCGGCGGCCCACTCGCAGTCCTTGTCCTCGTGCGGGTGGGGGGCGTGGTCGGTGGCGACGATGTCGATCGTGCCGTCGGCCAGCGCCTCGCGGAGCGCGAGGACGTCCTTCTCGGTGCGCAGCGGCGGGTTGACCTTGTAGACCGGGTTGTACGAGCGGACCAGCTCGTCCGTGAGGAGGAGGTGGTGCGGGGTGACCTCGGCGGTGACGTCGATGCCGCGGGACTTGGCCCAGCGGACGATCTCGACGGAGCCGGCGGTGGAGAGGTGGCAGATGTGGACGCGGGAGCCGACGTGCTCGGCGAGGAGGACGTCGCGGGCGATGATCGACTCCTCGGCGACGGCGGGCCAGCCGCCGAGGCCGAGCTCGGCCGAGACGATCCCCTCGTTCATCTGGGCGCCCTCGGTGAGGCGGGGCTCCTGGGCGTGCTGGGCGACGACGCCGCCGAAGGCCTTCACGTACTCCAGGGCGCGGCGCATGATCACGGCGTCGTCCACGCACTTGCCGTCGTCGGAGAAGACGGTGACGCCGGCGGCGGAGTCGTGCATGGCGCCGAGCTCGGCGAGCTTCTCGCCCTCCAGGCCGACGGTGACGGCGCCGATGGGCTGCACGTCGCAGTAGCCGGACTCCTTGCCGAGGCGCCAGACCTGCTCGACCACGCCGGCGGTGTCGGCGACCGGATGGGTGTTGGCCATGGCGAAGACGGAGGTGTAGCCGCCGGAGGCGGCGGCGCGGGTGCCGGTGAGGACGGTCTCGGAGTCCTCGCGGCCGGGCTCGCGCAGGTGGGTGTGGAGGTCGACCAGGCCGGGGAGGAGGATCTGTCCGCCGGCCTCGACCACGGTCGCGCCCTCGGCGGACAGTCCGGTTCCGACCTCGGCGATGGTCTCGCCGTCGATCAGGACGTCCTGCGGCTCACCGCCCAGTACCTTCGCCCCGCGGATCAGGATCTTGCTCATGGTTACTTGTTCTCCTCGGTGCGGGCGGCGGGGGTGGTGGTGGTGACGGCGGGCTCGGAGCCGCCCAGGAGCAGGTAGAGCACGGCCATGCGGACGGAGACGCCGTTGGCGACCTGCTCGACGACCGTGCAGCGGTCGGAGTCGGCGACCTCGGCGGTGATCTCCATGCCGCGGACCATGGGGCCGGGGTGCATCACGATGGCGTGCTCGGGCATCTTCGCCATCCGCTCGCCGTCGAGGCCGTAGCGGCGCGAGTACTCGCGCTCGGTGGGGAAGAAGGCGGCGTTCATCCGCTCGCGCTGCACGCGCAGCATCATCACGGCGTCGGACTTCGGCAGCACGGCGTCGAGGTCGTACG
This sequence comes from Streptomyces bikiniensis, assembly GCF_000716625.1. NCBI lineage: Bacteria > Bacillati > Actinomycetota > Actinomycetes > Kitasatosporales > Streptomycetaceae > Streptomyces > Streptomyces bikiniensis. Next base: position 5,228 of record NZ_JNXJ01000026.1, on the reverse strand, counting down.
AGACCTCGCAGGGCCAGGTCTCGACGCCGACGGGGACCAGGGTGGGCGGGGCCACCAGGGTGACCTCGGCGCCGAGGGTGTGCAGCAGGTCGACGTTCGAGCGGGCGACCCGGCTGTGCAGGACGTCGCCGACGAGGGTGATCCGCCTGCCCGCGAGGTCCTGGCCGAGTCCGGTGTCGCGGCCGACGAGGCGGCGGCGCATGGTGAAGGCGTCCAGGAGGGCCTGGGTGGGGTGCTGGTGGGTGCCGTCGCCGGCGTTGACGACGGGGGCGTCGATCCAGCCGGAGGTGGCGAGGCGGTACGGGGCGCCGGAGGCGCCGTGCCGGATGACGACCGCGTCGACGCCCATGGCCTCCAGGGTCTGGGCGGTGTCCTTCAGGGACTCGCCCTTGGAGACGCTGGAGCCCTTGGCCGCGAAGTTGATGACGTCGGCGGAGAGGCGCTTCTCGGCGGCCTCGAAGGAGATCCGGGTCCGGGTGGAGTCCTCGAAGAAGAGGTTGCAGATGGTGCGGCCGCGCAGGGTCGGCAGCTTCTTGATGGGCCGGTCGGCCACTCGGGCCATCTCCTCGGCGGTGTCGAGGATCAGTACGGCGTCGTCGCGGGTGAGGTCGGCGGCCGAGATGAGGTGACGCATCATCGGGGTTTCTCTCCGTGGTGGGGAGGCGTGAGGGCGTGCGGGGGCAGGGGGGTGCCCCGGCCCGGGCAGGGGAGCCGGTCCGGCTAGGAGGCGGGCTTGGAGCCGAGCAGGACGGTGTCGCGACCGTCCTCCTCGGCGAGCAGGACCTTGACCGTCTCCCGCAGCGACGTGGGGAGGTTCTTGCCGACGTAGTCGGCGCGGATGGGCAGCTCGCGGTGGCCGCGGTCGACGAGGACGGCGAGCTGGACGGCGCGGGGGCGGCCGATGTCGCCGAGGGCGTCGAGGGCGGCGCGGATGGTGCGGCCGGAGAAGAGGACGTCGTCGACGAGGACGACGAGGCGTCCGTCGATGCCGTCGGCGGGGATCTCGGTGCGGCCGATGGCGCGGGCGGGCCTCATCCGCAGGTCGTCCCGGTACATGGTGATGTCGAGGGAACCGACCGGGATCTTGGTGCCGGTGATGGAGGCGAGCTTCTCGGCGAGCCGGCGGGCGAGGAAGACGCCGCGGGTGGGGATGCCGAGGAGGACCACGTCGTCGGCGCCCTTGGCGCGCTCGACGATCTCGTGGGCGATGCGGGTGAGGACCCGCGCGATGTCGGGGCCTTCGAGAACGGGCCGCGCGTCGTCGCCGTACTGCCGGGGATCCAGCTGGGTGTCCATGAGAAACGGACCTCCTTCTCCGCCTCACGGGACGGCTCTTAAAGGACGTCGTACTTGCGCCTCAACCCTACCAGGGGTGGCGCGGCGCCCTCCGCGCACCCCCGGCGCCCCTCCGGGCGCCGTCCCCCGGGCGGGGGCGGTACGGACCTTTCGGCTTGACGGGTGGGTGTAACGCTGCGTAACCTCACAGTGAGTTACCAGCCGCGCGGCGCAGCCGCATGTCGTCACAGCGTCCGGGAGCGTTATGTCCAGCGAATACGCAAAGCAGCTCGGGGCCAAACTCCGCGCCATCCGCACCCAGCAGGGTCTTTCGCTCCACGGGGTGGAGGAGAAGTCCCAGGGCCGCTGGAAGGCCGTGGTGGTCGGCTCGTACGAGCGGGGCGACCGCGCCGTGACCGTGCAGCGTCTCGCCGAGCTCGCGGACTTCTACGGGGTGCCGGTGCAGGAGCTCCTGCCGGGCACGACGCCGGGCGGGGCGGCCGAGCCGCCGCCGAAGCTGGTCCTGGACCTGGAGCGCCTGGCCCACGTCCCGCAGGAGAAGGCCGGCCCGCTCCAGCGCTACGCCGCGACGATCCAGTCGCAGCGCGGCGACTACAACGGCAAGGTGCTGTCGATCCGCCAGGACGACCTGCGCACCCTCGCCGTCATCTACGACCAGTCCCCCTCGGTCCTCACCGAGCAGCTGATCAGCTGGGGCGTGCTGGACGCGGACGCGCGCCGCGCGGTCGCCCACGAGGACAGCTGACCCCTTCGGAGGGCCCAGCAGAAACGTACCGCCGGATCCGTGGACGTCGCCGACGTCCACGGATCTCGTGTTTTCCGGGCCGTACGGATCGCTCCCCGGCGCGCGGGGGCTCCCCGGGTCCGGGAGGGGCGCCGGGGAGGCCCGGGGGGCCTGCAGGGGCCGGAAGGGCCCCGGACAGGCCGAAGGGGCCCGCGGCACGTCTCGGTGCTGCGGGCCCCTCCGGCTACCGGGTGGGGGCGGGACTCAGGCGTCCACGTCCCGGCGCAGCCGCGGCTTCAGGTCCTTGAAGCGCGCGAGCAGGCCGTTGACGAAGGCCGGCGACTCGTCGGTGGAGAACTCCTTGGCGAGCTGCACCGCCTCGTCGATCACGACCGCGTCCGGCGTGCCGTCCTCCCAGATCAGCTCGTACGCGCCGAGGCGCACGATGTTCCGGTCGGCGACGGGCATCCGGTCGAGGTCCCAGTCCACCGCGTAGGTCGCGATGAGCTCGTCGATCCGCGCCACGTGGGACGCGTACCCCTCCACCAGCTGCATGGTGAACTCGCTGACCGGTGGCTGCCGGTCGTCCGAGCGGGCGTACCGGACCTGGTCCGCGAGGACCTCCTGGACGGAGGTGCCGCGCTGGTCGGCCTCGAAGAGGATCTGGAAGGCGCGCTTGCGGGCCTTGCTCCGAGCGGCCACGGTTAGTCGTTCACCCGGCCGAGGTAGTCGCTGGTGCGCGTGTCGACCTTGACCTTCTCACCGGTGGTGACGAAGAGCGGGACCTGGATCTCGTGGCCGGTCTCCAGCGTGGCGGGCTTGGTGCCGCCGGTGGAGCGGTCGCCCTGGACGCCCGGGTCGGTGTGCTGGATGGTCAGCGTGACGGCGGCGGGGAGCTCGACGTAGAGCACCGAGCCCTCGTGCTGCGCGACGGAGGCCGTGAAGCCCTCGACCAGGAAGTTCGCGGCGTCGCCGACGGCCTTGCGGTCGACGTGCAGCTGGTCGTACGTCTCCATGTCCATGAAGACGAAGTAGTCGCCGTCCATGTAGGAGAACTGCATGTCACGACGGTCGATGGTGGCCGTCTCGACCTTGACGCCCGCGTTGAAGGTCTTGTCGACGACCTTGCCGGACAGCACGTTCTTGAGCTTGGTGCGCACGAAGGCCGGGCCCTTGCCGGGCTTGACGTGCTGGAACTCGACGACGGACCAGAGCTGGCCGCCTTCGAGCTTGAGCACCATGCCGTTCTTGAGGTCGTTCGTGGAAGCCACGGTTGCGGAATCTCCTGGACTCTGGACTGACGTGGGACCGGGGAGGCGTGCGCGCCCTACAGCGCGAGCAGCTCCTTGGTCGTGATGGTGAGTAGCTCGGGTCCGCCGTCCGCCTCCTGGCGCACGACGAGCGTGTCATCGATCCGGACCCCGCCCCGGCCCGGGAGGTGGACCCCCGGTTCGACGGTGACCGGCACACAAGCGTCCAGTTTACCCATGGCTGAAGGTGACAACTGCGGGTCCTCGTCGATTTCGAGCCCCACCCCGTGCCCCGTGAGGGGGACGGCGGCCTCCGCGTGCCCCGCCGCCTTCAGGATCCGGCGGGCCGCCCGGTCCACGTCCCGGTACTCGGCGCCGGGCACCAGGGACTCCCGGCCGGCCCGCTGAGCGGCGAAGACGAGTTCGTACAGCTCGATCTGCCAGTCGGCGGGGGTGGTGCCGATGACGAAGGTCCGGCCGATCTCGCACCGGTAGCCGCGGTAGTCGGCGCCGAGGCAGACGGAGAGGAAATCGCCTTCCTCCACCCGGCGGTCGGTGGGCCGGTGCCCCCGGCGGCCGGAGTGCGGGCCCGTCGCCACCGAGGTGGGGAAGGCGGCCCCGTCGGCGCCGTGGTCGACCAGCCGGCGCTCCAGTTCCAGGGCGAGGTGGCGCTCGGTCCGCCCCACCAGGATGGATTCGAGGAGTTCGCCGAGGGCCTGGTCGGCGATCTCGGCGGCGATCCGCAGGCAGCCGATCTCGTCCTCGTCCTTGACGATCCTGAGCTGCTCCACGGCGCAGTCGAGGTCGGTGAGGCGGGGCGCGGACGCGACGGCGCCCATGGCCCGGTGCCGGGCCACCGTCAGGTGGTGCTCCTCGACGGCGAGCGCGTCGGCGCCCGCCCGGCGGGCGAGGTCGACGGCGGCGACGGCCGGGTCCCCTCCCCCGGTGGGCAGGACCTGCTGCCGGAGCAGTTCGTCCAGCCGCCCGTCGACCGCTTCGCCCCCGGGCGGGACGGGGCGGAGCAGGACGTCCGCCTCCGGTTCGGGGCCGACGAGCAGGACGGCGCCCGGCGGGGAGCCGCCCGCGAGATAGCGGACGTTGGCGGGGCGGGAGACCAGGGCCGCCGGGCTGCCCGTGGCCGCGCACCGGTCGCGCAGCCGTACACGGCGGTCCGCATACACCTCTGACATGCTCCGAGCCTACGAGGAGCGGGCCGCGACGGCCTGTTCGGAACGGCCGACCGGGCGCCCGGCGGTCCCGGGCTCACCAGGTGGGCGGGCTCGCGATCGCGCGGGCGAGGACGTCGTCCAGGACGCGGGCGGTGGTCTCGACGTCGTACGTGGAGTTGTCGATGATCGGCAGGCCCGAGCCGTACCAGCCGGCCATCCGGCCGTGGATGGCGGCGACCTCCTCGTCCGAGAGGCGCCGGTTGCCGCTGCGCTTGGCGTTGCGCTCCAGGACGACCTCCAGGCCGGGCAGGAGGACGACGGGCAGCAGGCCGGGGCCGACGTGGCGCTTCCAGCCGCCGAGGCCGACGACGGGCCGGTCGGGGAAGACGGCGTCGTCGACGATGCAGGAGATGCCGTTGGCGAGGAAGTTGCGCGCGGCGAAGCCGCAGGTGCGGCGGGCGAGCCGGTACTGCGCCTCGGAGTGCTCGTTCCATCCGGACTGGGGGTCGGCGAAGCCGGAGCAGACCCATTCGCGGACGTCGTCCAGGCTGATGTGCGCGGTGGGCACGCGGCGGCGCTGCGCCCAGTGCCGGGCGACGGTCGTCTTGCCGGCGCCCGCGGGGCCGATGAGCAGCACGGCCAGGGTGGCGCCGCCGGTTCCGGTGCCGTGCTCCACGGGCGGCGCGAGGGGCGCGACCGGGGGTGGCGGCGGGACGGCCCCGGTGCTGTCTCTTATACACATCTCCGAGCCCACGAGACTAGGCATGATCTCGTATGCCGTCTTCTGCT
>NZ_JNXJ01000025.1:0-84560 GCF_000716625.1 Streptomyces bikiniensis | reverse complement strand
TCTCCAGGAACGGGACCACGTCGTCCGGGCCCTCGGGACCGCCGAAGGAGAGCAGCAGCAGGGCGTCGTACGGGGCGGGATCGTGCTGATCGGACATGGGAAAGGGGATCTCCGAAAACGTCGTGGTGCGGTTTCCCCTTCTTCCGCGTGCGGGGCTCCCCGGATGCGGGGACGCGGGACGACGCGCGGCCCGGCCTCGTGCGCGGACGGCGCTTCGGTTCCTCCGTCGTCCTCGCGGGTCGGGGCCCGGTGTCACGCGCACCGGGGGAGGCGGCCGGGAACCGTGCGCGACTGCGCCGTGACGTCGTGCATCCGAGAGGGGCATATCGTTCGAAAAGTCCTGGAAGCGGCACTTTCAAGTGTCGACCGCAGGAGGAACGGCGACCGCCGGTTGCACATCCGGCGGCTCCCTCCTCCCGACCACAGGGACGTGACATGAGCGTATGCGCGTCGGGCTCCGCGCCCTTCACGAACGCCGCCGCCGTCTGGCAGACGGGACTGGCCCAGGCGTCGGTCGGACTCGTCGTCGTCGCCGTGATCATCGGCGCTTTCCTTCTCGGCGCGAGGATCAGGGACGAGGAGCTTCCGCCCCCCGACCCCGCCTCCCAGCCGCGCCGTCCCGCGACCGACCGGCGGCCCGGCAGGACGTCGGAGTACCGGCACCCCGTCCGGGCGCCGTTCGCGGACGCGACGCGCAGGCTCAGGCCGCACCAGCTCCTGGGCGGCCGCACCGAGACGTCGCCCGAGCCGCCGGCCGAGGAGCGGCGCAAGTGGTGAGCGGTCGCGGAGGCCCGGCAGGACCGGACCGACCGTGACGAAGGCCCGGGTGCGACGAGCGTCCGCCACGTGCCCCGTGCCTCTGGCGTCGCGTTTCGACGCAAGAACGACGCGGCTGGTGCCCCTCCCTCCGTCGAGCGACGGTGAAGACGGCAACGCATTCGCCTCGCCGATCGGAGGAGAGGTCATGGCCGAATCGCTCGTACCCCCCGAGGAGACCCCGCCCGTCGAGGGTTCGATCTCGTCCGCCCATCCCGAGCGGCCCGACGGGGGCATCTGGGAACACCCCATGATCTGGGTGTCCCTCATCCTCCTCGGCTCGCTCTCCGTGGCGCTCTTCTTCGCACTCCGGATCATCGACCTCTGACTCCGCGTGGGGGCTCCGGGACACCGGCCGGGGCCCGGACGCAGCACGCCAGCACGGACCGGCCGCTGCCGGCCCTGCACCGGTCGAAGGGGCCGGGCGGATTCATGGAAGCGGTCCGGCGTCCGGTGCCGCCAGGGGCCCGGCGAAGGCCGCGTTCGCTCCCGCGGATCTTGGTCGACCGCCTGAAAGGCTTTGTCGCCTGCGAGGACGGTGACGGTGACCGGTCCCTTGCCTGAGCTGTCGGCAACGACTTCGTCGGAGTCGCCCGTGGTGCCCCTCAGGCGTGCCCGGCGCGGTCTGCTGTGCCACCGGCGGGTCCGGCACTGTGCGGTGGGTATCCGGCCGGACCCCATGGCGAATGCGACGATCGCCCCACTACGTAGAACAAGGTCTGGGAACGTGGTGCGTGACGTCGGCCCGAACGCGTACCGGCGACCCGCGCCGGAACGCCGGCCCGCATCCGTTGGGTGGACGGTGCCGAGCACCTGCTGAACGGCCGGATGCGGGTGTTAAGAACGTAATAGGAATCGCCTTGCCGCAGGCTGTGGGGAAGGGGCGGCGAGAGGCTTCCGGCGTGGCTGATTTCTGGGGTTCCGATCGCCGTGCTCGGTGGATCGCGTATGCGCTGGCCGTGGCCGGCGCGTGTCTGATCGCGTGGGGAGGCGCCGTGGGGTCCCTCTGGGTGATAGGGGTCGGCGTGTGGTTGTTCATCGCCGCTGTCCTGGTCGATCTGATCCGGCGCCCGTAACGCCTGCCCGTACAACAGCGCAGGTGGAGCTGCATGTTGGCGATTCCGACCAAGGAGGGGCCCGGTCGGCTGTCGTGCTTCCGAGGCGACATGATGATCCTGGCGGGCAAGGCCTGGCGGGCGCCGGAACAAAGAGTTCCGGACACGCCGCGGTGCCGCCGGTTCCCGTTCCCTCCCGGCGGTGAAACCGTCTCCGGGCGCTTCTCGACACTCTCGCACGAGGCGTTACCGGCGTGTTCGGGGCAGACGGGGTGTGTTGCCGGGAGGCCGCATACTCGGTGCTCGCGTCACCGCGTGTGCGGCGGCGGTCAGGCCTGCGGGCAGGAACGAGGGAAGTCGATGGGAGACATGAAGGACACGAAGGGCCTGGCCGTGCCCGAGGTGGTGGACAGTCCCGCGCTGCGGCCGGAACCGACCGGGCGCCTGGCGCGGTGGATGCTGCGCCACCGGGTGCAGCCCGTGGGACCGGCGGCCGGAGAGGGGCACGGCGAGCCGCACGCCTGGTGGAAGGTGATGTGCCTGACCGGGGTCGACTACTTCTCCAGTCTCGCCTACGTACCGGCCATCGCCGCCCTCGCCGCAGGGGCCGTCTCGCCCCTGGCAACGCTGCTGATCGTGGCGCTGACGCTGGTGGGCATGCTGCCGATGTACCGGCGGGTGGCCAAGGAGAGTCCGCACGGCGCCGGGTCCGTGGCCATGCTGGAGGACCTGCTGCCCTTCTGGTGGGGCAAGCTGTTCGTGCTGGTCCTGCTCGGTTTCGTGGCCACGTCGTGGATCATCACGATCACCCTGTCGACGGCGGACGCGTCGGTGCACGTGGTGGAGAACCCCTTCTTCCCCGAGGCCCTGCACGGCCACGAAGTCGCCCTCACCGTAGTGCTGCTCCTGGTCCTCGGCGGGGTCTTCCTCCTCGGCTTCAGCGAGGCCGTCAGCGTCGCCATCCCGCTGGTCGCCGTCTTCCTGCTGCTGAACGCGGTCGTGATCGTCGTCGGCCTGGCGCACGTGTTCACCACCCCGGGCGCGTTCTCCGCCTGGACCGACGCCCTCGTCGAGGGGGGAGGCGGATTCGGAGACCTGATGGCACCGGCGCTCCTCGCCTTCCCGCTGCTCGTGCTCGGTCTGTCCGGGTTCGAGACCGGGGTGAGCATGATGCCCCTGGTGGCGGCCGACGGCGCCGACGACGAGCAGCGGCTGCGGTCGCGGATCCGCAACACCCGTCTGCTGCTGACCGCCGCCGCGCTGATCATGAGCGTCTACCTGCTGGCCTCCAGTTTCGTGACCACCGTCCTCATCCCCCACGAGGAGTTCGAGCCCGGTGGCGCGGCGAACGGCCGGGCCCTGGCCTGGCTCGCGCACGAGCACGTCGGGGAGGCGTTCGGCACCGTCTACGACATCAGCACCATCCTCATCCTGTGGTTCGCCGGCGCCTCGGCCATGGCCGGACTGATCAACATCGTCCCCCGCTACCTCCCCGGCTACGGCATGGCCCCCGAATGGGGACGCGCGGTACGCCCCGTGGTCCTCGTCTACACCGCCCTGTGCGTCCTCATCACCATCGCCTTCGACGCCGACGTCGACGCCCAGGCCGGCGCGTACGCCACCGGCATCCTGGCCATGATGGTCTCAGGCGCCTTCGCCGTCACCGTCTCCGTGGCACGCTCCGGCCGCCGGCCGGCCGCCGCCGGTTTCGCGCTCCTGACCCTGGTCCTGCTGTACGCGCTGGTCTACAACATCATCGACAAGCCCGACGGCATCACCATCTCCGGCTTCTTCATCGCCGGCATCGTCGTCGTCTCGCTGATCTCCCGCGTCACGCGCACCACCGAGCTGCGCGCCGACCGCCTCGTCTTCGACGAAGACGCCCGGAGGTTCCTCACCGACACCCTGGCCCACGACGACGCCATCAACATCATCGCCAACCGCCGCCAGGCCGGCGACGGCGCCGAGTACCGCGACAAGGAACGCGAACAGCGTGGCACCAACCCGGTCCCGGGCCGGGCCGACGTCCTGTTCCTGGAGATCGACGTGGTCGACCCCTCCGACTTCAGCGAGGTCCTCACCGTCCACGGCGTCGAGGTGGACGGGCACCGGATCCTGCGCGCCCAGGCCCCGGCGGCCCCCAACGCCATCGCCGCGGTCCTCCTCGCCCTGCGCGACACCACCGGCGTCAAACCCCACTGCTACTTCGCCTGGGCCGAGGGAAGCCCCCTGAAGCACATGTTCCGCTACTTCCTCCTGGGCCGCGGCGACACCGCACCCGTCACCCGCGAGATCATCCGCCGACACGAACCCGACCCCGACCGCCGCCCCGGCATCCACGTCGGCGGCTGACCCGTGACCGGTGCGGCCGGCACACCCCGCGAAAGCACTCCGGGTGGACGACCGGCGATGCCGCCGGCCCGGCACGCGACGCCTTCCCGGGAAGCGGCCCCCGCCCCCGGCTTCCGTCGCTCCGACCGGCGGCGTCGTCGGCGTCCTGCGGGTCGTCGCGTGCGGCCGGTGCCACGGTCCTTCGTGTGCACACCCGTGCCCGGACGGGTGCCGGTACCGGAGGAGGCCGGTTCGGGGCGCATGTCCCGGCCGTCCTCGCCGCGTTCGTGCCGGACGCATCGGAAGGGCTACTGCAGGCCGGAGACCTTGAGGATGCAGCGCGTCGTCTCCGCGTGGAGACGTAGGGAGAGGCAGGCGAGGTCGGTGGTGCCGTGGGTCAGGGTGCCGCGCTGACGGGAGGTGCGGGCGCCCGTCTCGATCCGCAACCACAACCCCGGGTTGGCGAGGAGGACCCGGAGGTCGACCTCGGCCCGCGATCCCTCGTCGTCCCGCAGGATCAGACGCCGGGAGGTGCCCTGCGGCCACGAGACCGAGACGAGCCGGTCGATGCGGACCGTCCTGGTGAGCCACGGTCCCCGGACCACGAGCAGGCCCGGTGCGACTCCCACCCGTGCGGGCAGCAGGACCACCAGCAGGGCTGCGGCCAGGGCGATCCACCCCGCTGTGCCGAGCAGGGTCGGCTCGTGCGCGCAGGCGTCGACGCCCAGCGACACCCCGAGCAGTGATCCCGCGCACGCCAGGGCGTAACGGGCCTCGCCTGCCCAGCCGGTGTCGTGCAGTACCTCGTCGACGGGGCCGGGTGCGGGGCGGGGAGCGGGAAGCGGGGGCTGCATGGCGCTGACGCTAGACGTTCGGGACGGAGGAACCGGGTAGGGCTACGCGTTGTTTACGCGGCGGCGGAAAGATTTGACGCGCCGCTGACGGGAAGGGAGCCGTCGGCCGGCCCACGTGCTCGCGGACCGGCCGGAAACCACCGGTCCAGGCGAGGAGGGACCCGCGCGGTCGTCGCGCGAGCCGCTCCAGGTCGCGGTGCGCCCCCGTGCGGCGATGCCGGCGGCAGCCCGGCGAGGCCAGACCGGGCTCAGGCGCTGTCGCCGCTCTCCGGGGCCGGTGGTGCAGACCACCTCCCCGTACCGGCTTCCGGTGAACCGGGTACGGACCACCGTCATCCCCCCGCTCCTGCCGAAGGCGGCCCAGCCACGCCCGAACCGGACGAGCGGCACGGGGGCGCCCCAGGTGGAGCCGATCCGGCCGGGGCCTGGTGGGGCGGCGAGTGTCGGTCCGCCCCGGTCGCGCAGGCGCCGGACGATCACCCCGCGCGGTACCCGCGCCGGCACACCGGCCGCACGGCTGCGGACGGACGGCGGAGCCGCAGGGCGGAGGCGGGTATCGGACGGCAAGACGGGCCCGCGCCCCTGCACGGCCCGGGACGGTCGAACCACTGGCGTCCTCGGGCCGCTGAGCCACCCAGGACGAATCCAGTCGCCCGGGGCACTGCTGGCGGTGAAGCGCGGGTTCTGACGAGGCCCGTACGACGCAAGGACGTTCCGGGTTGGGGGGACGGGAGGCGACCGCAGATCCGGTGCGTACCGGACGTGTCCGTGACGAGCCCCGCCCCCGCGTCTCCGGAAACCGCGTTCTCCGGCCGGACTCGTCCGATCGTGTGATCCGCCCGTACGGAACCTGTCAAGGCTCCGTCAGTGTTCACGGTTCGCCCGACGGGGTGGCGTCACAGTGGACGAGCGGCCGCGCCACCCCCGTTTCGATGAGGGGAGGACGACCGCACTCCGTCATCCGCCCTTCTGCAAAGGGAGTCGATCCTGCGTGACCATCGAGAACGTGGTCGGTCTCATCGTCGCCCTCGGCATCGTCGGCTACCTGGTGGCCGCACTGATCAACCCGGAGAAGTTCTGACCGGCGCCGGGCGTCGAGGCCCTGGTCCTCCTGGTCTCTCTGCCCCGCGCGGAGGGTCCCGTCCACGGCACTCCCGTACGCGCCGAACGCTGAGGCCGTGCGCGGACCGCGTGCCCGGCACGGGACCCGGACGTCCCGGAGCGAGGGCCGTCCCGTGAACACGGACGGAGCGCCGGCGCCGGGAGGTACTGCCGTGGCCGGTTCCGCACGCCGAGGAGTACCAGGAGCCCCCTCGGGTGCCAACCGTGCGGGTCCGTTACGGAGGGCCGCCGACACCGGGGGGGTGAAGCGTGCCGAATCAGCAGCAGCCCTTGCCCCGCCGTGCGTCGCAGCCCGCCCGGACGACAGCGAGCGGGCGGTCCAGGACGTGGCCGAGACGTCCACCGGCGAGTCCGTACCGCTTCCGGCCGTTGTAGGGGGAGGGCCACCACGCGCCCGTAGTCCCACGTAGAGGACGCGTCAAAAGGGGTGCCAAGGGCGTAAGGGGGGTGTCAACGAAGACGGTGGGCGGCGCAAAAGGATGTTTTCTCATCTCGTCCGAGAATCCGCTTTCCTTCTTCAGCAGGAGCTCACGATGGCCGACCTGGCCTTCGTCGTCACCACGGTCGCGGTCTTCGCGCCGGTGGCGTTCATCGCCGAGGGGGTGGCGAAGCTGTGACTGTCGAGAACGTCGTCGGTCTGTTCGTCGCCGTCGCCCTCCTGGGCTATCTCGTCCTCGCCCTCCTCGAACCGGAGAGGTTCTGAGCCAAGAGATGAGTCCTGTTCTTGCCGGCGTGCTCCAGCTTCTGGCGCTGGTCGTCGCCCTCGGCCTGTCCTGCCGGCCGCTGGGCGACCACATGGCGAAGGTGTACTCCCCGGAGAAGCACTACCGGCCCGAGAAGCGGATCTACCGGGCGATCGGTGCGAACCCGTCGGTGGAGACGCGCTGGCCGGCGTGCCTGCGCGGAGTTCTCGCCTTCTCCGCGGTGAGCGTCCTGTTCCCGTACCTGCTCCAGCGGGTGCAGGGGTCGCTGCCCGGTTCGCTCGGCTCCGTGTCGATCGGCCCGGACCACGCGTTCAACACGGCCGCGTCCTTCGTGGCCAACACCGACTGGCGGTCGTACTAAGGCGAACAGGCCATGAGCCACGTCGTGCAGACCGGCGGCCTCGCGGTGCAGAACTTCGTGTCGGCGGCCGTCGGCATGGCGGTGGCCGTCGCCCTGGTGCGTGGCTTCGCCCGCTCCCGCACCGGTGAGCTGGGCAACTTCTGGGCCGATCCGGTCCGGGGCACGGTCCGGATCCTGCTGCCGATCTCCGTCATCGGTGCGCTCGTGCTCGTCGCCCGCGGCGCGATCCAGAACTTCTCCGGCATCCACGCGGTCGGGCAGTTCACCGGCACGATCGTGTTCCTGCTCGCGGTGGTGACCCTCAAGCCCTTCGCGATCTACGCCGGTGCCGACGAGCAGACCTCCCTGATCGTCCTGACGGCCCTCCTGGTCTGCTTCATCCCGACCACCATCGGCGCCCTGCTCTCCGCGATCGGCATCGCGGGCATGGACCGGTTGGTCCAGCGGAACGTCCTCACGATGTCGGGCCGTGCGGTCGAGGCGACGGGCGGCACGGTGACCATCGAGGACACCCCCGGAGGCGGCTCGACCACGGTGCTCGGCCTCCGCACGGCAGGTGACCCTCGCCCGTCGCTCCCGGACACCTTCACGGGGAGGGTGACACGAGGCCGATGACGGGCACCGGCTTCGACCGGAGGCGATGTGGGGTTCGAGGGGGGGGTACCTCCTCGGCCGGCCTCGACGGCGGACCTCGAGCGTCCGCCACGGAAGTCGGGCGTCCACCAGGTGGGTAGGTTGCCCCTCGATACGGGAACGAACGGAACGAGGGGCCAGTGACACAGCAGAACGGCAAGAAGGAGGGGGCTCTGCCTCCCTCGGTGGTGGACTGCGCCCTGTACGAGGACGGCTGCCGGATCCCCGGGCAGGTGGGTCTGGACGCGATCACGAAGCGGATAGACCCGCAGGCCGGACGGTTCGCGTGGATCGGCTTGTACGAGCCCACCGCGGAGCAGCTGCAGGAGGTGGCCGACGCGTTCGGCCTGCACCCCCTGGCGGTGGAGGACGCCGTCCACGCCCACCAGCGTCCCAAACTGGAGCGCTACGGCGACATGCTGTTCCTGGTGCTGAAGACGATCGTCTACGTCGACCACGAGAAGGTCACCGCGACCAGCGAGATCGTCGACACCGGCGAGATCATGGTCTTCGCCGGCCCCGGCTACGCGATCACCGTCCGCCACGGCAGCGCGCCTCCGCTGGAAGGGGTGCGCCGTCTGCTCCAGGAAGACCCCCTGCAGCTGGGCTGCGGTCCCGCGGCCGTCCTGCACGCGGTGGCCGACATGGTCGTCGACCGTTACATCGACGTCGCCGACGCCTTCGCCGGCGACGTCGACACCCTGGAAGCCGAGGTCTTCTCTCCCGACACCCCCGTCGACGCCGCACGCATCTACCAGCTCAAGCGCGAACTGCTGGAGTTCAAACGTGCCGTCATGCCCCTCACCGGCTCCCTGCAGCGCCTGAGCGACAGCAACGTACCGGGGATCCCACCGAAGGTGGCCACCTACTTCCGAGACGTCACCGACCACCACCAACGCGTCATCGAACAGATCCTGTCCTTCGACGAACTGATCACCGGCATGCTCACCGCCAGCATCGCCCAACTCGGCGTCCAGCAGAACGCCGACATGCGCCGCATCAGTGCCTGGGCCGCGCTCATCGCCGTCCCCACCATGATCGTCGGCATCTACGGCATGAACTTCGAGCACATGCCCGAACTCACCTCCCCCTACGGCTACCCAGCCGTCTGGCTGGTCATGATCACCGCGTGCACGGCCGTCTACCGCGCCCTACGCCGCAACAAATGGCTCTGACCGGAGCCGCCGAAGCGGTTCCGGCCGGTGCCGACGGCACGGGTCTCGTCAAGGAAGGGACAGGGACGCCGGCAGGCCGCCCCTCGGAGTGGGTGTCCCTGATCGACGCGAGGACGGCAGACGGGGCGATCGAGAGGGCCGCCCCCCGGTGAGACGGCGCGCACCCCGTCGCCCCGGCCCCTTCCACGGGCGGGGCCGGGGAGGCGACCTCACTCCCCGATGTCCCTGCCGCGGAAGTCGTCCAGCGTCTCGCGGCGGACCAGCACCCGGGCCGTGCCGTCGTGAACCGCCACGACGGCGGGGCGGCCGACGAGGTTGTAGCCGGAGGCCATGGACAGGTGGTAGGCACCGGCCACCGGTACGGCGAGCAGGTCGCCGGGCCGGATGTCACCGGGCAGTTCCGCGTCGGCCGCGAGGACGTCACCGGCCTCGCAGTGCCGGCCCACCACGGTGATCGCACGGAGTGCGGCAGTCGAACGGCGCCCTACCAGATGGGGTGCGTAGCGCGCGCCGTACAGGGCGGGCCGCGGATTGTCGCCCATGCCGCCGTCCACCGCGACGAACACCTTTCCGCCGGTGTCCTTGACGGCCAGCACCCGGTACAGGGCGATCCCGGCCGGCCCGACCACGGCCCGGCCGGGCTCGACGGCGAGCCGGGGGACGGTCAGCCGGGCGGCGGCACAGCCGTCGACGAGCTCCGCGCGCAGCCGCCGGGCGAAGGAGGTGAGGTCGAGGGAGGGCTCGCCGGGCCGGTAGGCGATGCCGTGGCCGCCGCCCATGTCCAGCTCGGGCAGGGTGACACCGTGCGCGTCACGGATGCGGGCCATCAGGCCGACCATGCGGCGCAGGGCCACCAGGTAGGGCTCCGTCTCGGTGATCTGGGAGCCTATGTGGCAGTGCAAGCCGGTCAGTTCGAGCCCGGGCTGGTCCAGGATCCGCGCCACGGCGTACTGCGCCGAACCATCTGTGAGGGACAGGCCGAACTTCTGGCCGTCCGTACCGGTGCGGATCTTGTCGTGACCGCCGGCCGAGACGCCCGGCACCACGCGCACCATGACCTTCTGCCGCTCGCCCGGGGCGACCGCGGCCGCGATCCGGGCGATCTCCGACGGACCGTCGATGACGATCCGCCCCACGCCGAGCCGCAGGGCCACCTCCAGGTCGCGGGGCGACTTCGCGTTGCCGTGCAGCACGACGCGCTCCGGCGGGAAGCCGGCCGTGACGGCGAGCTCCAGCTCCCCGGCGGAGCACGCGTCCAGGCCGAGGCCCTCCTCCCGCACCCAGCCGGCCACCCCGCGGGACAGGAACGCCTTGGCCGCGTACAGCACGTCGGCGTCGGGGAAGGCGTCCCGGTAGATCCGGCAGCGTTCGCGCACCTCACCCTCGTCGAGGACGTAGACGGGGGTACCGAAGCGCTCGGCCACCTCCGCCAGTGACACCCGGCCGACGGCCAGGTCGCCGCGCGGGAGGAGCCGCGTGGACGCGGGCCACACGGACAGGTCCTCCGTGCCGGTGGAGAGTTCGGGAACGATCTCGGTTGTCATCGGAACCTCCTCACCAGGCACGGGCCGCGATCCCGGCGGTGTCCGCCGTCAGGCGGGTGACCGCGGAGGCGGTGAGCGTCGGGTCGATCGTCAGCCGGCACGCGCCGAGGGGCGAGGTCAGGGCGCGCAGTGCCGACTTGGAGAGCCGGATCCAGGGCTGCTCCGGGCCCAGGACGGAGACCAGCAGGTCGGGACGGGTGAATCCGACGGCGGTGCGCTCGCCCAGAGGGGTGCGGAACATGCGCAGCACCACCTCTGTCGTTCCCGGCCGGACGGGCACGTGGAGGAGTCCGGCCGGGACCGGTTCCTCGGGCTCCGGATCGTCGTCGTACTGGAACAGACACATGGGGCTCTCCTGAGGGAACCGTGAGGGACGGGTGGGGCCCCGGACGCGGGGAGGCGTTCCGGGGCACGGCGACGAAGCTATCCCCGGACCTCCCCGCCCGGGGACGGCCCATGACGGATCCCATACGGCGACCGGCCCGGTCCATATACGTCACTGACGGACGGCGCCGCCCGGCATCAGGGATTCGTCATGACCGGCGGCCGCGGAGTGAGAGAAGCGTCAAGGACCCTGCCGAACCATCGGCGAAGCCCTTTCATACGAACCACGATACGAGAAGGGGACACAGGTCGTGCGGAGAGTCGTGGTCGGCGTAACGGAAACCCCGGGGGGCATGACCGCGCTGCACAGGGCGGCGGCGGAGGCCCGCGTGCGCGACGCGGAACTGTGGGCCGTCCTCGCCTGGCAGCCGCCCGGCGGCGAACTCGGAAGCCGAAACGGCCGCCTGCCTTCCGCCCTGGCGGAACACCGGGCTGCGGCCGTCGAGCGGCTGAGGGACATCTTCGACACGGCCTTCGGCACGGCGGGACCCGGTGTCCCCCTCGCGGGCCTCACGGCGCACGGCACTCCGGGCGCCGCCCTCGTGAGCATCGCGCGTGGCCCGGAAGACCTCCTCGTGGTCGGTACGGGGCCGCGTACCGCGTTTCGCCGCCTCGTCCGTCCCTCGGTGGCACGGCACTGCCTCGCTCACGCGGCCTGCCCCGTGCTGGTGGTGCCCCCGTCCCCACTCCAGACCGAACTTGAGGCAGTCCACCGCCGCAACTTCTGGAGAAGGCCTCTGGACCTGGGAGAGCTCTCCGCGTGAGATCCGTGCCGGCTCGTACGGCGCGGTCCGCAGGCGGTTGCCCCGGAGGTCAGGAACTGCCGGCTTCCGGCTCGTGGAGGGTGATCGCCCCGGCGGGACACAGGCCGACGGCCATCTGCGCGGCTGCGCCGTGGGCGGCGGCCGGTTCGGGACGCAGCAGGATGACGAGGCCGTCGTCCGGATCCTGGTCGAAGACGTCGGGAGCGGTCATGGCGCACATCCCGGCACCTATGCAGCGCTCGCGGTCGACGCTCAGGTGCGGCGTGCTCATTTCGCGTCCCATGCGACCGGGAGGCTCTTGACGCCGAAGATGTCCGCCGTCTCCGGGCGCAGGGCGACCTCGGCGGCCGGTACGGCCAGGCGCAGAGTGGGGAACCGGTCGATCAACGCGCGGAACGCGACCCGCATTTCGACACGGGCGAGCTGCTGACCGAGGCACTGGTGGATGCCGTGGCCGAAGGCCAGGTGTCCGGTGGCCCGGCGCCGGATGTCGAGCGCATGGGGGTCGGTGAAGCGCTCGGGGTCGCGGTTGGCGGTGTTGTACGAAAGGACGACGGTCGTGCCGGCCTTGATGGTCCGGCCTCCCAGCTCGACGTCTTCCAGCGCCGTCCGGTGGAAGGTCTTGGCAACGCTCAGATAGCGCAGCAGTTCCTCCACGGCCCCGTCGGTGAGTGCGGGGTCGGCGCGCAGCGCGGCGAGTTGCTCCGGGTGCTGGAGCAGCGCGAAGGTGCCGAGGGACAGCATGTTCGCAGTGGTGTCGAATCCGGCCGCGAGGAGGATCAGGCTGACTCCCCTCAACTCCTCGTCGGTCAGGTCGCTGTCGGTGAGTTCGCTGAGGATGTCGTCGGTGGGGTGGGCGCGCTTGGCGGCCACCAATTGTGCGAGGTATTCCTGGGTCGCGGTGTAGGCCGCGACCAGTTCCTCGTCGCTGACCTCCCCGCCCATGAAGGCGTCGATCTGTTCCTGGAAGGACGCCCGGTCCTCGTAGGGCACGCCGAGGATCTCGCAGATCACGATGGTGGGGATGGGTTTGGCGAACGCGGTCACCAGGTCGGTCGGCGGCCCGGCCGCCTCCATGGCGTCCAGACGGTCGGCGGTGATCTGCTCGATCCGCTCGGTGAGCATCCGCATCCGCCGCACGGTGAACCTGCCCACCAGCGGCTTCCGGTAGCGGCTGTGCTCCGGGTCGTCCATCAGCAGGAACTCGCCGGGCGGTGCCGGAGGGAGCTCGAAGTCGACGACGTTCATGAGGTCCTTGCGCGAGCTGAACCGGGGATCGGCCAGGACCGACCGCATCATGTCGTACCCCGTGATCAGCCAACCGGGTTTTCCGCCGGGGTGGGTGTAGCCGCTGATGGGGCCGTGTCGGTGGGCGTCGAGCAACTCGGCAGGCGGGTCGAAGGGGCAGCCGGCACGGCGGCCCGTCGGCAAGGTGGTGACGGTGTGGACGGATTCGCTCATGGCCGTTCCTCGTCTCGCGCTATGGCATGTTTCGGATTGTTTGAAAGCTACGTTGCATTCAGGGTTACGTCAACGGCTAGGCGGCGTATTGGCAAGTTAAAGTGGCTAAGTTGGTGCAATGATGTGCGTCTGAATGCAACGATGCGTTGCAATGGTTGGCGGCGAAGGCAATACTGGCGGTATGCCGGGAGGACGGTTGACCCAGCAGGAGCACCGGCACATCGCGACCGGACGTGCCGACGGCCTCTCTTGCGTCGAGACCGCCCGCAGGCCCGAGCGCCCGACCTCGACCATCAGCCGGGAAGTGTCACGCAACGGCGGGCCTGGCGGGTACCGGTCCCAGCAGGCGCACCGGGCCACGGTCGAGCGGGCGCGGCGGGGCACCGCACCGGCACACCCCCACGCGGATCCACCCCCGCACGGCACGGTGAAGGACGAGATCATCGAGCCGGCGGTCGGGTCGGGGATGCCGAGGATGACGGCGCGTGTGCACGTCGACCTCCTGCTGTCCGAAGACGGCACGCGTACTGCGGCCGAGTTGGTCCGCAGACTGAAGGTCAGCCCTGCCTCCGTCTCCGTGGCCGCCGGCTTCCTGGTCCGGCACGGACATGTCCGGCGCGAGCGCGATCCGCAGCGGCGGCGCGACGTCTACGTCGTCGACGACGAAGCCTGGTACCACTCGATCACCGTCAGCGCGTGGCGGACCCTGGAGTCGGCCCGGGCCGCGATGGCGGCGGCCGAAGTGCTCGGCTCGGACTCTCCGGTGGGGCAGCGGCTCCTCCGGGCGGGGACTTTCCTGGAACGGGTCGTCGAAGACATGAGGGAATCGGCCGATCGCCGGCGCGCTCTCCTGGCACGAGAGCGGTGATCACCCTCCCGCTCTCCTCGGTAAGAACCCGCCGGGAGCAACGGAAGTCGTCCCTGCCGTGGCTCACACCGAGCGGGCGTGAGTCCGAAAGGGGTGTGCCCGCATGACCGCCCCGACCACGGAGAAGGGCACCGCACCCAGTGCCGAGGGGCCCCCGTACCAGGGCCCGGCGCAAGCTGACGGTCATGACCGGCCTGCCGCCCCGCCTCTGGACGCGACGACGTCGATGCCCTGGAGGGCCGTGTCCTGTGTGGTGAGGCGGACGAGTCGCTTGCAGCGGCAGACGGCTGCGGCGAGGCCGAGGAAGGCCAGGTGGTTGCGGGGGTGGCGTTCGTGGCGGTGGTCGAACCGGTGACAACCGGTCAGCCAGGACGTGGTCCGCCGCCCTGGACAGGGAGGCGCCGCGATGTGCGACAGGGAGCCGGGTCCGGACGGTTCTCCGAAGACCGAGCTATGAGGCGTTCTCCTGGGCGGCGGGCCGTCCGTGCCAGTCCAGGCAGACGACCATGGCGTCGTCGTCGGGGTCGATCAGGCCGCGGTGGCCGGTGAGTTCTTGCAGGACGGCGCGGGGGACCTGGGAGGCGGGCAGGAGCCGGGTGCTGGTCAGGGCCCGGGCCAGGGCGCGGTCGCTGTAGCGTTCTCCGGCGGGTGAGGCGACGTTGTAGACACCGTCGCTGACGAAGACGAGGCGGTCGCCCCGCTCGGTCTGGAACTGCTCGGCCGTGTAGACGGTGTCTTCGAACATGCCGAGGGGGAGCTGGGCTTCCAGTTCGATCTGTTCGACCTTCCCGCGCCGCACGCGCCACATCTTGGGTGAACCGGCGTCCACGATCTCCGTGGCGCCGGTGGCCAGGTCGAAGCGGAGCAGCAACACCGCGAGGTGCTGGGTTCCCCGGTGCTGTCCGTAGATGGCCTGGTCGGCGAGGTAGGCCTGGTCGGTCAGGGACAGGCCGGCCCGCCGGGCGTTGCGCAGGGCGTTGATCGCGAGGTTGGTGAGCAGCGCCGCCTCAATGCCTTCGCCCATCCCGTTGGTCACGGTCAACGTGAGGTCCCGAGAGGTTGTCGACCAGTCGAAATTGTCACCGTAGATCGCGTAGGCGGGTTCAAGCTGCGCACCGATTTCGTACTCGGGACGCGTGCAGGAACGTCCGGGAAGCAGCTGCCACTGCATTTCGGCGGCGAGTGTGAGCCGGTCGGCGCGCCGGGCCTGGAGATAGAGATCGGTATCGCGTTCGCTGACGATGATCTCGTGGCCGAGGACTTCTGCGATCTGCGTCAGCTCCTGGGCGACGTCGGAGCCGTCCTGCCAGGAGGGCAGCCGCAGGCCGAGGACCCCGATGCGGTCGCCGCGTACGCTCACCGGCAGGTACACGGCCACGGAGCTGTTCTCCCCTCCGGCCTCGGTGTGGGGCCGCTGCCAGTTGAAGGCCTGCCCGGGAGCGCTGGAGTGGACAGGGATCGGTTCGGTCGTGTAAGGGAGAGATGCGACCGGTTGCAGTATGGTCATAGCGTAGTCGGCCATGAGCAAGGTGACGTCGGTGGCGCCGTACTGTGTGCTCAGCCCCTCTTCCAGAACCTGAAGAAGAGCGTCGGGAGCGGCGGAGCGCAGAGCGCGTTCGACTGCGATAAATCTGTGCATTGTTGGATTACCACCTGGTTTTAAAGCATATGTGAAAGGAAGCTCCTCTCATGTCTGGGCGACCGGAGGAAGCACTGCGGCAGGACGGTGCGGAGGGATCCGTCGCCAGTATTGCGCGTGATGTTCTGGAGCTGCTCGAGGTCCTGTGGCATCAAGGAGAGGCGGTCTCGACAGCCCCGCTGTCGTCGTCCCAGGTCCGTGTGCTCTATGTGCTGGAGCGCGGGGGAGTGATGAACCTGCGGACGCTCGCCGCGGAGCTCGACTCCATGCCGCCCTCGGTCAGCCGGATGTGCGACCGCCTGCACGCGGTGGGATTCATCGAGCGGACCCACAGTCCCTCTGACCGCCGCGCGCTGGAGCTCAGCCTGTCACGCCGGGGCGCGAGCTATCTCGAATCGCTTCGGGCCCGCCGCGAGGAAGTCCTGAACGGGCTGCTGGGCAGGATGACCACTACCGAGCGGACCATGCTGATGCGGGGACTGGTGGGAATCCGGGCGGTGACAGGGGGTGCTGCACCGGGCCCCACCGGACCGGAAGCCCTTGCCTCGGAGTCGGCCTGAGGCCGTCGGATGCGCCGATGAGCGCATGCTTCCACCCTTCCCGAGACCGGCTCTTCGGCTCACGCTCCGTCACAGATCCCTTCCTCTGTCAGATACTTGTCAAACGACAAGTATTGCCTGAAGGCAACTATAGGGGAGGGGCTCCGTGGGAGCGGGTGTGGGGCACACGAAGGTGATCTTTCTCCGTAGCGGGACGGCCGGCCCGCGTGCGGGCACCTGGCCGCCTGGCTGCGGCAACGCGAAGAGTCGGCGCAGCCGCACCGACCCGAGGGCCCCGAGGATCCGCTAGGCGGTGTCTTCAAATGATCGCGGTCGGTGGATCATAGGAGCGCGATGCGTCGCCATGAGCTGTCGAATGCCGAGTGGGAGTTCGTCCGGCTGTTGCTGCCCGAGTCGCCGCGGGGGCGGAAGCGGCTGGACGACCGCAGGGTTCTGAATGGGATCGTGTGGAAGTTCCGGACCGGGCCCGCCTGGCGGGACGTGCCCGAGCGTTGTGGTCCGTGAACGATGCTGCATACGTGTTTGCGCAGGTGGGCGATGGAGGGGGTGTTCGACCGCATGCTGCGGGCCGCTCGGGCGAAGGCGATCCGCGTCCGGTTCCGCCGCCGGGGCACCCCGCACACGATTCCCGAGCGGGCCGACCGGGTCCGCAACCGGGCCCGGCGCAGCAGCCGTGGGGGCCACCCGCCGACCTTCGACCGCGAGGTCCGCAAGCGCCGCAACACCGTGGAACGCTGCTTCAACCGTCTGGAGCAGTGGCGTGGCACCGCCACCCGCTACGACAAGCCCGCCCCGTCCTACGAAGCAGCCGTCGCCCTCCCCCCCACTCCTGATGTGGGCGTGACATCCGACGACAGAACCCAGGGCGCGTATCGAGTCGTGATCGAACCGCCTACTTCGCCCGCCGCCTGTGCGACCTGCGTGAGAGCATCCGTCCATGAGCAGCGACCTGGAAGTGAGTGCTCTGGCGATCAACGTCACGATCCCGCAGGAGCTCCGCTGGACGGACACTCGACGTGGTGAGGAGTTCCAACTGACCACACTCAACATCCGGCTTCTCCCGGACGGCCACCTCGCCGCGAAAGCCTACGGCCGACCAGTCGGCGGTGGCCGGGGCGCATACGTCTCGTTCCCGGTACCTGACGAACCGGAACTGGCGGCTCTGATGGTCGACGCGGCCAGCCGCGCCGGGACGTTGTGGGCCGCCCATTGCGGTCTCGGCTGAGCCTGGTTCGGCTCGGGGGCAGACGGTGGTGGTTCCGGACTCCGCTCTCGCGGCGGGGTCTGGTCCGGTGGACCTTCTTCCGTGGCGCGAGCACACCTGTCAGATGTTGAGTGGATTTCATCGCGCCGTACGACCGTCGAGATGCCGGGAGCGGACTGGTACCTTGCCGAGCGGATCCAGGAGATCGTCAGAACCACCGCTCCCGGCCTCGCGCCCGAGCTCTGGTACGGGATGCCGGCGTACGCCAGGGACGGCAGGGTCGTCTGCCCCCTCCAGAGCGCGGAGAAGTTCACGTCGCGGTGCGCCACGCTCGACTTCAATGACCAGGCAGCACTCGACGAGGGCGCGATGTGGCCGACCGCGTACGCCCTGGAGGAACTGACCGCGGCCGACAAACAGCTCGTCAACTGCGAACCGGTGTGGGGGCGTCCGGCGATGCACGCTGCCGAACCGGCCCCGCAGTCCCCACTCGTCAGGACTCGCACGAAGGACGGCCCCCGGGCAGGCCGCTGATGCCCGCACGGCACCACGTCACCGTTCTTGTCGAACACCTCGGCATCGTGCCCGTGGTGAAGCGGGCGGCGAGGTCCGACGGCGGGCGGGAAGGCCGCCCGCCGTCGGAGCGAACGCGGTCAGGCGATGACGCGGTCAGGCGATGGCGTCGAAGGAGGGCAGGTAGCCGTACTGCCGGCCCTTGCTGTTGGGGTGGTAGCTCTCGTCGACGGGGATGCGTGTGCTGTGGATCCACGCGTCACCCGAGCAAATCTCGTGGCCGCTGAACGCGCCGCGCACGTCGATGAACTGGTATCCGGCGGCGGTCGCCCTCTGGCTGATGACGCTGTTCAGGGTGTCGGCGGCGTCGTCCAGGGCCTTGCGCTTGGTGTCACCGATGCCGACGATGCAGCTGCCGAGTTTGTAGAGCCGCGGGTAGCCGAGCACCATGACGCGGGCCTGTGGCGAGCGTGACCTGATGCTCGAGTACAGCTGGTCCAGCTGGCCCGGCAGCTGGTTGCGGGCCTTGGCCGTGCCTTCGTTGACCGCGTTGATGCACGCCTGGTCCGACTGCAGCACGCAGACGCCCATGATGTCGGCGAAACCGATGTCGTTGCCACCGGCGCTCACACTGACCAGCGTCGTCGTGCTGGTCAGGCTTCCGAGCTGGCTGTTCTTGACGGTCGTGCTGGTGGCTCCCGAGCAGGCCACGAAGCTGAAGGAGGCGGGGGAGTTCGCCGCGCTCCACGGCGCCGGGCAGGAGCGGGAACTGCGCTTGCAGCTACCGCTGTCGGAGAGGTAGGACCCCGCCCCGACGCCAAGCGCGGCCACGTGGACCACGCCCGCGGCGTCCACCAGGTGCTCGACCGCCTGCGCGCGGAGTTCCCGCACCTGCACATCGAGGCCTGCGCCGGTGGCGGAGGGCGAGTCGACCCGGCCGTCCTGGCCCGCACCGATCAGGTGTGGACCTCGGACAACACCGATGCGGTGGACCGCCTCGCGATCCAGCACGGCTTCAGCCAGCTGTATCCGGCCGGAGTCATGGCCGCTCGGGTGACCGACAGCCCCAACCCACTGGCGGGCCGCGTCGTCCCTCTCCCCTTCCGCTTCCACAGCGCCATGGCCGGCGTGCTCGGCATCGGAGGGGACCTGACCCGCTGGACCGAAGCGGAACTCGCCGAGGCCGGCCGGCTCGTCCAGCTCTACAAGGACATCCGCCCCGTGGTCCAGCACGGGGCACAGTTCCGGCTCCTGGCTCCGGACGAGGGGCCGCTGACGGCCGTGCAGTACCTCGCCGCCTCCGGCGAACGCGTGGTCGTCCTGGCCTGGCGGCCCTCCACGGCCTTCGGGACCTCCTGTCCGCCGCTGCGGCTGCGAGGCCTCGTGCCGGAGGCCCGGTACCGCGACGAGGAGACGGGACACGAATGGTCCGGGGCGGCCCTGACGGGGTTCGACCTGCCCCTTCCGGAATTTCCCCGGGGCGACTGCGCCAGTGCTCTGGTGCGGCTGCGCCGCGTCGACAGCCGGGGGTGACACGGAACGGTCCCCGGGAAGGGGGAAACCGGAGGTGGGAAGCGGCCCCGGCGGCCATCGGCCGCCGAGCGCCTCCCTGGCGGAACCGGAGGTGGCATAGGGGTGGCCCCAGAAGGGAGCGTGGGGCTGTGCGCGAGCGGGTCACCATGACGGATGCCGCCCGTAAGGCCGGAGTGTCGTCCGCCACGGTCTCCTACGTGCTCTCCGGAAAACGGCACGTGGCCCCCGAAACCAGGGCTGCCGTCGAGGCTGCCACAGCCGAGCTGTCCTTCACCGTCAACACCACGGCGCGCAGTCTGCGCACGGGACGGTCCAGCCTGGCGGCACTGATCGTCCCCGACATCGCCAACCCCTTCTACGCGCAGCTCGCGGCCACATTGCAGGAGGAACTCCGGGAGCGCGGGCTGCACGTCGTCGTCTGCAACACGCGCGCACACCGCGACGAGGAGCAGGCGCTCTTGGCAGAAGCCGTGCAGCAGCGGTTCGCCGGCGTCGTCATCACCCCCTTCCGACTCAAGCCGCGCGACTTCGAGCCTCTCACCGACGCCGGCATGCCCGTCGTCGTCAGCGCCGACGTCTCCTTCGGCCCGATCGACCTCGTGACACCCGACACCCGCGCGGCCACCCGCTCCGCGCTGCAACAGGTCGCGGCGACACAACGACGACGCATAGCCATGATCGCGGGCCCCCGGGACGCCACCGGCGGCGACCCACGCCTCGAACAGCTCAGAAGCCTGGCGCTCCAGCTCGGCATGGCACTGCCCCACGAACTGGTCGTCCGCGGCGAACACACGCGAGAGGCCGGAGCAACCGGGTTCGCCGAGCTCATGAGCCGCCGCCCGCCTGCTCAACGAACGCCTGGACGGCCGCAAAGTCCACAGAACAGTGCAGGTCAAGGCGGAATTCGTGGCGCGCTCGTCCGTCTGAGGGACACAACCACCCCGCACGGGGAACGACCCGTCCCAACCCCCGTTCAGCACCTGAAAGCATCTTCTCTGCCGCTGTGTCCGTTCGCGGTGGAGGGGCTGCTCCGAAGCCGGGCACGACCGTCGACACCGCCGCGGTCGCGGCGCGGAAGGAGAGGCGTGGCCGTGCTGGTCACGGGCGCCACCGGCAGAGTCGGCCGCCACGTGGCGAGCGAGCCAGCGGAACAGGATCTGCCTGAAAGGTGGCCAGCAGGATCACCACCGGTGTCACCTTCACGGGGTACGGCCTCCGCCAGGATCGCGGCCCGGGTACAGGGCGCCGCGCTCGCCGCCGAGGCCCTCGGCGTGCAACCGCCCCGCAGTTGAACGGTTCACCTGGCGGAAGTCGCCGGGTGAACCACTCAGCCGTATTCAAGGGTCTCTGTCAGGTCGGTCCGGTGACCGACCAGGGAGTGATCAGGGCCGGTCGTCTCGCCCGAGTGGTCGACGACGTCGCCGTTGGAGCGTTGTCCTTGTGGTCACCTGTCCGGTCGCTCAGACGGGAACGACCGTGAGTTCCTGGAGGCAGACGTCGACGGCGGTGGAGTTCCAGCCGTTGGCGGCGTTGACGCCGTTGCCGAGGTTGCCGTCCTTGTCGGCGAACGCGGGCGTGGTGGCCGAGAGAACGGCGACGGCGAGCAGGCGACAGGGGATGATCCTTCGCGTGTCCTGCCAACGGCGCCGGGCCGCTCATGAACCTCACGCCGCGCCCTGGCGGCAAGCCCCTGCCACGGCCCCGAACGGTCTCCTCATCCTCGACCCACCCCGCGGACGCCGACGACGGAGGCCTCCTCGGGGACTACCGGGTCCTGAAGCGGCGGTAGAGGTTTCGGGCCACGTACACGCCCGGGCCGCCGAAGCCGACGATGTCGACACGTCCGTCGCCGGTGACGTCGGCGAGGAAGCGGGGTTGGCGGCCGACCCGCCAGGCGCCGGCGGCGTCGCCGTACCCGAAGCCGCGGCAGACCAGCCGGGCCTGGTCGAACGTGCCGTCGCCGAGGTTGTGGGAGACCCAGACCCCTTCGTCGCCGAAGCCGACGATGTCGGGGTTGCCGTCGCCGGTCACGTCGGCGAGGCACCTGAGGTGCTTCTCGGCGGTCCATCCCTGGGCGGTGCCGAAGTCGTTCAGGACGAGCTTCGAGGATGCGAAGGTGCCGTCGCCGAGGCCGCGCGCGACGACGACGCCGTGGGGGCCGAAGCCGACGACGTCCGGCGTCCCGTCGCCGGTGGTCTTGGCCAGGAACCGGGGGTGCTCGTCGGCCGAGGCCCATCCCTGGTCGGTTCCGAAGTCGTCGAGGACGTACAGGGGCTCGGCGAACGTGCCGTCCTCGTCCTGGAGGGAGATCCAGACGCCGTCGTCGTGGCAGCCGACGACGTCGAGCCTGCCGTCGCCGGTGGTGTCGGCGAGGAAGCGGGGGTGTTTGTCCACGAGCCAGCCGCCGGCCTTTTCGCCGTGGCCGAACGCCTTGAGGGCCGACTCGCCGGACACCGGTTCGAACGTCCCGTCCTCGCCCCGGGGAGAGACACGGACGCCGTCGGCGGCGAGCACGACGACGGCAGGCTCGCCGCCACCCGTCACGTCCGCGAGGGTCCACAGGTCCGAGTGGCTGGACGAGGGCGCCGGACGGTGCAGGACGCGTTCCTCGTCCTCGAACGTGCCGTCGCCCCGGGCAGCCGCCGCCACCGCTCCCTTGGCGGGCTTGAGCCCGATGACTTCGGCCCGTCCCCCGCCCGTGGTGTCGGCGAGGAACCGCGCGCCGAGCCCGGCCCACCAACCCGGCCGGCCGTCGGGAGAGGGGGCGGCTCCTTCGCTCTTCCACGCGCCGGCGTCAGGGGTGCTCCCGAACCGGTCGAGGACGAGCAGCATGTCGCTGAAGGAGGGCGTCGCCCCCGGAACGGGCCGCAGCGCGGCCGAGCGGTTCAGCCGCCAGGACCGGCGCCCGTTCCAGTGGTCCAGGGACACCCAGCGCAGGGCGGGGTCGGCGACGCGCTCGGGCTCGGCGGGGACGAGCCGCCACCGCTGGCTCTCCGCCTCCTCGTCGTACGTGCGCAGGACGACCGGGGCGGTGTTCTCGTCGGGTCCACCGAGGTCGAGGGCGACGTCTCCGGCCGCGCTCTCGATGAAGCAGAGCCCGGCCTCGCCCTCGACGGGGACGACGCGCCACTGCTGGCTCTTCTTGTTGTCGGCGGCGTCTTCTTGACGGACGCCACCGTCGGCGGCGGGCTGGTCGAGGACCTTGCCGCTGACCGCGTTGCGGATCACGTACACCTGCTCGTCCTGCGCGGACGGCACGGGGACGATCTGCCACTGCTCCGGGCTCGGCCCGTCCTCGGGGAGCTCGCGGACGACGAGCGTCTCGCCCCGTCCCGGTGCGGTCTCGGCGACGAGGGTCTTCCCCGTGGCGGCGTTGACGATCTCCAGTTTCAGTTCTTCCGTGGGCACGGGCATCGTGGTGCCTCTTCCAGGCGGTGCGGATGTCGGTTCGGGACGGACGGGGTACGGCGGTGGCCGTGGATCACGTGAAGACGTGGTGGTACGGGACGTTCCACTCGCTGGGCAGGCGCGGGTAGAACGTGTTGATGACCGTCCCGGTGAAGTCCCCGCCCCAGTTGTAGGTGAGGCGCACCTCGCTGTTGGCCGCCACCGCGTGGTCCTTGAATCCGAGGATGGCGTCGGGGTGGGTGATGGGCACGAAGGTGAGCCCGCCCCACGGTGTGACCGTGACGATCCAGAGCTGGGTGTCCTCGGGTGCGCCGTTCTTCCCGCGCCACTTGTCGCCCACCTTGTCGGGCAGACCCACCTGGACGGTGTCGGCCGTGCTTCGGGGGGCGTCCTGGTGGACGGTGACGCGCCTGCGCTGCGGCTTGGGCGTGCCGTCGTCACCGCGTCCGGCTGCGGCGTCGCCCGCGGCGGCGGGCTTGGGCGTCACCTGGCCCGCGGCGCTCTCGATGACGTAGAGCGGGCGCTGCCCGAAGAAGCCGGCAGGAGTGACGTACCAGAGGTGACCCTTCGCCTCCTTGGTAGCCGGGTCGAGGGGGGTGGCCAGCTGGACGCCCTTGTCGTGGCTCTCCTCGCTCAGCTCGGCGGGCCGCAGATAACCGCCGTTGAAGGCGTGGACGAGCATGACCGGCCGGTTCTCGACCAGCGCCGCCACGATCGCGTTGTCATAACTGTTCACCGCCACCGGGCCGCCGACCACCAAATTCGACATCGCCGTGCGCTCTTGGGTGTACATCGCGGAAACCTCGCCTTTTCTGGAGGGGAGAAAAATTCTTCGGACGCTCGATTCGGCCGTCCATCACGTCACATCACCGCGGGACGAGCCGGCTTCGTCGAAGAAGTGCAGAAAACCGAATCAATGGCTGAGATGGAAAGGTCGTCCACGGCAGTGCCTGAGGTCACGGTACCCGTGGGCAGGGGTGCCGAAAAGTCATCGATCGAGTGACGGAAGAAGAAAGGTCACTTCACCGGCGTTTCGGAAGTGATTTCTGAAAATCGATCACTCGATGGAGGGTGGCGCGCGGATGTGCCTTTCCGGGGCGAGAGGGGGTGCGGTAATTTCGCCTGACGGAGCGTGCGCAGATTTCTGTTTACATTTCACCGAGCGCGGTTCGGTCGAGATCAGTCGAGGACGGATAGATGCCTTCCACCGCATACAGCCTGGCTGACGCCAAGCGTCAGCCGCTGACGAAGAAGAACCTGCGGGAACTCAACATCGAACAGACCTGGCAGTCCATCCTGGACCACCCCAACCTGGTCTACGTCGACGCCTCCGGGGCGAAGCACAAGCCCGTCGGGTTCTCCGTGAACAAGTCGAGCTTCGGCACCTTCCCCGGGACCGCGTTCCAGCTGGGCTGGCTCGCCTACATGAACCTCGGGGAACCGCTGATCGAAGTGCGGGGCGACATCGGCCAGCCCCCGCCCGACACCTTCTCCTCACGCACCTACGTCAACCGCAGCCAGTCCGAGATGACCTTCACCGACTCCGTCGACTTCACCGTCTCCAACGGGGTCACGTGGTCGCTGCATGGGGACGCCAAGCTCACCTTCGGCGGCAGCGTCGGCGCCTCGCTGCAACTGCAGCTGCAGAACCAGCTCCGCCTGGACCTCCAGTCGCAACTCGCCGCGTCGTGCCAGAACGGGACGGCGAACAAGAACGCGAACACGGTGACCAACAAGAACAGCAAGGACAGCGTCGGCGTCGACAACGCCAACACCACCGAGACATCCGCGAGCAGCTCCGCGACGAACTCCTCGTCGAACACGATGACCAACTCGGTGGGGTTCACCACCTCTGGCAGCGCCACCGGCAACGCGTCGCTCAACGCGCAGCTGGCCCTGGGCATCGCGGCCACTGTCGGCGGCTCCCTGAACACCAGCTGGGCCTCGAAGTCGCAGATCTCCGGCAAGGTCCCCCCGAACTCCCGCGTGCAGACCATCGTCTCGCAGCGGCGCACCCGCAGGCAGTACACCTACGAGATCCCGGTGACCTTCTCCGGCCTGATCGCGGTGCAGTACGCCGTGCCGGTGGCGGTCCTGTCTCCGCCGCAGCCCGGCACCTACCCCGGCCTCAGCCGGATGGTCGCCCGCGACGTCGGCGACATCGACCTGGCCCCCGGAGGCTTCCGCATGAAGGGACTGGCCGAGGTCGTCTCCGCCCTGGAGGTCCACCACACGATGCTCGACGGCGAGAGCCTGCCCGTCAGCCGGCAGACGCTCCACAAGCAACCCTGACCACGCGGCACCGCCCCCACGACGACCAGAGGTGACGACCATGGTGTTCGACAACATCTTCAACTCCGCCGGCAAGGGCGCGGGGCTCTTTTCCGTGACCACCGACAGCACCAAGCCCCGGCCCGGCGAGGACATCGACTTCGAGGACTCCGACGAGGGCACGTACGACGACACGAGCACGAGCCTGTTCAACAACGCGATCCACGGGGCCTCCTCCCGCGCGAAGATCGTCCAGGAGACATCGCCCGAAGCGCGGGCCGTCCTGGGCTTCCTCGGTTCCTTCATCCAGGCCACCCAGGCGTCCGCCGGCGCGCAGGCCCAGTACGCCCAGGATCCCGGCTCGGTGACCAAGGCCGCCTCCGACGGCATGCAGGAGGCCAGGGAGACGGTGGAAAGGGAGGGAGATCTGCAGAAGGACGAGGACCTGGAGAGCAGGCCGAGGAAGAGCGAGTTCACCAAACCGCCCAAGACCCCGGACGCTCCGAAGGCCCCAGAGGCTCCCAAGGCGCCCCAGGCGACTGCGGAGAAGCCGTCCCGTTCTCAGTGAGGCTTCGGAAAGCACGAGGGGGCGGGGGCGAAACCGCCCCCGCCCCCTCGTGTGCTACACGGGGAGCAACTGCCACTGGCGGCCCCGGTGGTCGCCCTCGGCCCCGTCCTGCCTGACCGCTGTACGGGCGTTGGTGTCGACCCGCAGCAGCAGACCGCTGTTGCGGTTCGCGATCTCGTACACCCGCGGCGTGTCGGTCACGGAGCCCACCGGAATCAGCCTCCACTGCTGGTGGTGCGCGTCACTGCCCCCGTAGGAGCGCTGCGCGACCACCGCACCGGACAACTCCTGGGCCTCGGCGACCTCCAGGACCTTGCCGCTGCGCACGTTCTCGATCCGGTACAGGACCTCACCGTCGTTCTGCCCCGTCGCGATCAACCGCCAGCGCTGGTGGGCCTTGGGCGCGGCAAGGGCCTGATGGATCTCCGCCCCGTCCTTGAGGGACTCCCGCTGCACCCCCATCCGCAGCCGGCTGCGGACGTTGGCCCAGGAGACCACCGTGCCCGAATCGGGCAGCCCGCCCAGCCTCGCCGACGCGATCTTCCGGATCCGGTGGTTGAGGTGGTCGGCGATGTAGAGGGTGTCGACGCAGTCCACGACGAGACCGAACGGGTTGTTCAACTGGGCCGAAGCGGCCGGGCCGCCGTCACCGCCGAAGCCGGCACTGCCCGTGCCGGCGACCGTGCTGATCGTCCCGTCCGGGGCGACCTTCCGGACCCGGTGGTTTCGGTAGTCGGAGAGGTAGAGGGTGCCCGTACTGTCCACCGCCACCGCCACCGGGAGGTTCAGCCGAGCCGAAGCCGCTGGGCCCCCGTCACCGCTGAACCCCGCGGCGCCCGTGCCGGCGACCGTGCTGATCGTTCCGTCCGGCGCGACCTTCCGGACCCGGTGGTTGTCCGCGTCGGCGATGTAGAGGTTGCCCGCGCCGTCCACCGCCAGTCCGTACGGACGGTTCAGCTGGGCCGAAGCCGCCGGGCCGCCGTCTCCCCTGGAGCCCGCCGTCCCGGTGCCCGCGATCGTACTGATCTTCCCGTCCGCGGTGACCTTCCGGACCCGGTGGTTGCCGTGGTCGGAGACGTAGAGGACGCCGTCACCGTCGACCGCCGCTCCCAGCGCGTAGTTGATGCGGGCGGCGGTGGCGGAGCCGCCGTCACCGCCGAACCCCGCGGCGCCCGTGCCGACGGCCGTGCTGATCGTTCCGTCCGGCGTGACCTTCCGGACCCGGTGGTTGGCGGAGTCGGTGATGTAGAGGTTGCCCGCGCCGTCCACCGCCACCTCTCGTGGGCAGTTCAACTGGGCCGAGAGGGCAGGACCATTGTCGCCCCGGTAGCCCGCGACTCCGGTCCCCGCGACCGTACTGACCTTCCCGTCGGTCGTGACCTTCCGGACCCGGTGGTTGAAGTAGTCGGAGGAGTACAGGGTGCCGGTGCTGTCCACCGCCAGTCCGTACGGACCGTTCAGCTGGGCCGAAACGGCGGGCCCGTCATCTCCCTTGGATCCCGCGGTCTCGGTCCCCGCGATCGTGCTGATCGGAGAAGCGGTGTCCTCGGTACCGGTGGTTTCCGCCTGGGGGGTGCTCATCGTCGTCCCTTCGCCGTTCACCGACCGCCTGTTACAGACGGTTGCGTATCGATTCCAGAAAGTCATAGGCGTGTCGGCTTGGCAAGATCACTTCCGAATGATCCTCGTGAAACGTGTTGACGACGGCACCAGTCCCCTCCGCACATGGCGGGAAGCTTCTTCAGTGCGGCACCAAGGAGCCCGGCGGCCTTCGTGCCACCCGGACCCGCCGGCCCGCGACAGGTCGGCTCCCCTGGTCCGGCGGCCTTTTGTCCCCTCGCCGCCGGCCGCCCCGTCCAGAGGGCGGCCCAGGACCCCAGTCGGCTCCATGCTTCCGCCATCGCGACCGCAACGACCTCGATCCGGTGGCCGGAGCGCCGGTAGGCCGTCGCCGAGGTACGGAACTCGTCCGGGTCGGAGAGGGCGGATGCGACGACCGCGTCGAACTGCCGCGCGGACGTACTCCTCGACTTCGGCCCGCCCACGGCTGGTGTCCGGCCGTACCGCGTCACCGCGATCCTGCGAGCCCGCACCGAGCACGCCGGACGGGCGGTGCCGCCCGGCGCGCCCGTACTCCGTCAGGCCGGATGAGGGCCGCTCGGCGTCGCCAGACACCGGACACGAGCAGAACGCGACCGTCCCGTCCCCTGCACACAAGGGGTGGGGCCTGTCCGGCGTATCGGGCACGGCCCTGCCCCGCGTGGTTCCGCTCTTCCTCCGGGCTCGGCGAACCGCCTACGCTCGGACCGTTTCGGTACGCGGCGATGCGCTCGTCCCCGGCGCAGTAAGGCGGTTTCCGTGCCCGGATGGATGGACCTGGTGTACACCACGGCCGGCGGCGTCGTCGGTGCCGCGGTGACCAACCACCTCTCCATGCACCAGGAGCGCCGGCATCTGCGGGCGGCGGTCATGCAGCAGGTACTCCGCGTCACCGCCGTGCGCGAGGGGGTGTACGACGTCGTGCCGGGTCGGAGGGGAAGCCCGCCGCGGCACCCGGCCGGAGGGTCGAGAACGCTCGCCGCGGCCCGGCTCGGCGTCATGGCGGTCCTGGAGGACGGCCGCGACGCCGAGCGGGCCCAGCAGGAAGCGGTCTCGGACCTCGTGGTGGCCGCGCTCTCAGCCGGTGTGCCCCGCAAGATCCTGGACTTCGCCGGCGGCGGCGAGGAGTACGCACTGCGGTGCGAGGTTGTCGCAGCGGTCGACCTGCGCCTGGGCGGGGTGCTCGGCGAACCGCTCGACGACCTCGTGACGCGCTGCGAGGAGTACCGGCAGGCAACGGCCCAGCTCCTCCTCCGGGCACTGTGGCACCCATGGCGGACGCGGCTGTGGATACGCGTCCGCCTGCGCGCCCTGCGCCGGGAGGCCGCCGCGCTGCACCGCGGCCAGGAGGAGGCGATGTCCGTCCTGGCCCGGCCGGAGCACCTCGCCGCTCTCGACGGGCGCCTCGGCGACCCCCCTCCGCACCAGGACCCGCCCCACACCGAGGAGCCGGGGGCACGGTATAGGCGAGGTCCGGTGGACGGACCGGCCGGGCCGTCCGGCCGGGAACGCGCCGGTTGACCGGTGCGATCCGGGGCGGGCGACGGCTGTACCGGGCCCCGCCCGCACCGTCCTCGGCACCGGGAACGGGCAGCTCCGTGGACTTCCTCAGCTCCATGCCCGCGAGGGGCACGCGCGCGACGCTGCCGGAACTCCGCCCGACCCCGGGCCCGCTGCGGCAGCGTTCCTCGCTGCAATCGCCCCCGCGCTGCACCGCCCGGCCGGTCACCAGGGCGCCCAAGTCCCCGAACCCGCCCCCGAAAAACGCACCGGGACCATGACCGAGCCCGGGAAGCTCTACGGGGTGCACCCTTCCACGATCCGCGCGCTGCGCTCCCGCGGCCTGGCCTGGGAAGCGATCGGCGCCGAGGTGGGCCCGTCGGTGAAGACGGTCCGCGCCCGCGCGTGAACACCGTGCTCCGTACTCCGCTCACCGCCTGAAGACGGTGCGTCTTCGCAGGTCGCGCGATCAGTCGGCCTTACGCGAGCGCAAGTGGGACGGCAGCGGGACGTTAGCGCGGAGGCCGAGCATGTTGATGCGCCAGGTACGTCAGCCCATTGACACCTCCCTGCCTGGCGCCACCGGCACCTTTCAGCAGACAGGGATGTGCATGCGTAGATTCAGAAGCGTTTTCGCGACGGTCGCGGCTCTGGCCGCTTTCGCGGGAGCGAGTGCCGTGGCGGCGCCGGCACAGGCGGCGACCTACTGCACGACCAAGGGACAGAAGTACTTCTGCGAGTACGGCATCTCGACCACGAAGTTCCTCAACGGAACGAAGGAGGAGTTCGTCGTCGGCCCCGACCACGCGGTGTGGACGAACTGGACCAACCCCGACGGCTCCTGGAACGGATGGGTCTCCATGGGCGGCTGGGTCAAAAGCCGCATCGAGGTCACCGCTCAGGAGCAGCCCAACTCCATCATCCAGATGTCGGCCATCGGCAAGGACGACGGCCTGTGGCTCCGGTTCCGCTACAGCAATGGTGTGTGGACGGACTGGCAGCCGACCTGCTGGGTCAACCCCAACGGCCACTTCTGCCCGTAACCGCCCTCGGCAAGCGACACCGGCTTGGAGCGCACGAGCCGACGAAACACCACCAGCGGCCCGGACACCCTGCGGCCGCGCGGAAGCCCGGGCTTGCCGGCTCCGGCTCCGGTCGTACCGCGGCGCACCCCCCGTCCACGGTTCGTGTCGTGCCCCACACCCGGGCGATCCTGGTGCTGGGCAGGCCGCTTCCCCGCCGCTGAGCTACGGCGCGGGGTCGTAGGGGACGACGGTGGTCTCGCAGGCCTCGGCGTACACCTTCAGCGCCTCGGCCCCGGTTCGTCGAGCGGGAACGCCGACCTGCGCCGGCAGGCGTTCCCGCGCGGGTTCGAGAACCTCCGGTGCCGTGCCGTGCCGAGCGCGATCGGGTCGGATCACGAGAAACGGGCTCAGGCCGCGAACAGTTTGTCCTGCTCGGCGCGCAGCACGTCGACGAGTCGATCCGGCGGCAGGATCACGTCCCCGTAGCCGAGCACGGTGTCCTTGGCGACGGCGTGGCGGAGCACGCACCCCTCGGAGATGCCCATCGGCAACAGGTCGTCGGCGCGTGTCACCGCGTGCGACTCGGCCACCCCGAAGGTGTCGTAGCCGCCTATCCCGTCCAGCACCGTGCCGGCGGGCAGGTCACGCTTGGCGGTGGCCACCACGTCGACCCGGGGGCCGGCGGGCGGGGTCAGCGCGGCGTCGCCGAAGTCGACGGCGCGCACCACGGTGTGCGGCACCTCGAAGTGACACAGGTGGTAGGGCGTGTAGAAGCTGTACAGCGGGCCGCGCCCGAGCTTGTACAGCTCCAGGTACGTGTGCTGCGCCGGGTCGTCGTGGGTCCCCAGCACGTACACGCCGGGCGCGGGCTTGGCGCCCACCACGTAGTCCACGATGCCGCCGAGCTCCCGCAGTTCGTCCACGTCGTACATCTCGACCAGCTGGTCCACGTGTCCGGTGTGGTCGCGCCCGTACATGCCGCGCTTGGGTACGGTGAAGCCGAAGGCGTTGGCCACGATCGCCTGTTCGAAGGAGACCTTCGTCCCGTCGGTGAAGCTGGTGATCATGTGGACGTTCTGCCCCCACCGGTCGGCGAACGGCTGCTGGGTCGTGGGGGTGCGGTACTCGTCCTGGAACCCCTTGACGTTGCCGGCCACCAGGGGAGTGACGCCCAGACTGCGCACGAAGCGCAGCAGATTGGCCTGCACCGCAGGCTGGTCGCCGTCGGCCCCGGTGAGCACCACTCCGGCCGCGCGGGCGCGGTGCGCCAGCAGCGGTCCGACCGTGCAGTCGAGTTCGGCGTTCATCGTCACCACCGGAAGACCGCGCTCGATGGCGGCGACGGTGATCCTGGCACCGAACTCCACCGCACCGGTGACGTCCACCAGGCAGTCGATGCCCTCCGCCTCGATCAGGGCGAACGCGTCCTCCGTGACGACCGGCCGTCCGGCGGCCACGGCCGCCGAGATCGCGTCCCGGCTCCCCGCCAGGACGGGCTTCAGACCCGCCTCCCGGTACGCGCGTTCCGCGTTGTCCGGGTTCCGGTTGGAGATGGCGGCCACCCGCATGCCGGGCACCGAGGTGGTGATGTGCCGCACCAGTCCCCGCCCCATGTAACCGGCGCCCACCATGCCGACCCGGATCGGCCGGCGCTCTTCCGCGCGACGGCGCAGCGCGGCGTCGACGATGATCATCGACGGCCCACCGGGGCTCCGGCCGACCGGGACCGACGCGGAGCCGGCGCCGTCGGGAGCCGGAACGGACGGCGGGAACGGGCGGACGGTGCGCGGTCGTCCTCCCACCGTTTCCGGCCCGGGAGTGCCGCACTCCTCGGCGAGGTGGCGTGAACCAGCATGGCGATCTCCGATGCCTGTCGGTGCGTCATGGATTTGCGAGGCTAGGTCGCTGGCACGAGGCCGGGCAACAGCCGTCCCGCCGACCGCTTACGCACGGCGCACCGGAAGACCTTCCGGGACGTGCGACGGGCTTTCCCTCGTGGTGGCCTCTTCCGGGCGGGTAGTAGAGGGGTTCCTCGCGGCGGAGAGCCCGCCGCCGGTGTGCCGCGGCTCCCGGGTTTCGACTGCGGACGATCGGCAGTCGAACAGGGGAACCGGTCTTTGCGGAGGAGGATTTGACGACCCGGCCGGAACGCTCGATATGTTCGCGCAATGCGCCCGCTTCCCGTCGCAGACCCGGGTCACCCCGACATCCGATCGGCCTTCAGGTACCTGCTCTGGCTCGCGGGCCGGATGGCCCGCCCCCTGAGCGCCGCGGCGTTCCTCGGCCTCCTGTGGCTCGGTTCGCAGGCGCTCGTGCCGGTCGTCATCCGCGAGGCCGTCGACGAGGGACTGGTCCCCGGCGACATGGGCACCGTCCTGGTGTGGTCCGCCGTGCTCCTCGGCCTCGGCCTGGTGCAGGCGGTGTCCGGCATGTTCCGCCGCCGACTGAGCATGCACAACGCGCTGTCCGCCGGTTTCCGCACGGTCCAGCTGGTGACCGCCCACGCGGACCGGCTCGGCGCCGGCCTCGAACGGCGCGTCGACGACGGGGAACTGGTCAGCGTCGGCACCTCGGACATGACCACCATCGGCAACGCCTTCGACGTCGTCGGCCGGGCCTTCGGCGCCGTCGTCTCGACGATCCTGGTGGCCGCGATACTCCTCGACCAGTCGCCCTGGCTCGGCCTCCTCCTGATCGTCCTCCTGCCCGCGATCATCCTCACCATGGGCTACACCCTGCGCCCCCTGCACCGCAGGCAGAGCGCCTACCGCGACCTCCAGGGCGAGCTGACTTCCCGGCTCACCGACGTGGTGACCGGACTGCGGGTCCTGCGCGGCGTCGGCGGCGAGACCTCCTTCGCCCGTTCCTACCGCGAGCGCTCGCAGCGCGTGCGCGCCGCCGGCTCCGAGGTGGCCGGGGCGGAGGCCCTGATCCGCGCCGCCCAGGTGCTGCTGCCCGGCCTGCTGGTCGGCGTCGTCACCTGGATCGGCGCCCGCGCCGCCCTGAACGGCACGGTCACGCCCGGCGAACTCGTCGCCTTCTACGCGTACGCCGCCTTCCTCGTCGAACCGCTCGCCATCTTCACCGACACCGCCGACCGTTTCGCCCGGGCCCATGTCGCCGCCCGCCGCGTGATCGCCGTACTGGCCCTGCCCACCACCTCCCCGGACGCCGGAGGGGGGGACACGCCGGTGCCCGTCGGCGCGCACGACCTGGTCGACGAGCACACCGGACTGGTCGTTCCCGCCGGCTCCTTCCTGGTGGTGGTGGCACCGCCGGCCGAGGGCGTGCGCCTGGCCGACCGCCTGGGCGGTTACGCCGGCGGGTCCGTCCGCTACGCCGGACTGCCGCTGCGGGAAATGCGCACCGAGCAGGTCCGCCGCCACATCCTCGTGGTCGACAACCGCTCCCGGCTCTTCCGCGGCAGCCTGCGCGACAACCTCGACCCGCACCGCGCCGCCGGGGACGACGACGTGCTCGCCGCGCTGCGGGTGGCGGCCGCCGAGGACGTCGTCGAGTCGCTGCCCGAAGGACTGGACGCCGCCGTCACCGCCGACGGGAGCCGGTTCTCGGGAGGCCAGCGGCAACGGCTCGTCCTCGCCCGCGCGGTGCTGGCCGACCCCGACGTCCTCGTCGTGGTCGACCCCACGTCGGCCGTCGACGCCCACACCGAGAACCGGGTGGGGCACCGGCTGCGCGCCGCCAGGGCGGGCCGCACCACCGTCCTGGTCAGCTCCAGCCCCCTGCTCCTCGAACGGGCCGAACGGGTCGCCTTCGTCCACGACGGTTCGGTCGTCGCCACCGGCAGCCACCGCGATCTGCTGGCCGCCGACCCCCGGTACCGCCTGGCCATCCAGCGCGAGACCGGCGAAGACCCCGCCGGGGACGCGTCCCCCACCGCCCCCTTCGCCCGCAGGAGTGCGGAATGAGCAGAGTCGCACTGCCGGTCGCCGACACGGCGGAAGTGCGCGCGCACGCCCGCGTCCTGGCGCGCGGCCATCGCCGCGACCTCACCTGGCTCCTGTCCCTGCACGGACTGGCCGCGGTGTGCGGGCTGGTCGCGCCCTGGCTGATCGGCCGGCTCATCGACGAGGTGGCCGAAGGAACCACGAGCGGCGCCGTCGACCTGCTCGCCCTCGGCCTGCTGGCCTCCCTGGTCGGCCAGGCCGTGCTCACCTACGCCGCGGTCCAGCGGTCCTGCCGGTTCGGCGAGAAGATCACCGCGGAGGTGCGGGAGGACTTCGTCGACCGGGTGGTGACGCTGCCGCTGTCCACCGTGGAGGACGCCGAGCCCGGCGATCTGATCACCCGTGCCTCACGCGACACCGACGCCCTCACCAACACCGTCCGCTACGCCGCGCCCGAGACCCTGATCGCCACGCTCACCTGCCTGTTCACCTTCGGCGCCCTGCTGCTCGTCGGCCCGCTCACCGCGCTGCCCAGCCTGCTCGTCGTCCCCCTGCTGTGGGCCGGCAC
Source organism: Streptomyces bikiniensis (assembly GCF_000716625.1). Lineage (NCBI taxonomy): Bacteria > Bacillati > Actinomycetota > Actinomycetes > Kitasatosporales > Streptomycetaceae > Streptomyces > Streptomyces bikiniensis. Next base: position 50,192 of record NZ_JNXJ01000025.1, on the reverse strand, counting down.
CCGCTGGTACCTGCGCCGCTCCGGCGTGGCGTACCGCCGGCGCGCCGCCGGTTACGTGGCACTCGGCGACACCCTTGCCGAGACCGTGCCCGGCGCCCGCACCGCGGAGGCGTTCGGCCTCCGGGACCGGCGCCGCCGGGCGCTCGACCACGACCTGGGGGAGGCGTACCGCGCCGAGCACCGCACGATGTGGTTGCGCAGCTCCTGGTACCTGACGGTGGAGCTCAGCTACGCCGTCCCCCTGGTGGCCACGCTCGCCGTCGGCGGAGTGCTCTACACCGGCGGACTCGCCTCGCTGGGCCAGGTGGTCGCCGCCACCCTCTACGTACGACAGCTGATCTTTCCCCTGGACGACGTCCTGAGCTGGATGGACGAGCTCCAGATCGGTTCGGCCTCGCTGGCCCGGGTACTCGGCGTCAGCAAGCTGCCGGCGGACCGCGAGCCGACCGGCGCCCGGCCCTGCGGCCGGGACCTCAGCGTCCGGAACGTCAGCTTCTCCTACGTGCCGGGACGCACCGTCCTGCACGGTGTCGACCTGGACCTGGCGCCGGGCGAAAGACTCGCCGTCGTCGGTCCCTCCGGCTCCGGAAAGTCCACCCTCGGCAAACTGTTCGCGGGCATCTACCACCCCGGTTCCGGCACCGTCCGGGTCGGGGGCGTCCCCCTGGTCGAGCTGAGCACCGCGGAGCTGCGCCGCCGCATCGCCCTGGTCACCCAGGAGCACCACATCTTCCGCGGCACTCTGCGCGAGAACCTCACCCTCGCCCGGCCGGGCGCCGACGACGCCGAGGCGCGCCGCGCCCTGGAGGTGGTCGGAGCCGGCGACTGGGCGGCGGCGCTCCCGAGCGGCCTGGACACCCCGGTCGGCTCCACCGGGCACCCGCTCACCGCCGCACAGGCCCAACAGGTCGCCCTGGCCCGGCTGGTGCTCGCCGACCCGCACACCCTGGTGCTCGACGAGGCCACCGCGCTGCTCGACCCGGCCACGGCACGGCACGCCGAGAGGGCCCTGGCCGCCGTGCTGGGGGACCGGACCGTCATCGCCATCGCGCACCGACTGCACACCGCCGAGGACGCCGACCGGATCGCCGTCGTCGAGAAGGGCCGCGTCACCGAACTGGGCAGCCACCACGCTCTGCTGGCCGCCGACGGCGCCTATGCCGCCCTGTGGCGCGCCTGGCACGGCGAATGAAATCGATCCGCCCGCACGGCCATTGAAATCATTGCGGCACACGCGGCTGCGGTCCTAGCCTGAGCGATATGAATCCAAGGAAGCCGCACGTCGATTGGGACAGCCTTTTCGGCGACGATTACGATTACTTCGACCTTCCCGACCTCACTCCGGAGCTGAGCGGGACCGAGGCGTCGAGCATGGTCGAACTCGGTGGATTCCAGCCGGGATCGCGTCTTCTGGACGCGCCGTGCGGACACGGCCGGCACGCCAACGTACTGGCCTCGCGGGGCTTCCGGGTGGTCGGTGTCGACCGCGACGAACGATTTCTCCAGATGGCCCGCGACGAGAGCGAGAAAATGGGGGTCGAGGTCGATTACCGGCACGTCGACCTGCGCGAGATGTCCTTCGAGGAAGAATTCGACGCCGCCGTTTCCTGGTACAGTTCCTTCGGCTACTTCGACGACGAGACGGACCGGGACATCCTCCGGCGCTACCGTCGCGCACTCCGGCCCGGCGGCCGTTTCCTGCTCGACATGCATTCCCCGTACCGACACATCCCGAGCGTGCTGGCCAACCACGACATGCACGTCGACGTCCTGCGCCGCGGACAGGACCTCGCGGTCGACATCCAGGAACTGGACGCCGAGGCGAGCCGCTACTACGCGGAGAAGATCACCATCCGGGACGGGAAGGTGGAGCGGGCCCGCTACAGCGTCCGCATGTTCACGGCCCCCGAGATCCTGGAGTGGTTCCGTACCGCCGGCTTCTCCCACGCACGCGTCATGAACGAGACGGGCGGCCCCTTCACCGTCAGCAGCCGCCGCCTGGTGGTGCTCGGCACCGCCTGAGCCCGCCCCGCCCCACCCTCCTGCCTCGTCCCGGCCCGGCGCGCGGACCACCCGCTCCGGCGGGCGCCGCGCGCGCCGAGCCGCTTCCCGAGACGACCCACCGTGACCGCCATTCGCAAAAGAGGGTTCCCGTGGACACCGACACCGACACCGACACCGACACCGACACCGTCCGTCCCACCGTGCCGATCGGCCCGCTGCGCACCTCCGGTCCCGACATCGACGTCGACGCCCTGCGCGCCCACTACGCCTCGTACCGATGCGCCCAGATACCGCAGGTCACCGACGTCACCGCGCTCAAGGCGGCGGCCCTCTCGGCGTACCGGCAGCTGGGCGACGAACCCCTGGTCGACGCTCAGGAGCACAGCTCCGACGGCGGTTCGCTCGGCTACGGCTTCCGGTTCCAGCGCCTCGACGCCAAATCCGACTCGCCGAGCCACTCCGCACGCGTCACGGCCGTCTTCCGCGACCTCGGCCTGCTCGACTGGGCCGAGCACGCGGCACGGCAGCTGCTGCCCGTCGTCGACACCATCACCGGCCGTTCGCTGCGCTACGAGCGGGTGTTCCTCCTGGCCTACCGCGAGGGCGACTACATCGGCCCGCACGGTGCCGAGCAGGACACCGACCTCGACCGGTTCAACCTCCAGTTCCCGCTCTGTTACGACACCGTCGGCGCCATGCGCATCCTGCGCGGGGGCTACTTGGAGCCGATGTACGACCGGGAGGGCGACGCCCGGCTGCTCGGCCCCCGCATGTGGCACGAGGTGCCGCCGCTGCTCCGGATGCCCGGGGGACGGGACCCGCTGCGCCTGGTCGTCTCGCTGCGGCTGATGGCCCGCTGATGACCGGCGTCACGACCGCCGCCGAGCGCGCGGCGCGCGCCGCGGAGGTCGCCGCCGTGGCCGAGGAGGTCTTCCGGAGCCAGGGGGTGGACTTCCGGTCCGCCCGCCGCACGTCCGGCCGGACCAACGCCACCTGGCTCGGCGGCGGGCTCGCCGTACGGGTCGCGGGATCCAGTGCGGCCCGGGACCTGGTGCGCGAGACGCGGTTGGCCGCCCTGCTGCCCCCCGAAGTGGGCTATCCGGCGGTCCTCGCGTCCGGCACGACCCGCGGCTTCGAGTGGGTGGTCACCCGGGAGATCGAAGCCGTCTGCCTGGACGACGCCTGGGCCGGCCTGGACGGGCAGCGGCGCGCGGCCGCGACACGGCGGTTGTGGGAGCGGGCCCGGGCGGCCCACCGGGTCGACCCGGCGGCCGCCGCGCCCCTGGCCCGCTCCCACAACCCTTTCTACGCGCGGTCCCCGGACGAGGCCGACGCCGCCCTCGGGCGGCTGCACGCCGCGGGAGTGCTCACGGCCGGGGAGCGGAGGCGGCTGTCCGCCGCCCTGGAGCGGCACTGGGCGGCCCTGCCCGCGGCCGCCCCTGTGCTCAACCACGGCGACCTCTCCCCGGTGAACGCCCTGTGGGACGGCACCGACGTGGTGTCCCTGCTGGACTTCGAGTTCGCGGTCCTCGCCCCCGTGCACCTGGACCTCAACGAACTGGTCAAGACGGCCTTCGCGCCCCCGGCGCCGGGCACCGGGACCACGGAGGGGGAACGCGCCGACCGCGGGCTGCTCCAGGAGACGGTGGCCGAACTGGCCGCCCCGTTCCTGCGCACCGACGCCGACGCCGCCCTGCTGATCGGCCACTCGATCCAGCTGGAGACCTGGGGCCTGGAGCGCGAGCTGGCCAAGCCCCGCCGCAAGGACCACCGGGACTGGGAGCCGTACCGGATGCTCGTCGCCTGTGCGCGCGGCGACGGCGGCTACTACGAGCCCCTGCTGGGGCGTTGAGTCCGGGGGCCCGAGGGCCCCGGGGAGAGGCGGGACGATGATACGGACGCTGTTCGTGGACGCAGGCGGCGTGCTGTACAACAACGTCAACGAGGAGACGGACTTCCTCGACCGGGTCGCCGACCGCTACGGCGTGGACCGAGGGGAACTCGCTCGGCGCGTGGAGGAGTCCGCGCCCCGGTACGAGAGCGGCGCGAGCCACGTGCACCGGGTGATCGCGCGGCTCGTCGCCGGAGGGAGCGGCTCCCGGGCCGGAACGCCCGCGGAGGGACGCTGGATGGACCGCGCGTACCTCGACAGCGTCCGCCCCCACCGGGACAGCTTCCGCGTCCTGCGGGAACTGCGGGAGCGGCGGCCGGAGGTGCGGCTGGTCCTCACCAACAACGAGGCCGAGCACTGGGACCGGCTGAAGGACGAGGCGTACGGGCACTTCGCGCTGTTCGACACGCTGTGCTCCTCCTGGCGCACGGGTCGGGTGAAACCGGCGCCCTCCTTCTTCACCGAGGCCTTGCGCGCCTGCCGTGCGGCGGCTGCCGAGACCCTGCTCGTCGACGACCGCGCCACGGTGCTGCGGGTGGGGAACGGACTGGGCATGCGGACCCTGCACGTGTCCGTCCCGGAGGTCTTCGCGGATCGGCTCGGAGCGGCGGTGGGCGGTGACGTGCTGCCGTCCGAGCCGTGAGGGCCTCCCTCGGGAGGCCCCGGTGGGGCCGGCTTCAGCGGGAGATGTCCCGGACGTTGTCCAGTACCTTCCGGAACGCCCGTGCGATGTCGTCGATGGCGTCGAGCGGGGCGAGGAGCACCTCGTGGCCGAAGCTCACCACGCTGTCGTGCAGGCGTTTGGCGACCGGAAGGTCGAACCGCGCCGGATTCACCTGCTCCAGGTAGTGCGCGTCGGTGGCGAACCGCCGGCGCGAGGCCGGCCGGTGCAGCGGGTTGTCGTTCAGGGGCCGGTGCGTCCGCATCACGGCGAAGCCCAGCTCGGCGGTGAGTGCGCCGGCTATCCGGTCCACCGGCGCCACGGCCAGCACTTCGTCGGGCAGCCGCACCATGAAGCGGTAGTAGGCGCGGCCGGTGGTCCCGGGGGAGGTCTCCTGGACCGTCAGGCCCATCTCGTCCAGGCGGCTCTCGAGATGCTCCGCGGCCCGTATCCGATGGGTGTTCTGCCCGTCCAGCAGGGCCAGTTGGTCCAGCAGCACCGCCGCGTGGAACTCCGACAGGCAGGCGTTGCTGCCCATCAGCCGGCCGGTCTCCTCCAGCTCCATCTCGCCCACCCCGACCGGTTCGGGCCGCAGCACCCGCCCGTCCGCGCGCAGGTGCTCCGCCCGGTTCGCGACGTCCGCGTCGTCGGTCACCAGTGCGCCGCCCTCGCCGCAGGTCAGCAGCTTGCTGCCCTGCATGCTGAAGACCCCCGCGGTGCCGAACGCGCCCACGGGCCAGTCACCGTAGCTGGCGCCGTGCGCGTGCGCGCAGTCCTCGATCAGCGGCAGGCCGTGCCGCTGGGCGATGTCGATGAGCGAGTCCAGATCGGCCACGGCCGAGTAGGCGTGCACCACGGTGATGGCCCTGGTCCGCCCGGTGATCGCCGCCTCCACGGCCGCCGGGTCCAGGCAGTACGTCTGCGGGTCGACGTCCACCAGCACGGGAACGGCGTTGATGCCCAGCACGGCCGACGCCGACGCCACCCACGTGAGGCCGGGCACGATCACCTCGTCGCCGGCGCCGACTCCGCACGCCTCCAGGGCGATGGCCAGCGCGGCGGTTCCGGTGGCCACCGGCACGCACAACGCCGAACGGCAGTAGTTCGCGAAAGCCTCCGCGAATTGCCGTTCGTAGGATTGCCGGCCCTGATAGGCGCAGCTGATGGTCCAGCGCCCGCTCGTCAATACGTCTTCGAGACTTTTCAGAGCCCGCTCGCCGGGCTGTGGCCAACGCGGCCACTCCCGGTCCGTGAGACGCGGTCCACCGGCGATAGCCAATGCATTTGCCATGCTTGCCCTCGCTTTCGAGAATTCGACGGATGGGGAGAGAAATTTACGCACCTCCGTCCGCCGTACGCCACAGTGGGGAGACTGCCTCCGAACGGTCCCACACCCCCGTCCCGTTCGACTGAGGAAAGCGAGCACTCGAACGTATCGGTACGCTGCGGCTGGCCGGACGGCTGAATACCCGGTCAGCTCTTCGCGACCAAAGGCGGGGAAAGCATCAGGTGGAGGAGTCAGAGATGTCCGGTAATCCCCGGAAGCGGTACGACGGCACCGGCACCGGCACCCACCGGGCGGGCGGGGCGTCCTCCTCCGGCCCCGTTCCCCGGCACGCCCGGACCGTGATCGTCGGCGGCGGACTCGCGGGCGTCGAACTCGCCACCGCGCTGGCCGGCCACGGTGCCGAGGACGTCCTGTTGCTGGAGGCGGGGCCCGGCGAGGACTTGGCCCACATTCACATGACGCACTCCCAGACGCACGCCACCGAGCTGGTGTTCGCTCCGGAGCGCGACCCCCACTTCCACCGGTCGTGGCGGTCCGAGGCGCCCCCGCACTACACCGGCATCTCCGGGCTCCGCCGCAGGCTGGGCGGCCGTTCCCTGTACTGGCACGGCGTGGTGCTGCCCCTGGAGGACTGGGCCCTGCACCCGTCGGACTGGCCCGCCGAGGTCGTCACCGCCCTGACCGCCGGCACCGCCGGCGAGCCCTCCTGGTACGACCGGGTCACCGCGGACCTGACCGCGTGGAGCGGCGGCCGGCTGTGGGACGCCGCGCAACCCGGCTGCGCCGTGTTCGGCGGCCAGGAGTTCCTCCCGCTGCCCCGCGCCTGCCGGCGCCTGCCCGGCACCGACCGCTGGGAGGCGTACACCGCGCTCGACGCCTGGCGCGGACCCGACGGCCGGCCGGCCCCGCCCCCCGGTGTCTCGGTCCGCTGCGACACGGAGGTGCTCGCGGTGGACGTGCGCGCCGGACGGGCCCGGGGCGTCCTGGTGCGCGCCGCCGACGGGACCACGGCCACGGTCGCCGCGGACACCGTGGTGCTGTGCGCGGCCACCGTGGAGAGCACCCGGCTCGCCGCGCACGCCCTCGCCACCGCGGGTGCCCTGCGCACCCCGCGGCTCGGCGGCCTGGCCGACCACCTCGTGCAGGGCTTCACGGTCCGGCTGCCGGCCGGCCCGCTGCCCGTGCCCGGCTCGTACCACGTGCCGAGCGACCCGGCGCTCCGCTCCTACCTGCGGATGGACGTGCACCCCGACGGACCCGGTCGGGCGCTCCTGGACGTACGGATCACCGGGGAGCAGCTGCCCAACCAGGAGAGCGTCGTGGAGTGCCGGCCCTCCGGGGGCGCCTCGTGGCGGGCGCACGTCCGGACCGCGCTGTTGCCCGAGGACCGCAAGGTGATCGGCGCGCAGCGCGACCTGCTGCGCGACTTCTGGACGACGGTCGCCCGTGAACTGGGCCTGCCCGCGGCCCCGTTGGTGTTCACCGACTTCGGCGACGCCGACCGCGACAACACCCGGGTGCTGCCCGACCGGACCCGGAGCCAGCCGGAGAGCCGGCCCGAGACGTGGACGAGCCTGCTCGGCACCGAGGACCACGAGGGCGGCAGCCTGCCGCTCGGCCGGCTGCTCGACGCCGACCACGCCTTCCCCGCGCTGCCCGGCCTCCACGCCGCCGGCCCGGCCGTCTTTCCCCGGCTGGGCGCCGCCAACCCGTCCCTGACCACCATCGCGCTCTCCCGCCGGCTCGCCGGACTGCTCGCCGGCGCCTGACGCCCCTCCGCGCCCGCCCGACGGCCCGCCCCGCACCGCCGTCCGCGCGACACTCCCCGAGACCACCGATCCCACCCAGGAGGTACCACCGTGCCGGGACCCGGATACCGTTTCTTCGGCGACGAGGAACGCGCCAACGTCATGGCCGTGCTCGACCGCTGGTACGCCGACCGCGAGGCGTTCGACGACCCCGGCGAGAGGGAGTGGGTCCGCCGCTTCGAACAGGCGGCGGCCGAACGGTTCGGCGCCGCCCACTGCCTCGGCGTCAACAGCGGCACCTCCGCGCTGGTCGCCGCCCTCGTGGGACTCGGCGTCGGACCCGGCGACGAGGTCGTCGTGCCCGGCTACATGTTCGTCGCCTCGATCGCCGCCGTGCTGCACTGCGGCGCCGACGTGGTGCTCGCCGAGGTCGACGAGTCGCTCACCCTCGATCCGGCCGACGTGCGCGCCAGGATCACCCCCCGCACCCGGGCGATCATGCCCGTGCACATGCTGGGCGCGCCCTCGGACATGGCCGCGCTGCGCGCCCTCGCCGACGAGCACGGACTGCACCTCCTGGAGGACTGCGCGCAGAGCGCGGGCGGTACCTACCGCGGCCGTCCGCTCGGCACCCTGGGGGACGTCGGCACCTTCTCCCTCAATCACTACAAGGTGATCACCTCGCTGCAGGGCGGATTCCTGCTCACCGACGACCCCGCGGTCTTCCAGCGGGCCTACTCCTTCCACGACCAGGGCTGGTTCCCCTACCGCCGGGACCACGGGGAGGGCGACCTGCTGCTCGGCATGAACCTGGGACTCGGCGAACTGCACGCCGCCGTGGCGCTCGCCCAGCTCGACAAGCTGGACCTGATCCTCGACCGCGTGCGGGACGTGAAGCGCCGGCTGACCGAGGCGATCGGCGAACTGCCCGGAGTGCGACCGAGGACCTCCCACGATCCGGCGGGGGAGTGCGGCACGACCGCCGTGTACGTCTTCGACGACGCCGCGCACGCGCAGGACGTGGCGGACCGGCTGCGCACCCGGACGCTCCTGGACTCGCCGACGCACTACTACGGCGGGCTGCCCGCGCTCACCGCGTTCGGCCGCGGCGACCGTTCCGTCGTGCCGTCCCGCGCCCCCGGGGGACGTCCGGCCGCGCACCCCTTCGAAGCCGGTGCGCTCCCCCGCACCGACAGCGTCCTCGGCCGCTCCGTCGCCCTCGCCACCGGCGTCTCCGACGGCTACCTCGGCCCCGGGTTCGGCGTCCACCCCGGATCCTCGCAGGCGGAGATCGACCGCGCGGCGGAGGCGTTCCGCCGCGCGGTCAAGGGCGAGGCCCCGGCCTGACCCCGGCCGGTCCGGCGGCCCCGCGGGGGTCAGGCCGTGCCGCCGGGCCCGGCGGCGTCCCGCACCAGCCCGGTCAGCTCGTCCGCAACGCCCGGCGCCGCGTACACCAGCCAGCGCCCGTCCAGCCGGCCGCCGCCGCACAGGTCGTCCACGCAGCCGCCGGCCTCCGCCACCAGGAGGGCGGCCGGCGCCCGGTCCCAGACGTGCCCGCCCTCGTCGACCAGCCCCTCGGCCCGGCCCTCCAGCAGATCGGCGACCAGACACACCGAGGAGTCGATCCACCTCATCCGGTCGCGCACCGGCTCGACGGGGGAGCCCGGCATGAGGAAGCCGCCCACCCGGGCCGCCGAGAGCGGTCCGGTCGTCTCCGGCACGCGCAGCGGACGCGACGCCGACAAGGGCCCGCCGCGGGCGGACGCGAACGCGCCGCGGCCGCGCTCCGCCCACCACCGGACGCCCTCGGTCGGACGGCTCAGGACGGCGACCCGGAGCTCCCCCTCCACCTCCAGGGCCACATGGGTGCCCCAGTCCCGCCGCCCGGCCAGGAAGGGGATCGTGCCGTCGATGGGGTCCAGTATCCAGCGGCGCCGCGACCCCGTTCCGAGCGTGCCGCTCTCCTCGCTCAGCACCGCGTCGTCCGGCCGTTCCTCCGCCAGCACCGCCAGCATGGCCTCCTCCACCGCGAGATCGGCCTCGCTCACCGGGCTGCCGTCCTCCTTGCGCCGTGCGACCGGCCGTCGCCCGAAGAATTCCAGTGCCAATGCGTCCGCCAGATCGGCGAGCCGGTGCGCGAGCCGTACGTCGCTGTCATTCACCATCGGTCCACCATAGCCACGGGACCCGCCCACGCGGACGTCCTGTCTTTCCGTAATTCATTGGTCAACCGGGTTGAACGTCCGGCGGGAAAAGCCGCACGGCGGCCCGCGGTGTTAGCCTCTGGCATGCTCTTGGAGAACACGCTCGTGGAACGCCGGAGCCTTCTCCGGCTTGTCGAGGAAAACTTCCGCAACTTCCTTCCCGATGACCGGGAATTGCCCGAGATCGAGTTCTTCCCGCTCGGTGAGGACAGCTGGTCGTACCGCTGCGGACCCCTCTGGATCAGTGTCCGCCGCGATCTGGACGGCCATTTCCCCGCAGCGTACGAGGTGCCGCTCCTGCTGCGCGAGAGCGGAAAGGACTACGTCCTCGCCCCGCTCCCCGGGCGGGACGGCCGGATCGTCCACCGGGTCGCAGGCCTTCCCGTCGTGGTGTTTCCCTACGTCGAGCGCGCCGTCGCCGCCCCCACGCCCCCCACCGCCGGTCAACTCGACCTGCTGGCGGCCAGGTTGCGGGAGGTGCATGCCTTCGACCCGCCCGCCTCCCGGGCCGTCGGCATACCCGTCGAGGACTTCCGCCTCCCTTTCGAGAACGACCTCGACAAGGCGCTCCAGGCGGCTCTGGGCGGCGGAGCGGGCGAGTGCGGGCCCTACGGCGGCCGGCTGGCCGACCTGGTGGCGCGACGGCGGGACCACCTCGCCGCGCTGCGCGAGGAGGCCGCCCGCGTGGCCGACCGGTGCACCGCCCTGTGGCGCGGCGAACGCCCCGCCCTCACCCACGGCGACCCCAGCACGACGAACGTCCTGTTCGGGCGGGGCGTGGACATCATCGACTGGGGCGGGGCGATGTGGGCTCCGCCGGAGCGCGACTGGGCCGCCCTGACCAGGGTGTTCGGCACCGCCCCCGAGGGACGCGCGGTCTTCCTGCGGTTCTACGAACTGCGCTGGGTGCTCGCCGAGATCGCCGAGTACGCCGGCCGCTTCACCGGCCCCCACACCGGTGACGCCGACGACAACGCCATGTGGGGCCGGCTGACGCGCTACCTCCCGCCCGCCTGACCCGCGGGCCGCGGCCCACCGCCTCCCCACACCATCGTGACCGACTCGTACCGAAGGACCGCCGTGAGCCTGGTCAGCGTTCACAACGAATGGGATCCGCTGGAAGAGGTCGTCGTAGGCACCGTCCGCGGTGCCCGGGCGCCGGTCGCCGTCGGGCACGCCGGACGCACCGAAGGAGCCGCGGGCGCGTGCCACGGTCGGCGACGGGACGCCGCCCCGGTGCTCTGGCCGGACCGGGTCCTCAAGGAGACGGAAGAGGAACTGGAAGAGCTGTGCGAGGAGTTGCGCGGTCTCGGCGTGACGGTCCGCCGTCCCCGGACCCGTGACCGCGCGGCATGCGCGGACGTGCTCGGCCGGACGGACGACGGCCGCCGCCCCCGGGCCGGGCTGCTCACCGTCGGTGACACCGTCATCGAGACCCCGACGGCCCCGCGCGCGCGGTTCCCGGAACCCTTCGCCCACCGGGAGCTGCTGACCGAGTACCTCGTCAGCGGCAGCAGATGGATCTCCGCGCCCGAGCCCCGCCTCACCGGCGCGATGTACGACCCCGGCGCCCCGCCCGGCGAGCGGCTGCGCGAACTGGAGCCGGTGTTCGACCCGGCCAACGTGCTGCGGCTCGGCACCGACCTGCTGTACCTGGTGTCCGACAGCGGCAACGAACTCGGGGCCCGCTGGCTCCAGTCGGCCGTGGGCGGGACCTACACCGTGCACCCCTGCCGCGGGCTGCACGCCCCCACCCCCCTCGACCTCACCCTGCTCCCGCTCCGCCCGGGCCTGCTCCTCACCAACCCGTCCCGGGTGACCGGCGGCAACCTGCCGGCCGTGCTGCGCTCCTGGCGGCGGATCGAGTGCCCCGAACCCGCCGGACCCGGCGGCGCGGGGGACGCGCCGCACCGCTCGACGTGGACCGGCACGGGTCTGCTGGTGGTCAGGCCGGGCCTGGTCGTCGTGGACGGCCGGCAGCGGGAGCTGATGCGCGTGCTGGAGCGGCACGGCGTTGACGTGCTGCCGCTGCGGCTGACCCACTCCCGGCTCCTCGCCGGCGGGTTCCACGGGCTCGTCCTCGACGTCCGCAGGACCGGGGCGTTGGAGACCTACCGCTTCTGACCGTCGGCCCTCCCGTCCCACGTCCCCCACCGAAACCCCGCAAGGAGGCGCGGATGCGTCCGCTGAGTGTGCAAGGTGCCTGGCTGTCGGAGACCCGTGCGTTCACCGACGACCGGGGCGAGTTCCAGGAGCTCTACAGCGGCCGGGCGCTGGGCGACGCGCTCGGTTACGACCCCGGCGTCGCACAGGCCAACCGCTCCGTCTCGCGACGGGGCGTGCTGCGGGGGGTGCACTTCGCGCAGATGCCGCCCAGCCAGGCGAAGTACGTCACCTGTCTCGGCGGCGCCGTCCTGGACGTGGTGGTGGACATCCGCGTCGGCTCGCCCACCTACCGCCGCTGGGAGGCGGTCAGGCTCGACGACCCGCACCGCAGCCTGTACATCGAGGCCGGGCTCGGCCACGCGTTCCTGGCGCTCACCGATGCCGCCGTCGTCGTCTACCTCACCTCGCGCGGCTACGCCCCCGGACGGGAGCACGGGGTGCACCCGCTCGATCCCGCCCTCGGCATCGCCTGGCCCGAGGACGTCGAGCCGGTGCTCTCGGAGAAGGACCGCACGGCCCCGGGGCTCGACGAGATGGAGCGGCGGGGGCTGCTCCCGTCCTACGACGACTGCGTCGCCTTCCACCGCTCCCTGCGCGGACCCGCCGCGGACTGACCGCACGCGCGACGGCCCACCGGCGAACCCGTGCCGGTGGGCCGTCGCGCGTCCTGGGGGACCCGGGAGCCGGCGGCTCAGGACCGGGGCAGCGCCGAGCGTCCCACCGCCCCGCGCAGCGAGGGGAACGCCTCCGTCAGCGCGGCGTCCCAGCCCCGCAGCGGCTCCATCCCCGCCGCCCGCCAGCGGGAGTGGTCCAGCACGCTGTACCCCGGCCGGCCGGCCGGGCGGGCCAGCGCACGGCTGGTGGTGGGCCGCACCCGGTCGGGGTCGGCGCCGAGCAGCCGGAACGTCTCGCGGGCCAGGGCGTACCAGGTGGTGCGGCCCGAGTTGGTCGCGTGGTACACCCCGGCGGGCGCCGTGCCCGCCAGCGCCGCCGTGCCGAGCGCCGCCAGCCGACCGGCCACGTCCGCGGTCCAGGTCGGCTGGCCGTGCTGGTCGTCCACGACCAGCACGGTGTCCTGCTCGGCTTCCAGCCGCATCATCGTCGTCACGAAGTTGGATCCGCCCGCCCCGTACAGCCAGGCCGTGCGGACCACGTAACCGGCCTCCGGCAGGAGGTCCAGCACCGCCTGCTCCCCGGCCCGCTTCGTGACCCCGTACACGGTGGCGGGACCGGTGGGGTCGTCCTCCCGGTACGGCCGCTTCGCCGTACCGGCGAACACGTAGTCGGTGGAGAGCTGGAGCAGCACGGCCCCCAGGGCCCGGCAGGCCCGGGCGATGTGGAGCGGCCCGGTGCCGTTCACAGCCATCGCGCGCGACGGCTCCGCCTCCGCCGCGTCGACCGCGGTCCACGCCGCGCAGTTGACCACCACCGCCGGGCGGTGGTGGTCGAGCGCGGCCCGCACGGCTCCCTCGTCGGTGATGTCCAGGACGTGGCGGTCGAGTGCGGTGACCGGGGTTCCCCGGTGCTGCAACAGGGAGGTGAGATCGCGCCCCAGCATGCCGGACGCACCGGTGACGAGCCACCGCGGGCGGGGGTACGGGGGCATGGTGTCGGTCTCCGAGGGGTGCGTGCCGGGCGTCGGGAAGGGCGGAGCGGTCCGTCCGGGGCGGTCCGGCCGGGAGCGGCCGGACACCTAGGACGGCGAGCGGGCCGGGAGAAGCGGCTCCCACCAGGAACGGTGGTTCCGGTACCAGGCGACCGTGGCGGCCAGTCCGGCGGCCAGGGGGGTGACGGGCCGGAAGCCCAGCTCCTTTTGTACCCGAGTGGAGTCGACGGAGTAACGCCGGTCGTGCCCCTTGCGGTCCTCGACGTGCTCCACCCGGCTCCAGTCGGCCCCGCAGGCCTCCAGCAACAACCCCACCAGCTCCCGGTTGCTCAGGGTGGTGCCGCCGCCGATGTTGTAGACGCGGCCGGCCCGGCCCCGGGTGCGCACCGCCTCGATCCCCCGTACGTGGTCGTCGACGTGCAGCCATTCGCGCACGTGCAGCCCGTCCCCGTAAAGGGGCACCCGGTGCCCGTCCATCAGCAGGGTGACGAACCGGGGGACGAGCTTCTCGGGGAACTGGTGGGGACCGTAGTTGTTGGAACAGCGGGTCACCCGCACGTCCAGACCGTGGCTGACGTGGTGGGCCAGGGCCAGCAGGTCGGCGGAGGCCTTGGAGGCGGAGTAGGGGCTGTTGGGGCGCAGCGGCTCGTCCTCGGTCCACGAGCCGTGCTCGACGGAGCCGTAGACCTCGTCCGTGGACACCTGGACGAAGGGCGCCGCCCCGTGCCGACGCGCCGCGTCCAGCAGGACCTGGGTGCCGTGCACATTGGTCCGCACGAAGGCGGAGGCGTCCAGCAGCGAACGGTCGACGTGGGACTCGGCCGCGAAGTGCACGACCTGGTGCTGCCCCGCCATCACCCGGTCGACCAGGTTCGCGTCGCAGATGTCGCCGTGCACGAACCGGTAGCGGGGATGGTCGCGCACGGCGGCCAGGTTGGCCGGGTTGCCCGCGTAGGTCAGTGCGTCCAGCACGGTCACCACCACGTCGGGAGGCCCGTCGGGCCCGAGCAGGGTGCGGACGTAGTGGGAGCCGATGAAACCGGCCCCTCCGGTGACGAGCAGATGTGTGGTCATGGCAACGGACTCCGCTTTCCGGGTCGGACGGTCGGTACGAGGGGGTGGCGCGTCACGAGGAGATCTGGGCCTTGCTGTGGTCGCCCAGCACGAGCCGGTGGGCGTGCGGCACCGGCGGTGCGGACGTCACCTGCACGTGCCGGCCGATGAGGGACGCCTCGATGCGCCGCACGCCGGAGATCGAGGCACCGCGCAGCACGATGGAGAACTCCACCTCGCTGTCCTCGACCACGCAGTCCTCGGCGATGGAGGTGAACGGTCCCACGTAGGACCCGCTCACGATCGTGCCCGCGCCGATCACCGCGGGGCCGACCACCCGGGAGTTGCGCACCTCGGCGCCCCCCTCGACCTGGACGCGGCCGATGAGGTCGCTGTGTTCGTCCACCAGCCCGTCGCAGCGCGCCTCGGCCTCCTCCAGGACGAGCCGGTTCACCTCCAGCATGTCGGCCACGTTGCCCGTGTCCTTCCAGTAGCCCGTGATCTCGGTGGAGCGCACGTCCCGGCCGGCCTCGATCAGCCACTGCACCGCGTCGGTGATCTCCAGCTCCCCGCGCCAGGAAGGCTTGATGGCCCGCACGGCCTCGTGGATGGCGGGGGAGAAGAAGTACACCCCGACCAGCGCGAGGTCGCTCTTGGGACGGACCGGCTTCTCCTCCAGCCCGCGCACCCGCCCCGAGGCGTCCAGCTCGGCGACCCCGAAGGAGCAGGGGTCGGACACGTGGGTGAGCAGCAGGTGCGCGTCCGGCCGGACTGCCCGGAAGTCTCGGACCGGGCCCTCGATGCCGTCCACCACGAAGTTGTCGCCGAGGTACATGACGAAGTCGTCCGCGCCCAGGTAGTCACGGGCGACCAGTACGGCGTGCGCGAGCCCCAGCGGTTCCGGCTGCGGGATGTACGTCACGTCGAGACCGAATTTCGATCCGTCCCCCACGGCGTCGGTTATTTCACCGAACGTGTCGCCGACGACGATGCCGACATCGGTGATCCCTGCCGCCGCGATGGCCTCCAGTCCGTAGAAAAGGACCGGCTTGTTGGCGACGGGCACCAATTGTTTCGCGGAGGTGTGCGTGATGGGCCTGAGGCGAGTGCCGGATCCGCCGGCCAGTACGAGCGCTTTCATGTCGTTCTCCCTGCGTGGTCATGGAGGCACGGGTTTCGGGATCTGTCGAGGGAAAGGGGCCTTCGCCGGACTGCGGCAAGAAACGTTCGGTGATCTGGCGCGTTTTCTGCCGCCCCGTCGTCCCGTGGCGTCAGAAGTGTGTTGTTCGGATGCGTGATCGGCCGTCCGGAGTGTCTGAAAAACGAGGTGGGGAGCGTGCGGATCCCTTGGTATGGACCGGTCCGGCGTCTCCCGCGCCCCCGGTCCACCCCGTGAGGAAGGGGCGCGCAGCCCGACCGCCCACCCGCATGGGGGGTCGAGTATCGGCCGCTTTGCCAAACTTTACTCAGGCGGTCATGGATGCTAAGCATATGCCGGGTAAAAGATCGAAGGAGTCATCCCGCGTCACCGTGAATGCCTTGGCGACTGAAGGATGGGTAATGGAGCCCGTTTTAGGGAAAAATCTTGTCGAAGCCTGCGAACAGCCTGGCGGGTACGAGAGTGTGTCAGACGAGTACAGCATGCGATTATCCGACGTAGTCATGGTGTCCATCGGTTCCCTGCAGGTTTCCGACTCGCCACGGAGTGCCGGTGAGGACGCCGAACACATTCGTACCCTCGCAGAATCCGGAGTGGAACTTCCGCCCATCGTGGTGATGTCCTCGACGAAACGCGTCATCGACGGCATGCACCGGCTCAGAGCGGCCGAACTGCGCGGCGCCGCCGAGATCGCGGTCCGGTACTTCGAAGGGGAGGAGAAGGAGGCGTTCGTCCTCGCCGTCACCTCCAACATCGCCCACGGGTTGCCGCTCTCCCTCGACGACCGCAAGGCCGCCGCGGCCCGCATCCTGCGCACCCACCCCCTGTGGTCCGACCGGGCCATCGGGCGGGCGACCGGCCTCTCCGCCAAGACCGTGGGGACCCTGCGGTCCTGTTCGACCGAGGGGGTTCCTCAGTCGAACGTCCGGATAGGCCGCGACGGACGGTCCCGGCCGCTGGACCCCACCGAAGGGCGACGGCTGGCGGGCCGGCTGATCCAGGAGAACCCGTCGGCGCCGCTGCGCCAGATCGCGGCCAAGGCCGGAGTGTCCCTGGGCACCGCCTCCGACGTCCGCAAGCGTCTCCGGCGCGGCGAGAGCCCGCTGCCCGGACGCGACCGCCGACGGGAGGACGCGGCGGACGCCGAGCCGTCACCGGCACGCACCGACCGGACCGAGGAGAGCCGGCCGTCACGGGCCCTGTTGCTGCGCCACCTCAGCCGTGATCCCTCCATACGGTTGACGGAGGACGGCCGGGTGCTGCTGCGCTGGCTCAACGTCGTGGCCGTGCGCAGCCAGGACTGGGCCCGGCTGCTCGGCAACGTGCCGCCGCACCGCGTCAAGGTCATCGCCGAACTCGCCCGTGGCTGCGCCGACACGTGGCGGCAGGTGGCCGAACACCTGGAGAAGATCGAGGTCGACCTGACGGACGACCGCGTCACGGACGGCGAAATTCCCGGCCCGGTGCACCGGGCCGGACTACGGTCGGGTGCCTGAGCACCCATCGTCCGACCCCTCCCCGCACGGCCGCCCCGGGCCGGCGGAACCCGCTCGGGTTCCGCCGGCCCGGGGCGGGAATTCCACTCCCGAAGGAAAACCCCGCATGAAATCGCCGGAAGACATCGACGTCCCCGACGCCCTGATCACGTCGTACACGAAGAACGGCGGTGAGGCGGAAAGGGCCTGGATCGCCGCCCTGCCCGCGCTGGTCGCGGAACTCCTCGACCGGTGGCGACTGGAACGGGACGGCACCCCCGGCTCCGGCGAGGCCTCGCTGGTGGTGCCGGTGCGGCGCGAGGACGGCGGCAGGGCCGCGCTGAAGCTCCAGATGCCCCGCGAGGAGACGACCGCCGCGCTGATCGGACTGCGGGCCTGGAAGGGCGACGGCATCGTGCGGCTGCTCGACCACGACCCGGAGAGCAGCGCCATGCTGCTGGAGCGCCTGGACGCCTCGCGCACCCTCGCGTCCGTCGACGACGACGACACGGCCATGGGCACCCTGGCCGGCCTGATGGCCCGGCTGCACGCCGCCCCGGCGCCCGAAGGCCTGCGCCGCCTCGACGACATCGCACGCGCCATGCTGGCGGACGTGCCGGAGGCCGTCGTCTCGCTGTCGGACCCGGACGACCAGAGGCGGTTGCACGCCTGGGCCTCGGCCGTCGCCGAGCTGGTGGACGAGCCCGGCGACCGGCTCCTGCACTGGGACCTGCACTACGAGAACGTGCTGGCCGCCGAGCGCGAACCATGGCTCGCCATCGACCCCGAACCCCTGGTGGGCGACCCGGGCTTCGACCTGTGGCCGGCCCTGGACACCGGCTGGGAGAAGATCGAGGCCACCGGGGACGCCCCCCGGATCGTACGGCGGCGCTTCGACCTGCTGACCGAGGCCCTGGAACTGGACCGCGAGCGCGCGGCCGGCTGGACCCTCGGCCGGCTGCTGCAGAACACGCTCTGGGACGTGGAGGACGGGCGGACCGCCATCGACCCCTCCCAGATCGCCGTGGCCGAGGCACTGCCGCGCGGCTGAACCCCTCCGCCTCCCCCCACACACCACTGCGAGCGCGGTGCCCCCCACACGGGCGGACGCCGCGCTCGCGGTGCCCCTTTCCCCGCGCCCGGTCCGCCGACCGGGCGCCCTTCGTCGTACGAGGGCTCCGCGGGCGCCGCCCCGCGAGCGCGCTCCGCCGTACGGAAGCCGCCGGCAACAGCGCCCCAGGCGACGCATTCGCCGATCGAGACCTCGGTGTTAGCCTTCAGTCGATCCGGTGATCGGGAACGGTCCGGATTCGGAACGACGGAGCCACATCCCGTGCGGCGCCCCCCGATCAGGGCGTTCCCGGGCAGGGACAGGACACGCGCGGACCCGCTCGTCACCTCCGCGCACAGCGGTGCTCCACCGGCCGCCCCTCGCGTTTCACCGGGACACGACCCGCCCTCAGGGCCGCCCGGTGCCTGCTCCACAGCCGTACGCCACGCGTCCCGCCCGCCGGCTCCGTGCCCCGAGCACCCGGCCGGCCCGCGATCCCGCCGACGTCACGCCCACTCACCCCAAGGAGCGCCATGAGCCTCGTCGACGTGCACAACGAATGGGACCCCCTGGAGGAGATCATCATCGGTACGGCGGTGGGCGCACGGGTCCCCCGGGCCGACCGCAGCGTCTTCGCGGTGGAGTACGCGGGGGACTACGACAGCCAGGACCAGATCCCCTCCGGCGCCTACCCGGACCGCGTGCTGAAGGAGACGGAGGAGGAACTCCACGTCCTGGCCGAGGAACTGACCAAGCTCGGCGTCACGGTCCGCCGTCCCGCGGCACGCGACAACGCGGCCCTGATCAGGACCCCCGACTGGGAGACGGACGGCTTCCACGACTACTGCCCGCGCGACGGCCTGCTGACCGTCGGCGACACCGTCATCGAGACGCCGATGGCGCTGCGCGCCCGCTTCCTGGAGTCGCTCGCCTACAAGGACATCCTGCTGGACTACTTCGCCAGCGGTGCCCGGTGGCTGTCGGCCCCCAAGCCCCGGCTGACCGACGCGTCCTACGATCCACAGGCACCGGCCGGTGAGCGCCTGACCGACGTGGAGCCGGTGTTCGACGCCGCCAACGTGCTGCGCTTCGGCACCGACCTGCTCTACCTGGTGTCCGACAGCGGCAACGAACTCGGCGCCAAGTGGCTCCAGTCGGCGGTCGGCGACACCTACACGGTGCACCCCTGCCGGGGGCTGTACGCGTCCACCCACGTGGACTCCACCATCGTGCCGCTGCGGCCCGGCCTCGTGCTGACCAACCCCTCGCGGGTGAACGACGGGAACATGCCGGACTTCCTGCGGTCGTGGGAGACCATCACCTGCCCGGAGCTGGTGGACATCGGCTTCACCGGCGACAAGCCGCACTGCTCGGTGTGGATCGGCATGAACCTGCTGGTGGTGCGACCCGACCTGGCCGTGGTGGACCGCCGGCAGACCGAGTTGATCAAGCTGCTGGAGAAGCACGGGACGGACGTGCTGCCGCTCCAGCTCACCCACTCGCGCACCCTCGGCGGCGGCTTCCACTGCGCCACGCTCGACGTCCGCCGCACCGGCTCGCTGGAGACCTACCGGTTCTGATGTCCCGCCACGTCCGCTACCGCCAAGGAAGGTTGACCACGTGATCGGTTACGGCGTCTGCGTAGGCCCGGGCAATCTGTTCGAGCGCATCTGCCTGCCGGGTATCGAGCGGGTCCGCACACCGGGCAGCCCGGTGTTCACCATGCGCAACCAGCGTTCACTGTTCTCGGCGTACAACGCCATGTTCGACCAGGCGGCCGCCAACTCCGACATCACCGGGCTGGTGATGCTCCACGACGACGTCGAGCTGCGGAAGAACCCGGCCGAGGTGGCACAGCCGGTCTTCGAGGACGACTCCGTCGGGATGCTCGGCTCGGTCGGCGGCTCCGACACCGTCTCGCTGGCCTGGTGGAACGAGAAGGAGACCCGGCGCGGCCGGGTCACCGACTACGACAAGGTCCACGACTACGGGTCGGACCGCTACGAGGTCCACGCCGTGGACGACGTCATCCTGTGCGTCAACCGCTGGACCATCGAGAACATCCGCTTCCCCGAGGGGCACTACCGCGGTTTCGAGGGGCTCGGCGTCATTCTCGCCACCCTGATCCGCGCCGCCGGCAAGCGCGTGATCGTCCAGGACCTCCAGGACGTCATGCACCACAACGACGGACGCGGTTTCAACGGTCTGAAGGACTGGCGCCACAACGAACTGCGCTGGCATCGCGAGTTCTTCGACCTCAGTCCGCTCGAACGGGTGGGCAACCACCTGGAGCGGCTCACCATCCCCACCATCCCCCTGCGGCTCGCCGCCCGCCGGCTGGCGGTGCGCGCGGCCGGCCGGGCCCACGAGGTCAGCGACGGGGAGACGGGCGACCCCGTGATCGACGAACTGGTCGGCGGCTGGTACCGGCGGTGCAAGCGCCTGCGCGGCCGCATGCAGGTGTGAGGAGAAAAAATGGCCAAGTACACACGGCTCCGCTACGACGTGACCCGGATCCCCCTCGCCGACCTCGTGCGCGAGGTGCTGAAGGTGGACGACCTGGAGGGCCTGGCGGCCAGTGAGTGGCTCGCCACCCGGGAGACCGACCAGAGCACGCCGTACCACAAGCAGTTCTACGACAACTTCGACATCGTCTCGCCCGTGTACCGCACGCTGGCACGGCACCTGCTCGGCGACACGGTCGACGACGTCTACCTCCAGCGGGTGCCCACCTTCCGCGTGCACCTGCGCAACTCCGTCGCCGTGGGCTCCTGGCACCGCGACCGCGACTTCGGGCACGACCCGGCGGAGGTCAACTACTGGGTGCCGGTCACCCGGGCCTTCGGCAACAACACGCTGTGGATCGACAACGAGCCGGTGCACGCCGAGTACGGCGAGGTCATCGTCTTCGACGGCGCCAACTCCTGGCACGGCAACGTCGTCAACGACACCGAGATCAGCCGGGTCAGCATCGACTTCCGCACGCTGCCCCGGTCCGCGTACCAGCCCAGCGGGAAGAAGTCCGTGTCCTTCGGACTGCCCTTCCTGCTCGGCCAGTACTGGGACGTCGTCTGAACCCCGGCCGGCTCCCGCGCCACGACGAAATGGCCCCGACATGGTGATGACCTCCGATCCGATCGGGAACCCCCCGGGCGACACACGCCCGGGGGAGTCCCTGACACACCTCGACCACCGCTTCCGGGAGTTCCTGGCCGGGCTCCCGGACGACCGCCCCCCGTGGTTCTGCTTCTTCTCCTCCGGCCTGCTGCACGTCGTCCACCACTTCCTGCGCTTCGTCCCCGAGCGGCTGAACTGCGTCTTCGTGTGCTCCGCGCTCAGCGCCGAGGAGATCGCGCTGCGCGACCGCATGAGCGGCGGCCTGCCCGTCTTCGACATGGACGACCGGGTCGGCAGCCACGAGATCTTCGAGCTCCTGCTGCGCAACACGGACCGGCCGTTCGGCATCGTCGACGTCGACTGCTTCGTCACCGACACCGACTGGTTCGACCGCTGCACGGACGGACTGGAACCGGGCGTGGCGGTCAGCGGCCCCCTCAGCTACGGCCCCATCCCCCTGGCCGCACCGCCCTTCCTGGCCCTGGACCCCCGGGTCCGTCCCGACATCGAGCGCGCCATCGGCGGCCCCGTCACACCCGCCGCCTACGCGTACGTCCCCCCGGGGCCGGAGAAGGAGATCGACGGCGCGACGGTGCGGCTCATCGAGCCGCACCACGAGCGGGCCCTGGCCCGGGTGATGGCCCTGGAGGGTCCCCGGCTGCCCTTCCCGCAGGGCGGGGTGGTGGACGTCCTCGACGACGGCAGGGAGGTGCGCAGCCACGAGCGCCATCACCACCTCCACAACGGCAACGAGGTGATCCGCGTCGTCTTCGACGGGCTGATGTTCTACCAGCTGATGGCCCTGGCCGCGGGCCTGCGGATCGCCCACTTCCACCAGTTCCCGGGCACCAAGGTCTTCGCCCCCCAACTGGTCCACGCCGGCGGCATCTCCTACTGGCATCGGCTGCGGCCCAGCGAGATCGCCGCGGGCATCCACGAGCTGCCCTGGTCGGCGCACGTCGACGCCCTGCTCCTGGAGGACTTCAACAAACGGCCGGACGCCCCCTCGGGCTACCGGACCCGCAGCACCCGGCTCGCCGCCAGTCTGCGCCAGTCCAAGGCCGACCTGGCGGGGCTGCGCGAGGAGCTGCGCACCAAGCTCACCTCCTCCGGCGTGGACGTGACCGACCCCCGCTGGGCCGCCGTACTCGACTGACGCAGGACCACCTACCGGCACCGGCACCCCCCGGGGGGGCGCCGACGGGCTGTTACGGAGACTTTCGATGAGAGTGGGAATCGTCGGGGCCGGCCGCATGGGCCGGCTGCACGCCCGTACGCTCCTGGAGCTTCCCGAACCACCGGAACTGGTGGTCCACGACGTCGACCCCGACGGCGCCCACCGGCTGGCCCGTGCCCTTGCGGAGGAGACCGGGGCCCGCGTGACGGTGCGGCGGACGCTCGCCGAGGTCGTCGCCGGCGTGGACGCGCTGGTCGTGGCCACCCCGGCGACACAGCGGCGCGACCCGCTGCTGGCCGCGGCACGGGCGGGGGTGCCGGTGTTCTGCGAGAAGCCGCTCACCGCCGACGTGGCCGAGGCCCGCGAGCTGGCCGGCGCTCTCGCCCGCGCTCGACTGCACGTCGGCTTCCAGCGGCGCTGCGACCCCGCCTACCGGGCACTGCGCGAGCGGATCGTCTCGGGCCGGCTCGGCCGCGTCCTGCTGGTGCGGTGCACCGCCTTCGACCACCACCCGCCGGCCGGCGCGTACGAACGGACGGCCGGCGACATCTTCACCGACTGCCTCATCCACGACATCGACGCCGTGCACTGGCTGACCGGACAGCCCACCGTGGCCGTGCAGGCCGACGGGGCACGGCTGCTGGGCGGCGCCGGGTACGACGTGGCCACGGCCGCCCTGACCCTCGCCGACGGCGCCCGCGCGGTGCTCACCGCGTCCCGGCTCGACCCGCACGGGTACGACCACCGGGTCGAGGTGCTGGGCACCGAGGGCTCGTACGCGGTCGGGTTCGACGCGCGGACCCCGCTGCGCCTGCTCGGCCAGGACGGCACGGGCCGCCCGCCCGCACCCGGCGGACACCCCCCGTACCAGGACTTCACCGACCGCTTCGCGACCGCCTACCGGCAGGAGATCCATGACTTCACCGACATGGTGACGCGAGGCGCCCCCAGCCCCTGTACCGCCGAGGAGGCACTGCGCGCGCAGGAAGTGGCCGCGGCCGCCGGCCGTGCCGCCGCGACCGGCACCCGTGTCGTCCTGGACCCGGCACCGGCCACCGGCGCGGCCACGCCCGTGGGGGGCCGGGCCGGATGAGCCGCACGCCCACCCACCGGGGACGCCACCGGGGGCGACGCGGCGCCGCCGTGGCCGCGGCCCTGCTGGTCCTCGTCACCCTGCCCGCCGCCTCCACCGCCGACGGGCCCGGCGCAGCGCACCGGGACCGCGCGGCGGCGGACGACGCCCGAGGCCGCACAGCGGCGCAGACCGTCCCGGGCCGGGCACCGGCGGACAACGTCATCCTGCTCATCGGCGACGGCATGGGCGACGCGGAGATCACCGCGGCACGCGACTACTCCGTCGGCGCGGCCGGCCGGCTGGCCCTGGACACACTGGCCACCACGGGGCGGCGCACCACCTTCTCCGTGGACGAGCGGGGCCGGCCGGTCTACGTCACCGATTCCGCCGCCGGCGCCACCGCCTGGGCGACGGGCCGGCGGACCGTCAACGGACGGGTCTCCAAGACCCCGGGCACCAACCGGCCGCTGCCCACGCTGCTGGAGAAGGCCCGCCGCCACGGTTACGCGACGGGCAGCGTCACCACCGCCTCGGTCGCCGACGCGACCCCCGCCGCCCTGACGGCCCACGTCACGGACCGGTCCTGCAAGGGCCCCGCCGACATGGCCGAGTGCCCGGCGGACACCCGGGCGGCCGGCGGCGCCGGCTCCGTCGTGGAGCAGACGGTCGCCGCCCGCCCCGACGTCCTCCTCGGCGGCGGCGCCGACCACTTCGCACAGACCGTCAGGGACGGCCCGTACCGTGGCCGTACGGTGCTGGAACAGGCCCGCGCCGCCGGCTACCAGGTGGTGCGCGACCGGGCGGAACTGACGGCGGCCCGCACCGACCGGCCCGTGCTCGGGCTGTTCGCGCCCGACTACCTGCCCGTGGAATGGACCGGGACACCGGCCGCGCCCGGTGGCACCGCGCCCCAGCGGTGCGCCGTCCACAACCCGGCCCGGCCCGCCGGCACACCCACTTTGGCCGAGTCCACCCGCGCAGCGCTCGACCAGCTGACGGCCCGCCGCGACCGGGCCACCGGCAAGGGCTTCTTCCTCCAGGTCGAAGGCGCCTCGATCGACGACCGGGCGCACGAGGCCGACCCCTGCGGGCAGATCGGCGAGACCGTGGCGTTCGACAGGGCGGTCGCGGTCGCCCTCGCGTACGCCGGGCGCCACCCCCGCACCCTCGTGATCGTCACCGCCGACCACGGCCACGCGACCCAGATCCTGCCCGAGGACGCCCGGCCGCCCGGCCTGTCCAGCACCCTCGTCACCGACGAGGGCGGCCGGATGCTCCTCGGGTACGCCACCGCCGGATCCGGCGGGACGCAGGAGCACACCGGGGTCACCGTGCCGGTCGCCGCCCGCGGTCCGCTCGCGCACCGGGTGCTCGGCCTCCGCGAGAACACCGAACTGTTCGGCACCGTGTGCGCGGCGCTCGGACTGCGATGAACCACGGCCGTGCCCGACGGCCCCCTGGACCATTCCCGACCGTTCCCCTTCCGAACCGAAAGGTCACACCTTGAGCTCCTTCCAGGAATTACCGCGGTGGCCCCAGCTGACGGACGACGACATCGAGGCGGCGGTGGCGGCCCTGCGCTCCAACCGCCTGGTGGGGCAGGGCAACAGCACCGTCCAGGAATTCGAGGCGGCCCTGGCCGCCGGCCAGCGCGTGGAGCACGCGGTCGCGGTGTCCACCGGCACGGCGGCCGTGCACCTCGCGCTGCACGTCCTGGACGTCGGGCCCGGCGACGAGGTCATCGTGCCCGCCCACACCTTCATCGGCTCGGCGAGCCCCGTCGTGTACCTCGGCGCCCGCCCGGTCTTCGCCGACGTCACACCGGACACCCACTGCCTGGACCCGGACTCGGTGAAGTCGCTGATCACCGACCGGACCAAAGCCATCGTGGTCGTCCACATCAACGGCGTCGCCGCCGACATGGCCGCCCTGACCGCCGTCGCCGCCGAGGCGGGCGTCCCGGTCGTCGAGGACGCGGCGCAGGCGCTGGGCACCGAGATCGGTGGCCGTCCCATCGGCGGCTTCGGCGACCTCGCCTGCGTCAGCCTCTTCGAGCAGAAGGTGATCACGTCGGGTGGCGAGGGCGGCGCCGTGCTCACCGACAACCCGGACCACGCGGAGCGGCTGCGCCGCCTGCGCAGCCACGGCGAGGGCCCCATCGAGGGCCGCCCCGGCATGATCTGGGCACACGAGGTGGGCTACAACTACCGCCTCACCTCGGTCCAGGCAGCCATCGGCCTGGCCCAGCACAAGCGGCTCGGCGAGATGGTCGAGGCCCGCCGTCGCAACGCCGCCCGCCTCTCGGAGCGGCTGGCCGGTGTCGAGGGCCTGGAACTGCCGGTGGAGCCGGAGGGCACCACCCACGCGTTCTGGAAGTACGCGGTGCGCGTGGCGCCGGGCGGCGGCCGCCGCCCGGCCGGGGAGATCGCGGCCGACCTCCGCTCGCGAGGCGTCCCGGTGCTGCTGCGCTACCCGTTCCCGCTGCACAAGCAGCCCGCGTTCGCCGGACACGAGGGGACCTCCCTGCCCGTCGCCGAACGGCTGTCCCAGGAACTGCTGGCGCTGCCGTCCCACCCGGGGCTCACCGAGGGGCACCTGGACCACGTTGCCGACGAGGTCCGCCGGGCCGTCGCCGTCACGGCGTGACCCGCACCCCGTCCGACGCACCGGCCGCGCGCGTCACGGCGTGACCCGCGTCCCGTCCGCCGACGGTCCCACGGGCGCCGCACCGGCCGCGTACCCGCGCGGTGCGGCGCCCGCCGCCTCCCGACGACTCCGACACACCAGGAGAGCCACATGACCACCACCCCCCGGCCCGCCTCCGCGCCGCCCCCCGGCCCCGAGGGTCCGCCGCTGCTCCTCGGCACCTCCGCCTTCGGCCAGAACGAACGCGGCTTCCCCGTCTACGACGCCTACTGGGAGGGCGGCGGCCGCGCCTTCGACACCGCCTGGCTCTACGGCCACGCCTACGGCCCCGGCTGCTGCGAACGCACCTTCGGCGCCTGGGCACGGTCGCGCGGCGTCGAGAAGGACGTCTGGGTGCTGGCCAAGGGCGCGCACACCCCGGAGTGCGTGCCCGACCGCGTCGAACCCCAACTGACCGAGAGCTTCGAGCGCATGGGCCGCGACGACGCCGCGCTCTACATGCTCCACCGCGACAACACCGACGTCCCCGTGGGGGAGTTCGTCACCGTCCTCGCCGACCTCGTGGACCGCGGCCTCATCGGCGCGTACGGCATGTCCAACTGGACCCTCGAACGGGTCGTCGAGGCCGTCGCCTACGCCCGCGCGCACGGCCTGCCGCTGCCCGCCGGCATCAGCAACCAGTACAGCCTGATCAACATGGTCCACCCCATCTACCCGGGCACCGTGACCTCCAACGACCCCGCCTGGCGGGACTGGCTCGCCGAAGGGGCCGTCCGGCTGTACCCCTGGGCCAGCCAGGGCCGCGGCGCGCACGCGCTCGCCGACCCCGGCGAGCTGCGCACCGGTGCGCTCGCCGAAAGCTGGTACAGCGAGACCAACGCCGCCCGGGTCCACCGCGCCCGCCTCCTCGCCCGGCGCACGGGGATCTCCGCCACCGGCATCGCCCTCGCCTGGACCCTCTCCCAGCCCTTTCCGGTCGTCGCCCTCATCGGGCCCCGGTCGCCCGAGGAGGTCCGCGACTCCCTGGCCGCCGCGGCCCACCGGCTCACCGACGCCGAGCGCGACTGGCTGGAGACCGGCGAGGGCGACCTCCCGGACCGCTGACCCATGGCGACCACCCCCACACGCGCCCGCCCCCGTGCACGGCCGCCCGCACCGGCCCCGCGAACCCCGCCGGCATGGGCACCGGTCCTCGGCATCGCGGCCGGCACCGCGGCGGTGCTCCTCCTGCTCGCCGACCGCCACGGCTACGACGGCGACGAGCTGTACTTCATCGCGGCCGGCCGCCACCTCGACTGGGGGTACGCCGACCAGCCGCCCGGTGTGCCGCTGCTGGCGCTGCTGGCCGACACCCTCGCCCCCGGCTCGTTGCGCGTGCTGCGGCTTCCGGCGATCGTCGCCACCGGGGCGGGGACCGTCCTGGCCGCGCTGCTGGCCCGGGAGCTGGGCGGGGACCGGCGGGCGCAGTGGCTGACCGCGGCCGCCCACGCCCTGGCCCTCGGCGCGCTCGGGCGGTTGCTGTCCACGGCCGCCCTCGACATTCCGCTGTGGACACTGCTGACGTGGCTGGTGGTGCGCTGGGTGCGACTGCGCCGGGAGGGCGTGACGCGCGACCGGCTGCTGTTCGCCGCGGGGGCCGTCGTCGTGGTGGCGATGCAGATCAAGTTCCAGATCGTGGTGTTCTGTCTGGCCCTGCTGGTGGCGGTGCTGCTGTGCGGGCCGCGCGGGCTCTTCGGCCGGCCGTCGCTCTGGGCGGGCGCGGGGCTTGCGGCCCTGTCGGTCGTGCCGGCGCTGGTGTGGCAGCACCGGCACGGCTGGCCGCAGTTGCGGATGGGTGAGGTGATCGCCGCGGAGGTCGCCCAGCGGGACGGGCAGGCGGTCAACCTGGCGCTGATGGTCCTGGGCCTGGGGCCGGTCCTGGGGATGGTGCTCGGCCTGTACGGACTCTGGCGGCTGCTCATGGACCGGGAGCCGGCCGGCTTCCGCTTCCTCGCCGTGGCCGCGCTGCTGGCGACCGGGTTCGTCGTGCTGACCGGCGGCCGCGCCTACTACATCCACGGCGTGTTCCCGGTGCTGTGGGCGGCGGGCGCCGTCGGCTTCCAGCGGTGGCGGGCGGCACGGAAGGCGACGGCCGACCGGCGCGCGGGCTGGGCGGTGTACCCCGTGATCGCCGTATCGGCCGTGTGGCCGCTGCTGGACCTCCCGCTCCGGCCGCCGGAGTCGTACATCGACGAGGCGCCGCACCGCTTCGACAAGCGCTCCGAGATCGGCTGGCCACAGCTCGCCGACCAGGTCGGCGCCCTGTACCACCGCCTGCCCGACGGGACCCGGGCCCGCGTGGTGCTGATGTCCGACGACTACTGGGTCGCCTCCGCCCTCGCCCACTTCGGCCCCGCCCGGGGCCTGCCACCGGTCCACAGCGGTTCCCGCGGCTACTGGTTCTTCGGCGCACCCCCCGCCGACCGCACCGTCGTCCTCCACGTCGGCCACCCCGATCCGGCACTCCGCGCCCATTTCGGCGTGGTCCGTCAGGTCGCCACCGTCGACAACGGGCTGGGCATCGCCACCGAGTACCAGGGCCGTCCGATTTATTTCCTCAGCCGCCCGAAGGAGCCCTGGACCCGCATCTGGCCCGAGCTCCAGCACCTGGACCCGCACCGCCCGCGCATCACCGCCGGTCACGCCTCGTGTCCGCACCGGCCTGGAGCCGTCGTACGCCCGCAACAGGGGGCGTCCCGGGCACCCTGCTCCGGCTGTCGCGCGAGTACGACGGCGTCCGGGTGACCGACGCGTGCTCACTGCGGAGTGCCGCTGCGCGCGACCTGATGGCGGACGCCATGTCCAGCGCGCGCGCACCGTCAGGGTTACGGGCAGTCGCCGGAAGTCCATGACCCGTTCTCCACCGCGCCGCAGCGGCGACACCGACCCGGGCCGGGCGACGCCCGAGGCCGTCGCCACGCAGGTGGAAGGTGCCGCAGCGGTTCTGCGGCGGTAGTCGGTGTCGGCAGGCGGCTTCACCGCCCGGGCCCACCAGAACGGGGTCGGACCCCGAACCGGTGAGATGCCACGACTCGTGGCGGGGGTCCGGGCCGATGCCGAGTCGAGTGCCGTCACAACGCCGTCGGACGCGCGATCTTCGGTGATCCGGAAGGGCTGCGCAGCAGCTTTGGCGATCTTGTTGGCAGTTGTCGGTGCTGTGGCAGAGAGGCAACCCGGGGGCAGCCAGGGGCGGGGCCGTGCCCGGATCGGTTCCACGGGTGTCCGAAGGCAGGGCAGTGGCCGACCAGCAGCACCGAGGCGCCGCCGGCGGCCCAGCCCAGGGAGTGAGGTCGGGAGGTGAACTTCCACGGTCTGTCGGAGAAGATCCCGGAGAGCCAGCCGTCGAAGAAGGCGCCCCCGGTCCCAGTGCCGACAGTGAGCCTCTTCCCACCTCGCGCTGACGCGTGGTGAAGGACAAGAACAGGCTGGACGATCGCGGTGATGCGGGTGGTGCTGCAGCGGAGCTTCCGCAGAAGCCACCAGCCCTTCGGAGTGGTCACGGCCTGCTCACCAAGGCAGCGGATCTTGGCGTGTGTGCTGTTGTGCCGACGCTGCCACCGCTCGAGGCGACGGCCTCGGAACGGGACAGGACGGGTACACAAGCACGCGAAGCTCCTGGTGGGGCACGGTGGATCTTGGTCGTGACACCTCCTACCAGGAGCTTCGTCGCACTCCAGAGCTGCCCGGGCAACGAACACCGCCGCCAGGTCGGAAACAGCTCGGTACTTCGCGCCCTCGCCGCCGTCGCCGGCTCACAGCCCGAGAATGTCCCGGCGGCCCTCGACGGTGACGGCCAAGGCGACGCAGACGGGCCGGTTGGCGACGGCGCCGTCACGGATCCGGGTTCTGTCGACGATTTTGTGATCCGGATGGTTGAGCGGGGCGTCCCGGCTGTTCGTGATCATGCATCGCGTGCTCTCGTGATGTGCTTCTGGAGTTGTTTCCATATCTGTCCGCGCTTGTGATCGAGGAGGTCGAGCGGCAACCGGACGAGGTGGTGCTGCGAACGCGGGTGCGGGCAAGGACCGCGGACTGCCCTTGCGGTCAGAGCTCGGTGCGGGCGCACAGCCGGTACGTACGCAGGCTGAGGGATGTCGCCGTGGGCGGGACCGGGGTCGTGACCGAGTTGTGCGTTCGCCGCTTTCGCTGCGAGAACCCAGGCTGTCCGGCGGTGACCTTCGTTGAGCAGATCGTGGGGCTGACCACCCCGCACAGCCGCTGCACTCCGCTCCTGCGCGGGGAGCTGACGCAGATCGGGCCGGCTCTCGCCGGCCGGGCGGGATCCCGACTGGCGTCCGCGGTCGGCCTCATCATAGGCAGGGACGCGCTCCTGCGGCTGGTCAGAGCCCTGTCCGAGCCGGAAGTCGGCAAGGTGGAGGTCCTCGGCGTTGACGATTTCGCCTTCCGCGAGAGCCGCCACTGCGGCACGGTCCTCGTCGACATGGCCACCCACCGACCAGTGCGTCTTTGCGATGGCCGCGAGAGCGGGGGCCCGGCTGCGTGGTTGCGCGACCGCCCCGAACCTGTGGGCTCTGGCCGCAGCCGTACGCGCACGGGGGCCGCGGTGGTCGGCGGCGGAGCTGCTGACCGCGATGGACCGGCAGGTGCCCGGCGGATGACCGCGACCCCCGCTGTGGTCGTCAGAACGGCCCACCGGAGCCGGACAGTACCTCCGGCGGTCCGAACCGCACCGGGAGACCGGGGGAGTAGAGCACACTGACGGGCTCCCCGCGCTGGCGGGACACTCCCGCGGCGGACGTGAGGCCGTCGTCCCAGCCCAGCAGGGAGCACGTGCGGAACGACCAGGCCGGGTGGGCGTTGGGCAGGTAGTAGGTGCGCCCCAGGAACCGCTCGTGCAGGCCCCACCGGCAGGTGAGGAACTGCTCCAGTGGACCGGCTGCCGCCGGCGTTCCCGCCACCTCCACCCAGACCCGGGCCCCCGCGCCCGCCGGTCCGCGCCGCTCGGTGGTGTACAGCAGCCGGTCCTCGAACCAGCGCCTGCGGATGCGGGACCACCGGTACGGCAGTCCGAACGCGGCACGGGCCGTGAGCACCGGCAGCAGCCTGTCGCAGTCGAGGGAGCGGAAGACCACCCCGCGCCGGCCCAGCGCGTCGCGGCTGTACAGGCGGACGTTGACCTCGTCGAACGTGCCGAGGAAGGGCAGCGGCGGGGTGCGGCCGAAGGCGAGGTCCTGCATCCGGAAGAAGACCAGGCCGACATAGGTGCGGCCCTCGTGCAGGTCGGGCACGGTTCCGGGCGGCAGGAGCGGCGCCACCTCGGCGGGGTCGGCGGGCCAGTGCAGGAAGACCAGGTCGTGCCAGCGCTGCCGGAACAGCACGTGCCGCACCGGCCGGGGAGAAAGGAAGGTCAGGACCTCGGCCGAGCGGGAGGACCACGCGGGACGGGCCGGCAGCTCGGAGGGGAGACGTCTCCTGCGCATGCCGCGCTACCGGACCACGTCGAGCGCCGCGCCGGCACGCGGGCGCACGTAGACGGCCCCCGTCGACAGTGCCTCGACGATCGCGTCCACGGCCCGCTCGACCGGTATCCCCCGCGACAGCGGCGGCGCCTGACCGGCGACGGCACGGCCGGCGAACCCTGTGTCCATGTGGGGCAGTCCGATCTCCAGGACGGTCACGCCCGTGCGCCGCTGCTCCCGCCGGACGGCCGCCAGCCAGGTGGCCAGTGCGGCCTTGGCCGCCGCGTAGTCCGCCATCCCTGCCGGTGCCGCCTCGGCGACCGTCCCGGTGACGGCCGCGAGCACCCCGCCCTCGCGGACGTGGGCCGTGGCGGCGCGCAGGAACGCCATGGGCGCCAGCGCGTTGACGGCCGCCAGGTGCTCGCCGACCGCGTCGCCGACCTCCCGCACCGGCCCGAAGGCGGCGACGCCGACGCACACCACGACACCGTCCAGGCCGCCCAGCTCGTGGGCTGCCCAGTCGACGGTCCGGGCGCAGGAGTCGAGGTCCCAGGCCTCGAACGTCCGGGAGGGAGCACCCGCGCAGGCCGCCGCCACACGGGTGAGCGCGTGCGGATCGCGGCCGGCGAGGGCCGTACGGGCACCCAGGGAGTGCAGTCGCAGGGCGAGCGCCCCACCGATCTCCCCGGTCGCCCCCGGCACCAGGATCCGCGCACCTCTCAGTTGCATACGTCGCCTCCGGACCGCTCGTCGAGCTGTGACTCAGAAGTACTTCCGCCGTGGATCACCGACCGGATGCGGTGGGGGGGAGCGGCGGGCCGCCGGGGGCCCGCGCGGGCCGCCGAACTGGTCCCGTCGCCCACCCCCGGCGACCTCGCCGCCGCCGCGGCGGCGCAGCAGGAGGCGTACGAGGCGGCCGCGAGGACGGAGAGCGCCGAGGAGGCCACCACCATCCTCAAGACCGGCCTCGGGGATCAACAAGACCGGCCTCGGGATCAACGGAACCGTGGTTATCGGTGAGAACGATCATGGTGCGGTCGGCGCGAGTGCGCTGACGCGATTCTTGTACTCGCGGCGGGCCTTGCGCCGGGCCGGGACGGCCGGGGCACCCTGGGTTCCGTCGAGCGGTTGGCAGCGGTCGAGGAGCCGGCGGTGCACGGTGGGGACGGCGGTGACGCGCAGGGTGCAACCCTGGCCGCGCCGTACGGTGACTCCCTGGTCGAGCGCGGTGCGCTCGGCGGGCTCCGGCTCGGTGGTGCGGAGGTGGTCGGCGATGCCCGGCATGTCGGGGGGTGACCGGCAGCTCCGGGGCGGGCGCGCCCTCCTCGGCGGCGCGGTCGGGAGGCAGATCGGCGACGGCGGTTCGGGTCGCGCCACGGCTGACCCGGTGGTCGCGGGCGTCAGAGATCACCATCGGATTCGATGGGATTCGTGCCGCCGCGGACCCCCGGATTGCACGGTTCATCGGACACGGCTGCCCCTGTCGTCAAACGATGGCGAGCTCAAGCGGTCAGCGCATCAATGCTGTTCAGGAGGTCAGCGTAGATCTCTGGATCTTGCGGTCCTCGACCTCGGTGGGGCGGGCGGTGATGCACACCATGCCGCGGATGATGCCCCGGCCGGTGGGCCGTCGGGCGGCGCATGGGCCTGCCTGACCGCAGCCGCTGGGTGAGGCTGCGGTCGATCGCCTGGCGCCGGCGAGGGTCGTAGAGCGAGAGGTAGATCGCTTCGTGCGAAATCTGCATGGAGGCGTCACCAGGGAACTGCCGCCGCAGCCATCCTGCGATCTGTTCGGGTGACCAGCACAGGGCCGGCTTGGCTTCCACCAAGGTGCGCAGAGCGGGCCGCTGGACGAGCATGGCCTGCTTGGGGCGTTGCCCAGGTGCGTAGGCGGCCGCATCGGCCGACGCGGCTCGGCAGCGGTCCCGGCCGCCGTTGCGGGCGATCTCGCGTAAGACGGTCGAAGGAGATCGGCCCAGCCGCTTGGCCGGCTGCCGGGCCGACTTCCCGGCGGCGATGCCGCGGGATGTCTCCTCGCGCTCGCTGCCACTCAGATGCCGCTCCGAACGTGTCTGCGGGGCGAGGCGGACGCCGCCGCTCTGGTACGGGAACCGGCGGGCGCTCTGCATCGGTGCGCCGAGCGCCCGCGCGATCAAGCTGAACGACTGCCCCTCGCGCCGGCGTCTCCAGATCTCGTCCTCCTGTGTCGGCGAAAACTCGCAGTCACGCACCTGTGCCTCCACGGTCACATGATCATCCGAAGGCGGTGCGTTGATCACTTGAGGGTGCCGCCCCGAGCATGCCCCGTGAACACACCACCCCGCCGACGAACCTCAAGATCCCCGACAGAGTCGCTCAGTAGGAGGAAAGAGGCAGTGGAAGGGCGTCCATATATCCATTGGACGGACGGTCGACCTTGTTGACGGTGCGGGCGTCGAGCGCGACCGCGGCGGAACTTGTCCCCAGGGTTCCCTCCGCGTGCCAGGTACCCACGACGGTCACCCACGTGTCGGCGGGCGGGGCCTTGATCCCGTGGATCCGCACTTTGACCGCCTGGGCGTCGGCCGAGCAGCAGCTGACCAGGAGCCGGGTCAGGTCCCAGCCCTCGCCCCGTTCGACGGGCGTGGCGAATCCGGTCATTTGGATGCTGCGTCCTTTAAGGGTCTGCTCGGGGTCCTGCCGGACGCGGCTGGTGAAGTCGCCGAGGGTCAGCGGAAGGGGCGAGAGTGCGGGGAGCGGTTCGAAGACGTCCTGCTGCACGACCGGCTTGGATGCCTGGCGGGAGGCGGTGTAGGCACCGAGGGCCGGCGGGGCGTAGAAGAGCATGCTCAGCGCGGGCAGGAGGAGCAGCCAGGCCGTCCGGGGCACACCGGAGTGGTCGTTGCAGTGGCTGTCGTGCTCCTCGTAGTCCTCGCGTACGCGATGATCAGCCTCGTCCCGGGACGAGGCCTGCTTGCGGTGTGACCAGGCGTCGGCCGCGCCGAGCAGGAGCAGCAGGACCCCCGATGCGATCAGCATCGGACGCATCCAGTCCTTGACGTACCTCAGATAGAGGTCGGTGAAGAGCGAGATGTGCAGCAGGCCGGTGCCGCTGAGGACGAGGAGGACCGACTGCGGGGAGCGCTTCACAGCAGTATTCCTCCGACGAGCGTGCTGCACAGGATGGCGACGACCGCCGTCGCGGCGGAGAAGCGCAGGGCGAAGGCGCGGCCGAACGTGCCCGCCTGGAGTGCGATCAGCTTGAGGTCGACCATCGGTCCGACCACCATGAACGTCAGCCGTGCGACGGGCGAGAATCCGGTGAACGAGGCCGCGAGGAACGCGTCGGCCTCCGAGCACACCGACAGCAGGATGGCGAGCGCGGCCAGGAACAGCACGGACAGCCAGGGTGAACCGGAGAACGTGTCGAGTACGGAGTCGGGGACGGCGACGTTGAAGGTGGCCGCGGCCATGGCCCCGACGACGACGAAGCCGCCCGCGTGCAGGAAGTCGTGCTGGAAGCCGAGCCGGAACTCCGTCCGGCGGCTGTGCCCGGGCCGGTGCCCGGTGTGACGCACGGTCGGTCGCAGCCACTTCTCCCGTCCCAGCGCGAGCCACAGCCAGCCCATCACGACGGCCGTGGCAAGCGAGGCGAGCAGCCGGGCCACGACCATGGACGGGCTGTCGGGGAAGGCGATGACCGTCGTGGTCAGGACGACCGGGTTGACGGCCGGAGCCGACAGCAGGAAGGCGAAGGCGGCGGCCGGCGTGACACCGCGGCCGATCAGGCTGTTGGCGACGGGGATCGAGGCGCATTCGCAGCCGGGCAGCACGACTCCGGCCGCTCCGGCCACCGGGACGGCGAGCGCGGGCCTGCGGGGCAGCGCCCGGTCGAACACCCTCGCCGGCACGAACGCGTTGATCGCGCCGGATAGGGCCGTTCCCAGCAGCAGGAACGGCAACGCCTGTATGGAGATGGACAGGAAGACGTTCCGCCAGGCCTGCACGGCCGGTTCGTCGCCCCACAGGCCGATGGCGACGACCAGCGTCCCGGGGAGCACCGCCGCTCCGAGAAGGAACAGTGACACGAACAAGGGCGAGCCACGGCCGGACACCTCGTCGGTGGTCGAAGCAGCCACGTCATCCGCCACGCCCCCGCACGAGCCCCCTGACTGTGAAGCTATCTTCTGCATCCCGCTCCGATGGTCCGATGTTCGGACCGAAAGATACCCGTCGCCCGGCCCGCACCACCATGTATGCCGACCTCCGATCCCAGCGCATCGACCCCGAGGACCGGCCCAAGGAGGAGCCCGTGATCCCGCTGACCATCGACGACGTGAACGGCCTGGACGACGAGACCGGCGCGAACGCCGTCCTCGGAGCTCATCTCCGCTACGCCGCCCAGCACCCTGACCACGTCGGCATCAGCCCGCACGTCCCTCGAACTCCTGGAACTGCACTACCTCCTTGCCTTCCGCAACCACTTCCGCCCGCTGCTCGCCGCCGAGCAGACCGCCCGTTACGAGCGTGACCGCACCCGCCACCTCCGTAGAGGTGCTCTGGGAAGCACTGTCCATCGCCACGGCTTGGCACGCCGCCCACCACGCCCAGTTGTTCTGCCCCGGGAGGTCGTGGACGGGTGATGCAGGTCTCGGCTGAGGGATCTTGAAATGGGCGAGGGCCTTCCGGCCTGGTGTGGATTGCGACATCTGCACCGACGACCAGAAAGGCGCTCGTGCCCCACCGTAATGCACCCCTTACCGAGACCGGACGCCTGCGCCTGGCCCGTTGCCTGGTCGGGGACGGCTGGCCGCTGCGCCGGGCCGCCGAACGCTTCCAGGTCTCACCCACAACCGCCCAGCGGTGGGTTGGCCGCTACCGGCTGCTGGGCGAGGCTGGGACGACCGACCGCTCGTCACGACCGCACCACAGCCCCCGCCGGACGCCGACCCGAACCGACCGCCGGATCATCAAGGTCCGGTTCACGCGGAGGTGGGGACCGGCCCGCGTCGCGCACCTGCTGGGCCTGGTGCTCTCAACCGTGCACCGGGTCCTGAACAGGTTCGGCCTGGCCCGCCTGTCCCACCTGGACCGGGCCACCGGCCGGACCGTACCTTCCCCGGCTGGCCGCACTCCTACAATCACCACCGCGGACACACCGCGCTCGCAGGCAGACCACTCGCCAGCCGCGTCCCCAACCTCACAGGGCAATACAACCAGGCATCCTTTCACCTGTACGAACACGACGCCTGCGGCCGCCAGTTCGAGCGCCCGTGCCGTGTCGTCGCCCGCCGTCCCCTCCCGGACGGTGCGCTGATCAGCCCTCCGGACGGCACCTGGGACGCCATCGCCCCCGAACTCGGCCCCCACAGCCGTGCCGCCGCCCCCGGCGCCCGCCTGCCCCGCCCCGGTGGCCGGACCCCGCCCCGGGCGCCACAGCACTTCGCCGTCGACCTGCGCGAGTGTTCGTCCTGGGCGTCTCCGGCCGACCCCATGAGGGCATATCGGACCACACCGGTGAAAGCCTCGTCCGAGGTGCCCGCACTGGGGACCTGTTGCGGCTCGGTGTCATGACCGGCACACCCTGGCCGGTAACGGGTGATTCTTTAAGTCTCTTGCATCTCCAATCTGTAATGTATGATACTTCACGGTGGGCGGCGCGTGAGTCGCCCGTACCGACAGCGAGGGACGGACATGCGACGCGAAGAGCGCGATCTCATTGGCGTGCGAGAAGTGCCGGAAGACGTGTACTGGGGCATCCACACCCTGCGCGCGCTGGAGAACTTCCCCCTCACGGGCATTCCGCTCTCGTCGCACCCCGAACTCGTCGTCGCGCTGGCCGCGGTGAAGGAAGCGGCCGCGCTGGCCCACAGGGAGCTGGGCACCCTTCCCGGGGAACGGGCCGGGGCCGTCGTGGCGGCGTGCCGCGAGATCCGCGCGGGCCGCCTCCACGACCAGTTCGTCGTGGACGTCTTCCAGGGCGGTGCGGGCACCTCGGCGAACATGAACGCCAACGAGGTCGTCGCCAACCGGGCACTCGAAATCCTGGGACACCCGCGCGGACGCTACGAGCACCTCCATCCCAACGACGACGTGAACCGCTCCCAGAGCACCAACGACGCGTATCCCACGGCGGCCAAACTGGCGGTGTACGCCTCCGCGGGCCGACTGCTCGACGCGATGACCGTACTGCGCGACGCCTTCGGCGACCGGGGCGGGCGCTTCGCGAAGACGGTGAAGCTCGGGCGCACCCAGCTCCAGGACGCGGTGCCGATGACGCTGGGCCGGGAATTCGACGCGTTCGCCCTCACCGTGCGGGACGACGCCGAGCTCATCGGCCTGGCCGCCGCCTCCCTCCTGGAGGTGAACCTGGGGGGCACGGCGATCGGCACCGGGCTCAACGCGGACGAGGGCTTCGCCCGGCTGGCCGTGACCCACCTCGAAACCGTCGCGTCCGTGCCGGTCCGGCCCGCCCGCGACCTGGTGGAGAGCGCGCAGGGCATCGGCGGATTCGTCCGTCTTTCCGGCTCCCTCCGTCAGTTCGCCGTACGGCTGTCCAAGATCTGCAACGACCTCAGGTTGCTCGCCTCGGGCCCCGGGGCGGGCCTCGGCGAGATCCGGCTGCCGGAGCTCCAGGCCGGGTCCAGCATCATGCCGGGCAAGGTGAATCCGGTGATGCCCGAGGCCGTGAACCAGGTCTGCTTCGACGTCATCGGCGCGGACGCCGCGGTCTGCGCGGCGGCCCAGGCGGGACAGCTCCAGCTGAACGCCTTCGAGCCCCTGATGGTCCACCACCTGCTCAACTCGGCGAACCGGCTCGCCGCCGCCTGCCGGCTCCTGGCCGAGCGCTGCGTCACCGGCATCGAGGCCGACGAGGAGCGGCTGCGCGCCCTGGTGGAGCGGAGCGCCGGCCTCGCCACCGCCCTGAACCCGGTCATCGGCTACCAGCGGTCCACGTCCCTGGCGCGGGAGTGCCGCGAGTCGGGGATTCCCGTCCGGGAACTGGCGGCCCGCGACGGGCTGCTCACCGACGGCGAACTCGACGAGCTGCTCGACCCGTGGCGCCTCGCCCGCCCGTGTCAGGGCCCGACGACGTGACCTCCCGGCCGGGCTGAGCCCGGCCGGGAGGTCACGTGCGGCACGTCATGCGCGACGGGGGTTGACCGTGGCGCCCGGGCGCGCGTGCGAGGGCCCCACGGTGGGGGAGGGGGTCAGCTTCTGGTGAGGGTGCAGGCGTAGGTGGCCGTGCCGGAGCCGCTGTAGGCTTCCACGTCGAGGTAGTAGGTGCCCGTTCCGGTCGCGGTCCTGGTGAACGAAAGGGACTCGTCGGTGCCCGCCCCGTCGTTCACGGACCGGGTCAGGGTGCTGCCGTTCGCGTCGAGCCAGTACGCGTCGGCGTCGTAGGCGGTGGGCACGGCGCAGTTCACCGAGACGGTCTGGCCGGCCGCCACGGAGACCTTGAAGTAGTCGCGGTCGCTGGTCGACTTCATGCTGCCCGTGAGGGTGCCGGGCGAGGCGAGAGCGGTGGCGTCGTCGGCCGTGTCGCGCGTGTCGTTGGGCTCGCTCTCCGCGACCGTGGACCCGTCGCCGCCCTGGGTGCCGCAGTCGGTCAGGGGCGTCCCGTCGTAGAGGTGGGCGTCGGTCACGCCGTTCGTGACGCTCCGCAGGTAGTAGCCGCAGGTGGGGCGGTTCTTGAAGTCGAAGGTGGAGCCCGGCGTCAGGCGCCAGATCTTGAAGCCGCTGTAGGTGAGCGGCTTCCTGTCGACGGCCTGCTCCGGCTGGTGGTCGGCGAGGACGACATAGGCGTCCTTGCCGTACTGCGTCGCCATGCCGTTGCGGTCGAGGAACAGGGAGCCGCCCCCTTCCTCCACGCCCACGCCCCAGGCGGCTCCTCCCGGTGCGAGGCCGTCCTTCACGGCGCGCGCCAGGAAGGACATGGTGCGGCCCATGCGGTCGCGGGTCACGAAGTGGGAGTCGTTGATGACGCCGCCGTAGTTCGCCCACGTGAACATGCCGGTGGTGAAGCTGACGTACCGGTCGTAGGGGTTGGCGAGCGCTTCCGCGCTGGTGACGCTGCCGTTGCAGGCGTCGTAGACGATGGGGCTGTTGATGTGGTGGCCTGCGCTGCCCCCGCCGGAGCCGCCGCCCTTGGCGACGACCGCCTCGACGGAGGCCTCCAGGGCGGTGCCCTTCCAGGCGGTGTAGCGGCACTGGTCGCCGCCGGCGAAGTAGACGAACTCGGCGTTGCGGACGTCGGTGTTCATCTGGCTGTTGTTGCCGTCGGACGCCGTCGTCAGCGTCCATGTCGTACAGGAGTTCACGCCGGTCAGCCCCGTGATCGTGTCGCACTCCGGGGTCCTACTGCCCGACGTCGGCGCCGACCCGGCCAGGACGACCACGTCGAGGCTCCCGGTGCCGCCGCGGATCTCGTCGATGGCCCGGGTCATCGAGGCCGTCACGATGCCGCCGGCTCCGTTCATCGTGAACGCCGGACCGTTCCACGTGCTGCGGCTGACGTCGGAAGCGCTGCCGAGCCGTGTGCGTTCGGCCGCCGCCTGCGCCGGCTGATGCGCCATCAGTACGGAGGCCGTCGTGGCGAGGACGACGGCGGCCGCCGCGGGGGCCCTGAAGGGGCGGTGTGTCATGTGCACTCCTGAAAAGGGGCTGACTCGATGCCGCGGCCGTCGGACGAGGGCTGCGGGATTGGTAGCGGAACATACAAGTAATGGCCTTACTGGGGAAGATGTAAGTCCGGAACGGCGCCCGGCCGCCGAGAATGAGCCGCAGATGTGCGTCATAGCGCCCAAATCACCCCAGAAACATGGCCAGATCTCTCGTTACATGAACGTAATGATCCTTACATCTAGTCATTCGGCGGGTTCATCTGTAACTTCGCAGCAGTGCGGGCGGTCAGACTCCGTCGGCAGATAACCACCGAGAGGTTCCAGGCGATGAACGCTCTTATCGCACGCCCCGCGGCCGCCGCCGCCGTCGCGGCGACCATACTCCTGTCCCTGTCCGCCTGCGGCGGTGACGAGCCCCCCGCCCCGTCGGCCAAGACCGTCATCGGCGGCACGGAGATCGTGAAGGACCAGAAGCTGCACGACCTGCTCCCCGAGAAGATCAAGAAGGCCGGCGAGGTGCGCGTCGCGACGGACGTGCCGTACCCGCCCTTCGAGATGTACGTGAAGGAGGGCGAGACCGAGCTGACCGGTCTGGACTACGACCTCGGCCAGGCCCTGGGCGCCAAGCTCGGCGTGACCTTCGCCTTCTCCCCCCAGAAGTTCGACGGCATCGTCCCCGCCATCCAGGCCGGCAAGTTCGACGTGGCGATGTCCGCCATCACGGACAACAAGGAGCGCCAGAAGGTGGTCGACTTCGTCGACTACTCCCAGTCCGGCTCCGGCATCCTCGTCGGCGACGGCAACCCGGCGAAGGTGACCACCCTCGACGACCTGTGCGGACGGAAGGTCGCCGTCCAGGCCGCCACCAACCAGCTCGACCTGCTCAAGTCCCACCAGGCCGCCTGTTCCGGCGCGGGCAAGGGCAAGATCGACATCCAGACCTTCCCCAAGGACTCCGACGCCCAGCTCGCCCTGCGCTCGGGCAAGGTGATCGCCCAGGTGCTGACCAAGCCCGCCGCCGGCTGGGTCGCCAAGACGGCCGACAGCGGCAAGGCCTTCGACCTCGTCGAGGATCCGGCGGCCCCGGGCGGCTACAACGCCTCGCCCAACGGCATCGCGGTCAGCAAGCAGCTGCCCGAGCTGACGGACGCCATCCAGAAGGCGCTGCAGTCCCTCATCGACGACGGCACCCTGACCAAGATCTACAACAAGTACGGCGTCCCGTCCATCGCGGTGAAGGAAGCCACCAAGAACGCGGCGGTGGACTAAAGATGGCCGGCACGACCAAGGTCCCGCAGAGCACCACCGCCACGGACCGGCCCCCCACCGGGGAACTCGAGATCGTCCCCGTCCGCAACTACGCGCGCTGGATCGCGGCCGTCGCCTCGGTCCTCGCCCTCGTCGGACTGATCGGCTCCCTCGCCAAGAACGACAACCTGCACTGGGACGTCGTCGGCGACTACCTCTTCGCCGACCTCATCTTCGACGGCCTGGCGACGACCCTCTGGCTCACCGCCGCCGCCATGCTCCTCGGCCTGGCGCTCGGCACGCTGATCGCCGTCATGCGGCTCTCGTCCAGCCCCGTGCTGTACGGACTCGCCAACGCGTTCGTCTGGGTCTTCCGCGGCACCCCGCTGCTCGTCCAGATCATCTTCTGGGGCTACGCCGCCG
Source organism: Streptomyces bikiniensis (assembly GCF_000716625.1). Classification (NCBI taxonomy): domain Bacteria; kingdom Bacillati; phylum Actinomycetota; class Actinomycetes; order Kitasatosporales; family Streptomycetaceae; genus Streptomyces; species Streptomyces bikiniensis. The sequence goes on along the minus strand of NZ_JNXJ01000025.1, from coordinate 8,138 downwards.
CGCTCTACAAGTACGTCAAGATCGGCGTCCCCTTCACCGACATCACGTTCTTCCAGGCCGAGACCAACTCCCTCCTGACACCGGCGATCGCCGCCCTGCTCGCCCTCGGCCTCAACGAGGCGGCCTACGCCTCGGAGATCGTCCGGGCCGGCATCCAGTCCGTCGACCCCGGCCAGGCGGAGGCCGCCCACTCACTGGGCATGCGGCCCGCGCTCACCATGCGCCGCATCGTCCTGCCCCAGGCCATGCGCGTGATCATCCCGCCGATGGGCAACGAGACGATCAACATGCTCAAGATGACCGCCCTCGTATCGGTCATCTCCGCCCACGACCTGATGTCCAACATCCAGGACGTGTACGCCCAGAACTACCAGGTCATCCCCATGCTGGTCGTCGCCAGCCTCTGGTACCTGGCCCTCGTCACCCTCCTCAGCGTGCCCCAGGCGTGGCTGGAACGGCGCTACGGCCGCGGCACCACCCGCGCCGGACACGTCTCGCCCCTCCGTCGCCTCCTCGGCGGAACGGTGGAGCGGCTCGGCAAGAACAGCAAGGAGCAGAACCGATGAGCACCCCCATGGTGCGCGCCGAAGGCGTACGCAAGCACTTCGGGAGCCTGGAGGTCCTCAAGGGCATCGACCTCACCGTGGAACGCGGCCAGGTCTGCTGTCTCCTCGGCCCCTCCGGATCCGGGAAGTCCACCTTCCTGCGCTGCATCAACCACCTGGAGCGGGTGGACGGCGGCAGGCTCACCGTCGACGGCGAGCTCGTCGGCTACCGCCAGCAGGGAGACAAGCTGTACGAGCTCCGCGAGCGCGAGGTCGCCGACCGCCGCCGGGACATCGGCATGGTCTTCCAGCGCTTCAACCTCTTCCCGCACATGACCGCCGTCGAGAACGTCATGGAGGCCCCCGTCAAGGTCGCGGGCGTCTCCCGCGCCGACGCCCGGGAGCACGCCCACGCCCTCCTCGACCAGGTCGGTCTCGGCGACCGCGGGCACCACTATCCCGCCGAGCTGTCCGGTGGACAGCAGCAGCGCGTCGCGATCGCCCGCGCGCTCGCCATGAAGCCCAAACTGATGCTCTTCGACGAGCCGACCTCCGCCCTGGACCCCGAGCTCGTCGGTGACGTCCTCGACGTCATGCGGCAGCTCGCCGCGGACGGCATGACCATGGTCGTCGTCACCCACGAGATCGGCTTCGCCCGAGAGGTCGGCGACACCGCCGTCTTCATGGACGAGGGCGTCGTCGTAGAGGCGGGCGACCCCCGCCGGGTGCTCGTCGACCCGGAGCAGGAGCGCACCCGCGCCTTCCTGTCCAAGGTCCTGTGAGCGCCCCCGCCCGCCGCCAGGAGGTGCTCGACGACCTCCTGGACCTGGCCCGCGCCCGCCGCGCCGACTACCTGCGCGACCTGGAGGAGCTCGTCTCCGTCGACTCCGGCTCCTACAGCGCCGACGGCGTCAACGAAGTCGCCGACTGGATCGAGCGCAGGCTCGAACGGATCGGCTTCACCGTGGAACGCGTCCGCCTCCCGTCGACGCCCGACGGACACCGGACCGGCGACGCCCTCGTCGGCCGCCGACGCGGCACGCTGCCCGAGGCCGAGGGCGGCCGCAGGATCCTCCTCGCCGGCCACATGGACACCGTCTTCGAGAACGGCACCGCCGCCGCACGCCCCTTCCGGATCGACGGCTCCACGGCGTACGGCCCCGGCGTCAGCGACGACAAGGGCGGCCTGCTCGCCGGACTCACGGCCCTGGAGATCCTCGGCGACCTCGGCGTCGACGCGTACGACGAGTTGGTCCTGCTCGCCACCCCCGACGAAGAGATCGGCTCGCCCGCCAGCCGGCCGCTGATCGAGGCGACGGCCGCCGGGGCGCACTTCGGACTCGGCCTCGAATGCGCCCGGGAGAACGGCGATCTCGTCATCGCCCGCAAGGGCGTCGCCGACTTCCGTCTCACCGTCACCGGACGGGCGGCGCACGCCGGCATCGAACCCGAGCGCGGTGCCAACGCCGCCCTCGCCGCCGCCCACCTGACCGTCGCCCTCCAGGCCCTCAACGGCCACTGGGACGACGTCACCGTCAACGTCGGCGTCGTCCGGGCCGGAACCCGCGCCAACATCGTCTGTCCCCGGGCGGAACTGCGCATCGAGGTGCGCGCCGCCACGACGGCCGACATCCAGCGCGTCACCCGGGCCATCCGCGAAGCCGCCGACCAGCCCGGCGTCCCCGGTGTCACCGTCGAGGTCGAGCAACTCGACCTGTGCCCGCCGATGGAGGACACCCCCGCCTCCCGGCGGATGTTCGACCACGCGCGCGCCGCCGCCCGGACGGCCGGCATCGAGCTGGGCGCCGCCGCCACCGGCGGCGTGGGGGACGCCAACCTCATCGCCGGTGCGGGCATCCCCGTCCTCGACGGCCTGGGCCCGGTCGGCGGCGCCGACCACACGCCCCAGGAATGGCTCGACGTCACCTCCGTCCCGCAGCGCGTCGCCCTCCTCGCCGACCTGATCGCCTCCCTGGGCAGGGCCGGCACCACCTGAACGACGCCGGCGCCTCCGGAGGCGCCCCCCACGGGCCCCGGCCACGCGCCCCCGCCCCTCGCACAGTCCCGCCACCCGTCCGACCCTCAACGGAGGCACCATGCGCGTCCCTTCCGCACCCGCACGCCGCACCGTCCTCGCCGGCGCCCTCGCCGTCTCCCTCCTCTCGGTCTCCTCGTCCGCCCTCGCCGACGCCCCGAAGGCCCGCACCCAGGCGGGTTCCCTCGTCCTGATCGGCGGAGCCCTCAAGGAGAGCAACACCCAGGTCTACGGCGAGATCATCAAGCGGGCCGGCGGCCCCGGCGCCCGCATCGGGATCATCACGGCCGCCTCCGTGCCCGAGAGCCAGGACCCGCACGCGGACGACCCCGAGCGGTGCAGCAACTCCGCCTGCAACGGCGCGTACTACGCGGATGTGTTCAAGCGGCACGGAGCCGCCGACGCCCAGTGGATCCCTCTCGACACCGACCACGTCGCCAACGCCGACTCCGACGCCGTCGTCGCCCAGGTCGAGTCCATGACCGGCTTCTTCTTCGGCGGCGGCGACCAGTACCGCTACGTCACCACCCTGCTGCGCGGCGACGCGCACCGGGACTCCAAGGTCCTGGCCGCCATCCGCGCCAAGCTCGCCCGGGGCGCCGTCGTCGCCGGGTCCTCCGCCGGAGCCCAGATCGCCTCCGGCCCCGACATGGTCACCGGCGGCGAGTCCTACGAGGGGCTCAGGGACGGCAGCGCCCCCGGCTACTTCGACGACCCGACCCGCCTCGGGTACCTCCCCGAGGGCGGCTTCGGCTTCCTCCGCTCGGGGCTCGTCGACACCCACACCGGCGCCTACGGACGCGAGGGCCGGGCGCTGCGCCTCGCCTCCGACACCGGCCACGACCGCGTCTACGCCCTGGAGGAGAACACCGCCCTCGTGGTCGACCGGCCCGGCAGCTCACGTGAGCACCTCAGCGTCCTCGGACCGAACGGCGTCGCCGTCCTGGACCTGCGCGACGCCCGCGCGCGCGACTCGGCGGACGGCTGGTCCCTCCGCCGGGCCCGGTACAGCTACCTCACGGACGGAGACCAGTACGACGCGCGCACCTGGGCGCCGCGCGTCCACCCGTCCAAGCAGCCCCTGAAGCCCGTCGGTACGGCACCCGTCCCGGTCAACGCCGACGTCTTCTTCTCCGCGGCCAACCCCGACGGCGTTCCGTACGGCTTCCGGACCACCGCGCGGGCGCTCGCCTCGACGCGCGCGCAGAGCAGCGCGACCGCGACCACGTTCGAGAGCGGGCCGCGGTTCACGGTGACGTTCACCAAGGCGCTCGGCTTCGCCGCCTTCACCGGCGACGGCACCGACGCCCGTACGCTCCTCTCCCTGCGCATCGACATCGCGCCGCGCTGACCGGCCGGACGACAAGGAGCCGGCCCCGTCCCGGGGCCGGCTCCTTTCGCGTCATCGAGCGGACCGCGGGGCGCGGGCCGCTCACAGCAGGCCGGTGCGCCGGGCGACCCTCTCCGCTTCCTTCATGCGCTCGTGGCCGCTGCCGCCGATCCGGTCGAGGACTGCGGCGACGAGGGCCTCGACGACCGCCAGGGCCGGGACCAGACTGTCGTACGGGGAGTGCGAGGAGACCTGCGTGATGAGCACGACGTCCGCGTGGGCGGCGGCGGGCGAGAGCCACGGGTCGGTGAACACGACGACCTTGCCGCCCCGTTCCCGGGCCAGTTCGGCGATCAGCGTCTTGTCGGCCTCGTAACGCCGGTAGTCGAAAAGGACGGTGACGTCGCGTCGGGCGAGCTGCGTGAGGAAGGAGGTCCGCTCCACGTCCTTGTGCGGCAGGAAGCTCACCTGGTCGCGGAACTGCATCAGGTGCAGGCCCAGGTACTCGGCCATCAGGTGCGTGAAGCGCCCGCCCGCCACGTGCACGCGACGGCGGGGGTCGGCGAGAAGGCCGACGGCGTCCTCGAACTCGTGGGCGGCGACCTCGTCGAAGGTCCGGGCGACGGCCTGCCGCACGAGCGAGGAGCGCTTGCCGAGCTGAGTGGCGGCGGCCTCCTGCGGAGCCTCCGCCCCCTCGTGCTTCGACGTGTCGGCGACCGCGTAGAGCGTGATCGGCGAGGCGTTGCGGGCGTCGAGCTCGGACCGGAGGGCGGCCTGGAGGTCGGGAAAGCCCCGGTAACCGAGCCGGGAGGCGCACCGCAGCACCGTGGGTGCCGAGACGCCCGCCCGCTCGGCGATCGTGGCGACCGTCTCGAAGACCGCGGACGGATACCCCGCCAGCAGCACCCGCGCGACCTTGCGCTCCGCGGGACTCAGCTCTCCGAGCCGACTGCGGATCTCGTCGGCCAGCGTGGGGCTCATGGCGTTCCCTTCTGCGGCGTGGGACCGCCGGGGCGCAAGGCGGCCGCCGAGGCCGCGTCCTCCGGCTTGCCACGTTTCAGATCAGCGAGTTTCAGGGATCGAATGTACCGCCCATTACGGAATCTGCCCAGTCCGGGGCGAAGGTGCGACGGAGCGCTCACGGCGACGTCCCGCGCGGTGGCGCACCGCGCGGGACGTCGACGGCCGAAGAGCGGGCCGGGCGGGGGCCTGCCCCCGCTGCGGTCAGAAGACGCTGACCCCGTAGGCGCTCAGTGCCTCGGTGACGGGCTGGAAGAACGTGGTGCCGCCGGAGGAGCAGTTGCCGCTGCCGCCCGAGGTGAGGCCGAGGGCGGTGGTGCCGGAGAACAGGGCGCCGCCGCTGTCGCCGGGCTCGGCGCAGACGTTGGTCTGGATGAGCCCGTAGACGATGTCGCCGCCGCCGTAGTTGACGGTGGCGTTCAGGCCGGTGACCGTGCCGCTGCGCAGGCCGGTGGTGCTGCCGCTGCGCTGGACGGACTGGCCGACGTAGGCGTTCCCGGCGCCGGTGATGTCGCGGTAGCTGCCGTTGTAGAGGTAGACGCGCCCGTCGGCCGCGGAGGCGTTGGAGTGCCGGATGATCCCGTAGTCGTTGTTGGGGAAGCTGGTGCCCGTCCGGGACCCGAGCACGGTGGTCTGGGAGGAGTTCGTGTACCAGGTGCTGCCGTTGTTGGTGCAGTGTCCGGCGGTCAGCGCGTAGTACGTGGAGCCGCTGCGGACGTTGAAGCCGAGGGAGCAGCGGCCGCCGCCGCCGTAGATGGCCTGTCCGCCGGCGATCAGCTTGGTGATCCTGCCGTTGGTCCGCTCGATCTTGAGGTTCTTGGCGTTGGCTCCGGCGGCCTTGGCCAGGGCCGCGATCTCGCCCTGGGAGACGGTGCTGTCGACGCTGACGACGATCTTGCCGGTCTTCTGGTCGGTGTACCAGGCGGAGCCCGCCACGTCGGCCCGCAGGACCGCGTCGCTGGTGGCTTCCAGGGCCGCTGCGGAGGCGCGCGGGGCGTCGAGCTGCTGTGCGGACGAGGACGGGGCCGCCAGGGCGGAGGCGGCCACGAGGGCACCGGCCACGGCGAGCATGCGCGTGGCGTGGGCGAGCTTTTCGCGGCGCAACGAACGGGACACTGTTTCCTCCGGTGGGGGAAGGGGGGCCGCTGGGTGGGCGGCCATGTGGGGGCGGGCGGTGCGCGGCGACGGGTATTCGCCATGCACCTGCCAACTTGCACCCCAAATCCTTGGGGCACTCGCCCCTGGTGGCAAGGCGTCCTTTCGGCCACCTGCGGTCGTCCGGGAGTCCGATGCCGCACGTGGGGTCCCACGGGTCCGTGGCGATGGCCGGATTCTCGTTGACGGAGCGTCAGAAAGTTTCTGCAGCCGATTGCGGACCGGAGGGATCCAGCCCCCGTCCCGGTGGCGAGCCGTGGTGACGTTCCGGAGTCCACGCACGACGCGCGGCCGTGACGTCGCCCTCCGTGGGCCGCCGGTCGGCGCGCCCTCGCCCCTCGCGTCCGCTGCGTCCGTGCAAAGCGAGCAACGTGATGCGGGAGGGCCCGCAGATGCGCCGACCTGACGGCCGCCCGGGGCGGCCGCCCGGAGGGACGTCCGGTTCCCCACCCGCGGTTCGTGTTTCAACCGGTATGCGCCGTGGCCGGATCAGTGCGCCGGGGGCGGGTCATGTCGCGTACGGCTCCGTGGACGGCGCGCGCCGGTGCTCACCGGGCGGGTGCTCCCCGCGGAGGACGGAACCCGCTGATCGTGTGCGTTCCGTACGAACGCGGGACCGCCCGGTCGACCACCGCCCGCGCCGCCGCGTCCCCTCGGGGACGACGTGACGGTGTCCCGCACGGAACCACCGTGCGGGACACCGTCACCCCGCTGACGTGCGCGGCCCTACGCGAACGTCGCTCTCCACGTGGCGGGGCCGACGAGGCCGTCCACCGCCAGGCCCCTCCTCGACTGGAAGCTGCGACAGGCCGCGTCGGAGCCCGGACCGTACTGTCCGTCCACGGCGAGGTCGTAACCGTGCGCGCTGTTCATGCGGTACTGCCAGGTCGCCACGCTCGCGTGCACGGTGACCGGGGACTGCCGGAAGGTGACGCCCGGATGGGGCAGCGGGCCGCCCCCGGGGTTGACCTCGCCGCTGATGACCCGGGAGTACAGGTTCCCCGGGCAGCCGGTCGCGTGGTGGTCGCGGTGGCCGGTGATGGCCTGCGCGGCACCGCCGGACACCCGCAGCCGGTTGACCCCGTACCGGATGGCGTCGATCAGCCCGGCGGTGACGGGGTCGTAGTCGCTGCCGGTGCCGCCGGTCAGGGCGCAGACCGCGTACCAGTCGTCGTTGCCCTGGGTGGTGCCCTGGGCGGCGGTGCGGACGTTCTCGCCGCGCCCCTGGAAGAGGTAGCCGTGCACGCAGGCCAGGTGGCTGTAGGCGATGTCCGACCAGCCGTTGCCGTCCATGTGGTGGTTCTGGATGCCCCGCACCTGCGCGGCGCAGTCGGCGTGGCTGGCCTCGGCCACCTTGACGGCGTCGACGTGGTGGACGACCACGCCGCCCTGGGCCGGGGTGATGCTGCTGCTGACGCTCTTCGGGGCGCGGGCGCCCCACTGGGCGCGGGTGACGAACGTGGCCATCAGCTACGGCCTCCGCGTCCCGTGGCGCAGCCGACGGCGGCGTTCAGCGGTTCGGCGTGCGTGGTGCGGGCGGTGCCGGCGTCGTAGAGCGCGCCGGTCTCACGGGGGTTCGTCACGAACGGCCTTCCGCGGGTCGCCGTCGGCGCGGGTGCCGCCTGCGCGGCTCCGGAGGACAGGGCGGACAGGGCGAGTGCACCGCCGACGGCCGTCAGCAGCGCGGCGCGGCGGGAGACTTCGAGGGTCAACGTTCCTCCATGTGCGGTCAGGGGCTCACGTTTCCGGGCGCGGGGCTCCGCCCGCCCGGTGGGCCGGTCGGCCTCCTGCGACGTCAGCAGCCGCCGCAGTTGTAGAAGGTCACGTCCCAGTGGTTGCCCTCGTCGGCGTAGACGTTGCCCGCGCCGGACTTCCACTGCGGGGCCCCGTCGCCGCGCACGCCGATGTAGGTGAAGGTGTTCTTGATGTAGTTCCCGAGGCAGGTGTACTTGCTGAAGTCCAGCTTGTAGCCGTTCCAGTGGGAGTACGTGCCGCCCGCGTGCCCGGTCTCGGTGCCGCCGGTGATGTTGAGGGCGCAGCCGCTGGCGCTCCT
>NZ_JNXJ01000024.1:0-105367 GCF_000716625.1 Streptomyces bikiniensis | reverse complement strand
CCCCCGCGGCCCCCACAACCCCCGCGGCCCCCGACCCCGCCGACGAGCGGCTGCGTCGCTGGCGGCTCGTCCTCGGCGGGGACGGTGCCGACGGCACCGGGCGGACGCTCACCGGGACCGACGCCGCCGTGGACGGAGCCCTCGCCGCCCTCTACGACCGGCACCCGGACGACCACGGCCACAACCGCGACCGCACGAGCACCGGCCCCGGCACCGTCACCGGCCCCGGGCGGAGCCGTACGGCAGGGCTCGGCGCCTCCGCGCCCTCCGTCGTCCGCTGGCTCGGCGACATCCGCACGTACTTCCCCGCCCCCGTCGTCCAGGTCATGCAGCGCGACGCGATCGACCGGCTCGGCCTCGCCACCCTCCTCCTGGAGCCGGAGATGCTGGCGGCCGTCGAGCCCGACGTGCACCTCGTCGGCACCCTCCTCTCCCTCCGCGAGGCCATGCCCGAGACCACCAGGGAGACCGCACGCGCCGTCGTCCGCAAGGTCGCCGACGACCTGACGGAGCGCCTCGCCGCCCGCACCCGCGCCACCCTCACCGGCGCGCTCGACCGCTCCGCCCGCACCAGCCGGCCCCGCCACCGGGACGTCGACTGGAACCGCACGATCCGCGCCAACCTCAAGAACCACCTGCCCGAGCACCGCACGGTCGTCCCCGAGCGGCTCGTCGGCCACGCCCGCGCCGCCCGGGGCGTACGGAAGGAGGTCGTGCTCTGCGTCGACCAGTCCGGCTCCATGGCGGCCTCCGTCGTCCACGCCGCCGTCTTCGCCGCGGTCCTCGCCTCCCTGCGGACGCTCGCCACCCGGCTCGTCGTCTTCGACACCTCCGTCGTCGACCTGACCGACCGGCTGGACGACCCCGTCGACGTCCTCTTCGGAACCCGGCTCGGCGGCGGCACCGACATCGACCGGGCCCTCGCCCACTGCCAGGCGGGCATCACCCGCCCCGCCGACACCGTCGTCGTCCTCGTCAGCGACCTGTACGAGGGCGGCATCCGCGGCGGACTGACGAAGCGGATCGCGGCGATGAAGGCCGCCGGCACGCAGTTCGTGGCCCTGCTCGCGCTCTCCGACGAGGGCACCCCCGCCTACGACCGCGACCGGGCCGCAGAGCTCGCCGCGCTGGGCGTCCCGGCCTTCGCCTGCACCCCCGACCTCTTTCCGGAGATCATGGCCGCCGCCCTGGAGAAGCGCCCCCTGCCGATACCCGCCGGCTGACCTCCGCGGGGCGACCCGGAGTGCGGAATCCGTCGTCGCGGGCCACTCGCACGGGTGGACGGAGAGCGACTGAGTCCCATATCACAGCGGCCTCGAGGCGCCCCTCACTCCGCCGCCCCGCGCGCCGTGAGCAGCCGGAACCCCGGGCCCCGCCTGCCACGACCGCCGCGGGCCGCCCTCCCGCGACCCCCGCGGACGGTCCCGCCGCCCTCACGCCCTGTGACCCGTATCACCGCTCTCCTGTGATCTGCGATTTAGGGACCCACGGCACACGGCGATAACCTGCGAGACGGACATGCCGCGTCCACGGACACCGTGTACGCCTCCCTTGTGACAGAGCAGTCACGTTGCCCTCCGCGGCACGCCCACGCAGACAACGAACCGCGATCATCAGAAAAGGGACGGACGCGCGTGGACCTGTTCGAGTACCAGGCGAGGGACCTCTTCGCCAAGCACGGTGTACCGGTGCTGGCCGGTGAAGTCATCGACACGCCTGAGGCGGCGCGCGAGGCCACCGAGCGTCTTGGCGGCAAGTCGGTCGTCAAGGCGCAGGTGAAGGTCGGCGGCCGCGGCAAGGCCGGCGGCGTGAAGCTGGCCGCCACCCCGGACGAGGCCGTCGCCCGCGCGACGGACATCCTCGGGATGGACATCAAGGGCCACACGGTCCACAAGGTGATGATCGCGGAGACCGCTCCGGAGATCGTCGAGGAGTACTACGTCTCGTACCTCCTCGACCGCACCAACCGCACCTTCCTGGCGATGGCCTCCGTCGCCGGCGGCATGGACATCGAGGAGGTCGCCGCGACGACCCCCGAGAAGCTCGCCAAGGTGCCGGTCGACTCCAACAAGGGCGTCGACATCGAGAAGGCCCGCGAGATCGTGGCCCTGGCGCAGTTCCCGGCCGACGTGGCCGAGAAGGTCGCCGAGGTCCTCGTGACCCTGTGGGACACCTTCGTCGCCGAGGACGCGCTCCTCGTCGAGGTGAACCCGCTGGCCAAGGTCGCCTCCGGCGACATCCTGGCCCTCGACGGCAAGGTCTCCCTCGACGAGAACGCCGACTTCCGCCAGCCCGGGCACGAGGCCCTGGAGGACAAGGCGGCGGCCAACCCGCTCGAGGCCGCGGCCAAGGCCAAGGGCCTCAACTACGTCAAGCTCGACGGCGAGGTCGGCATCATCGGCAACGGCGCCGGCCTGGTCATGTCGACCCTGGACGTCGTCGCGTACGCCGGTGAGAACCACGGCGGCGTGAAGCCCGCCAACTTCCTCGACATCGGCGGCGGCGCCTCCGCCGAGGTCATGGCGAACGGCCTGGAGATCATCCTGGGCGACCCGGACGTCAAGTCCGTGTTCGTCAACGTCTTCGGCGGCATCACCGCCTGCGACGAGGTCGCCAACGGCATCGTCCAGGCCCTGGAGCTCCTCGCCTCCAAGGGCGAGGAGGTCACCAAGCCGCTGGTCGTGCGCCTCGACGGCAACAACGCCGAGCTGGGTCGCAAGATCCTGTCGGACGCCAACCACCCGCTGGTGCAGCGCGTGGACACCATGGACGGAGCGGCCGACAAGGCCGCCGAGCTCGCGGCTGCGAAGTAAGGGACGAGGGACACCAGAGCCATGGCTATCTTCCTCAACAAGGACAGCAAGGTCATCGTCCAGGGCATGACCGGTGCCACGGGCATGAAGCACACCAAGCTCATGCTGGGTGACGGCACCAACATCGTCGGCGGCGTGAACCCGCGCAAGGCCGGCACCAAGGTCGACTTCGACGGCACCGAGGTGCCGGTCTTCGGCACCGTCGCCGAGGCCATCAAGGAGACCGGCGCCGACGTCTCGGTCCTCTTCGTGCCGCCGGCCTTCGCGAAGGCCGCCGTCGTCGAGGCCATCGACGCCGAGATCCCCCTCGCGGTCGTCATCACCGAGGGCATCGCCGTCCACGACTCCGCCGCGTTCTACGCGTACGCCGTGGAGAAGGGCAACAAGACCCGCCTCATCGGCCCGAACTGCCCCGGTCTCATCACGCCGGGCCAGTCCAACGCCGGCATCATCCCGGGCGACATCACGAAGCCGGGCCGCATCGGCCTGGTCTCGAAGTCCGGCACGCTGACGTACCAGATGATGTACGAGCTCCGTGACATCGGCTTCTCGTCCGCCGTCGGCATCGGTGGCGACCCGGTCATCGGCACCACGCACATCGACGCCCTGGCGGCCTTCGAGGCCGACCCGGAGACCGACCTGATCGTCATGATCGGCGAGATCGGCGGCGACGCCGAGGAGCGTGCGGCCGACTTCATCAAGGCCAACGTCACCAAGCCGGTCGTCGGCTACGTCGCGGGCTTCACCGCGCCCGAGGGCAAGACCATGGGCCACGCCGGCGCCATCGTCTCCGGCTCCTCCGGCACCGCCCAGGCGAAGAAGGAGGCCCTGGAGGCCGCGGGCGTCAAGGTCGGCAAGACCCCGACCGAGACGGCCAAGCTGGCGCGCGCGATCCTCGCGGGCTGACGCCGCCGCCACCGCACAGCGCGTGGGCCCCGCCCCTCCCGGGAAACCGGGCGGGGGCGGGGCCCACGCGTGTACGGGCCCATGCGCGTACGGGCCCACTGGCGTACGGAGCCACTCGCGTACGGGCTTGTTCGCGAACGGGTGGTCACCCGGCCACCGGGACCAGGCGCTCGGGGCCCGGGTTCGGTTCGGAGCGCAGCCGGTCGCGGAGCTCCAGGTCCTCGGGCCTGAGCTTCTCCGGGCCGCCGCGCACCGGCACCCCGTTGACGGTCTCGCCCGGCGCGTTCACCGGGACGTACCGGGTCGGCGCGGTCACGGCCGTGAAACCGGTCATCGCGACGAGGACCGCCGTCACGCCGACCACCGCCCGCGTCCAGGTGCGGATCCGGTGCTCGCTGCCGGTCCGGACCGCGCGGGCCGCCGGGAGGTCCGCCACCGGCTCCTCCGCGACCAGCGCGTCCAGCCGCCGGCGCAGCTCCTCGGGCTCGGCGAGGTCGGGGTCCTTCCGGCCGAGGACCGTGCGCGCGTGCAGCAGCCGGTTGGCGGCGGCGGGGGTGCTCGCCTCCGTCTCGGCCGCCGTGTCCGGCAGGTCGAGGCCGAGGCCGTCGTAGAGCAGCACGGTGCGGCGGTACGGCGGCGGCAGTTCGAGCAGCGCGGAGAGCAGCTCCTGTCCCCGCCGGCCCGCCTCGGCCGAAGGGGCGTCGGGGTGCTTGTGGGCGCGGCGCAGCCGGTGCCAGGGGGAGAGGGCGTACTCGTACGCCGCCGCCCGCACCCAGCCCACCGGGTCCGCGTCGACCGCGACCTCGGGCCAGCGCTGCCACGCCTGCTGGAAGGCGCGCTCGACGCTCTCCCGGGAGAGCGCCCGGCGGCCGGTGAGCAAGAACGTCTGATGGACGAGGCCGGGCGCGGCGTGCGCGTAGAGCGCGTCGAACGCCTCTTCGGGGGTGAGGCCCGGCGCGGCGTCCGCCTCCTCCGGCGCGCCCGGTTTCAGGCGCTCCGCCGGCATGGAGACCCCGTCACCGGCCGGTACGGGAGGAAGGACCCGGGTCGGCTCGGCGTCCCGCCCGTCCGCGCCCCGGACCCGGTCGCCGGCGGGGCGCCGGGAAGAGACAGGGGAGGAGGGGGCCGAAGGAGTGACCCCGGCGCTTGCGACGGCCGTTTCCGGCCCGGACGCGGCTCCGGGCTCGGACGCGGCTCCGGGTTCGGACGCGGTTTCGGGTTCGGACGTGGCTCCGGGCTCGGACGCGGCGCCGGATCCGGACGCGGCTCCCGGTTCGGACGCCGCTCCCGGGCCAGGGGCCGCTCCCGGGCCGGGGGCCGTGGCCGGCTCGGGCGTCGCTTTCGTCCCGGGCACGGGGGGCCGCGCTTCCGGCCGTCGTGTCCCGGTCCCCCCGGCGGGGGCGGGCGCAGGGGACGGGCCGCCCGTGCCGAGCAGCAGCTTCGCGTACGCCTCGCGCTTGCGTCCGCGGGGCGCCGAGCGCCCGTTCTCCCACGCCTTGACCGTGGCTTTCGTGACGCCCAAGGCCTCGGCGACCTGCTCCTCGCTCAGGGCGAGGGCCTCGCGCAACCGGCGCCGCTCCTTGGGGGTCGGCAGGGTGGCGGAGGGGGTGGAATCCGCGGTGCTCCGGCTCATGGGCGTCGACCTCCCGCAGAGCTTCTCTGGGCGGAAAAGTACATAAACGTATCTTGGGCGACACAACGGATGTTTGCCCGTTACGCGGCGAAAGCGCGTGTCGTTGGGAGCATGGCCCCGTGACCCACGTGACCGAGCATCCCCTGGTCCAGGGCGGCCGCTCCGCCGCGCTCGCCGCCGCCTGCGTCCGGGGCGGGGTCGCCGCCGGACTGGGCCTCGGCGCCCTCGCGGTCCTGGTGATCGCGGCCTGGATCAGCTCCCCGTTCCCCGACGGCGGCCCCCACGACGTCCTGCACGCCGCCGCCGGGCTCTGGCTGCTCGCCCACGGCGTGGACCTGATCCGTACGGACACCCTCTCCGACCTGCCCGCGCCCCTCGGCGTCGTCCCGCTCCTCCTCACCGCCCTGCCCGTCTGGCTCGTCCACCGGGCGGCCCGCGACACCCTCGACCCGGGCGCCGGCGGCCGGAACCGGCCGCGCCCCTCCCCGAGCGGCGCGATCGGCGCCGTGGCCGGGGGATACCTGCTGGTCACGGCGGCGGTGGTGCTCCACAGCGAGGGCGGACCGCTGCCCGCCGACCTGGTCACGGCCGGTCTCTGGCCGCCGGCCGTCGTCGCCTGCGCGGCGGCGGCGGGGGCCTGGACGGCGCTCGGCCGCCCGTTCCCCGGGCAGCGGTGGGCGGTCCTCCCGAGCGCGGCCGGGCTCGGCCTCGTGACGCTGCTCGTCGGCGGCGCGGCGGCCGCGGCGATCTCGCTGGCCCTGCGCGCGGACCGGGCACAGGCCCTGTTCCTGGGCCTGGCGGGGGAGTGGTCGGGCCGGGCGGCCGTTCTGCTGCTCGTCCTGGCACTGCTGCCGAACGCCGCCGTGTGGGGGGCCGCGTACGGCCTCGGGCCCGGCTTCTCCCTCGGCACGGGCGCCCTCGCGACCCCGCTGGGCCTCGCCGGGGACCCGGCCGTACCGCCCTTCCCGCTCCTGGCGGCGGTGCCCGCCGAGGGGCGCGGCACCTGGCTCCACTGGTCGGCCGCGGCGGTCCCGCTGGCCGCGGCCCTGCTCCTGGGGCGCCGGGTGGGCCGCTCGGCGCGGACCTGGACCGTCCGGGACACGGTGCTGACGGCCCTGGGCGCGGCCGGGGCGTGCGCGGCGGCCGTCGCCGCCCTCGCGGGGGCGGCGGGCGGCCCGCTGGGCTCCGGCCGGCTGGCCGCGTTCGGCCCGGTGTGGTGGCAGGCGGGTGCCGCGGCGCTGCTGTGGGGGGCCTGCGCGGGCGTTCCGACGGCGCTGGGGGTACGGGCCTGGGGCCGCCGCTCCCCGCGGCCGAAGCGCGTACCGGCCCCCGTCCCGGCCGCCCCGGACCCCATGGAGCCGGAGCCGGAGACGGGGGAGGGCGCCACCGTCGGCGGGAAGCCCTCCCGGATGCCCTCCCTGAAGTGGGTGCGGCTCCGTGACCGGGACCGTGGCCGGGCCCGGAACCGGTTCCGGCTCCTGGCCCAGCGGACCGGAGCGGCCCCGGGGCTCCCGGGGCCCGGCGCCGACCCGTACGGCAGGGGTCCGTACGGCAGGGGTCCGTACGACAGCGATCCGTACGACGACCTGTACGGGGATCCCTTCGGGGACACCGGCTACGAGCCGTACGACTTCCTCCCGGCGGCCTGGGAGCCCGCCACGAAACCGGAGCCGCAGCCACAGCCGCACCCGCAGCCACAGCCGCACCCGCAGCCACAGCCGCACCCGCAGCCACAGCCGGAGCCGGAGCCGGAGTCGAAACCGGAGCCACGGCCGGAGCAGGACTCCGAGGGCCCCGGCGCCGCGTGAGTCCCGCTACTCCCGGACCCCGAAGCCCGCCCGCAGCGGCTTCGGCAGGAGGTCGTTGCAGGCCAGCCGGCCCGCCTGGGTGAGGGCGTCGTCCCGGCACTCGTAGAAGTCCCGGTAGACGAGCTGCATCGTGAAGCCGCCCGCCACGATCGCCAGGGCCACGCTCGACGCGACCAGGCCGCTGATCGCGGCCGTCCGCATCGCCCGCAGCGGGGCGGGCGCCGGGGAGGCGCCCCGCCCCGGAGTCCGCGAGGGCTGGGACGCCGGCTGTGACGCCGACGACACCCCGGCGGCCCCGCCGGTCCCCTCCGCCGCCTGCCGTCCGTCCCCCTTCGGCTTGGCGCGCAGCGAGCTGATCGCCCAATAGAGGCCGAGGGAGCCGAGGAGCAGGGCCAGCTCCGGGATCTCGAAGAGGGCGAAGAAGAACCCCCACATGCCGGCGAGGATCGCGTACCGCGCCCGCCGCTGCGCCGGGTCCGTCGGGTCCCAGCGGAGCCCCGGGCCGCGCCCGGACCCGCCCTGTCCCGACCCGCCCTGACCCCCCTGGCCGCCCTGGCGCTCGGGTCCGCGGCCGAAGCCGTCCCCCGAGGGCCCCGGCTGGCGCGGGCTCCAGCGCCCGTCGGACGCGCCGGACGCGCCGGACGGGTCCGAGGGGCCCGGCGGGTCGGGAGTCCCGGACGCGTCGCCGCCCGAGCCCTCCGGTCGCCGCGGCTGCCACGGCTGGTCCGGCCGGCCCTCGGGCGGCGGCGCGAACGGGTTGTTGTCGTCCGTGGACTGGCGTTCCGGCATCTGCTGAACGTCTTCCCTCTGTCGTCTCGACCACGGCCGCACCCGTGGTCTCCGCTGTGTCTCGACTGCTGTCTGCGTCTGTCTGCGTCTGTCTGCGTCTGTCTGCACGCCGCCCGGCCCCGTCCCGGCCCCCGACCGGCCCGGTGCGCGTCCGGCGTCGGACCCTGACGCTACCGCCCTGCCTCGCCCCCGTCCCGTGGGGGCCGTCCGGTGTGCCGGTATCGTTGCTGACGGTCGAGCCATTCGTAGGGTTCCCCGTATCGAGCGACACGATTCGTTCGTACGACCGCACAAACACCACGGAAAGAGTGACCCAGTGGCTGCCGCCCGCCTCGTCGTCCTGGTCTCCGGTTCCGGTACCAACCTGCAGGCCCTCCTCGACGCCGTCGCCGCCGACCCCGAGGGGTACGGCGCCGAGATCGTCGCCGTCGGCGCCGACCGCGACGGGATCGCCGGTCTGGAGCGCGCCGAGCGCGCCGGGCTCCCGACCTTCGTGTGCCGGGTGAAGGACCACGCGAGCCGCGAGGAGTGGGACCGCGCCCTGACGGAGGCCACCGCCGCGTACGAGCCGGACCTCGTCGTCTCGGCCGGCTTCATGAAGATCGTCGGCAAGGAGTTCCTCGCCCGCTTCGACGGCCGGGTCGTCAACACCCACCCGGCCCTGCTCCCCAGTTTTCCCGGTGCCCACGGGGTGCGCGACGCCCTCGCGTACGGCGCGAAGGTCACCGGGTGCACCGTCCACTTCGTCGACGACGGCGTCGACACCGGCCCGATCATCGCCCAGGGCGTGGTCGAGGTGCGGGAGACGGACGATGAAGCCGCTCTGCACGAGCGCATCAAGGAAGTCGAGCGCTCGCTGCTCGTCGACGTCGTGGGGCGTCTCGCCCGGCACGGCTACCGCATTGAGGGACGAAAGGTTCATGTCGGTGAACACGGACACCGTTAAGCCCATCCGCCGCGCGCTGGTCAGCGTCTACGACAAGACGGGGCTCGAAGACCTGGCCCGCGGCCTGCACGAGGCCGGTGTCGAGCTCGTCTCCACCGGCTCCACCGCCGGGAAGATCGCCGCGGCCGGCGTTCCCGTCACCAAGGTCGAGGAGCTGACCGGCTTCCCCGAGTGCCTGGACGGGCGCGTCAAGACCCTCCACCCGCGCGTGCACGCCGGCATCCTCGCCGACCTGCGCCTGGAGTCGCACCGCGAGCAGCTCGCGGAGCTCGGCGTGGAGCCGTTCGACCTGGTCGTCGTGAACCTCTACCCGTTCCGCGAGACGGTCGCCTCCGGCGCCACCCCGGACGAGTGCGTCGAGCAGATCGACATCGGCGGCCCCTCCATGGTCCGCGCCGCCGCGAAGAACCACCCGTCCGTGGCCATCGTCACCAGCCCGGAGCGGTACGGCGACGTGCTCGCCGCCGTCCGGTCCGGCGGCTTCGACCTGACCGCCCGCAAGCGGCTCGCGGGCGAGGCCTTCCGGCACACGGCCGCCTACGACGTGGCCGTCGCCTCCTGGTTCGCGGACGACTATGCGGCGGCCGACGACAGCGGCTTCCCGGGCTTCCTGGGCGCCACGTACGAGCGGAAGAACGTCCTGCGGTACGGCGAGAACCCGCACCAGGGCGCCGCCCTCTACGTCGACGGCACGGGCGGCCTCGCCGAGGCGGAGCAGCTGCACGGCAAGGAGATGTCGTACAACAACTACACGGACACCGACGCCGCGCGCCGGGCCGCGTACGACCACGACGAGCCCTGCGTCGCGATCATCAAGCACGCCAACCCGTGCGGCATCGCGATCGGCGCCGACGTCGCCGAGGCCCACCGCAAGGCGCACGCCTGCGACCCGCTGTCCGCGTTCGGCGGCGTCATCGCCGTCAACCGTCCGGTGACGGTCGAGCTGGCCGAGCAGGTCGCGGAGATCTTCACCGAGGTCATCGTCGCCCCGGCCTACGAGGACGGCGCGGTCGAGGTCCTGGCCAGGAAGAAGAACATCCGCGTGCTGCGCGCCGAGGGCGCCCCGGCCAACCCGGTCGAGGTCAAGCCGGTCGACGGCGGCGCGCTGCTCCAGGTCACCGACCGCCTCCAGGCCGACGGCGACGACCCGGCGAACTGGACCCTCGCCACCGGCGACGCCCTCTCCGCCGAGGAGCTGGCCGAGCTGTCCTTCGCCTGGAAGGCCTGCCGCGCGGTCAAGTCCAACGCGATCCTGCTCGCCAAGGGCGGCGCCTCGGTCGGCGTCGGCATGGGCCAGGTCAACCGCGTCGACTCCGCCAAGCTGGCCGTCGAGCGGGCGGGTGAGGAGCGGGCGCGCGGCTCGTACGCCGCCTCCGACGCCTTCTTCCCCTTCCCGGACGGCCTGGAGATCCTCACCGCGGCCGGCGTGAAGGCGGTCGTGCAGCCCGGCGGCTCGGTCCGCGACGAGCTGGTCGTCGAGGCGGCGGCCAAGGCCGGCGTGACGATGTACTTCACGGGCACCCGCCACTTCTTCCACTGACCCGCGTCCGCGTGACGCGAACGGCCCGCCGTCCCTCCCCGGGGCGGCGGGCCGTCCGCGTCGCGTCGGTGGATCAGTCGATCGGGCGGTCTCTGTTCTAATGGGTTGCTCTTCTGTCGGCCGCCGGTAATGAGGGCGTGATGTTGGACGTAGGGAACAAGTCCCCCGAGGAGGCCGTCGGCGCCGGCGCCCCCGCCGCCGGCATTCCCGCCCCGGCGAGCGCCCCGGAGGCCGCGGAGGCCCCGGACGCGGCCGGTGCCGGGGCGCCGACCGGCCTCGCGCCCGCCCCCCTCCGCCCGTACCTGATCGTCGCGGGCGTCCTCTGCGCGCTCTACTTCCTCTACTCCTGGGTGCAGTACGCGCACTTCCGCACCCCCTCCTGGGACCTCGGGATCTTCGGGCAGTCCGTCCGCGCGTACGCCGAGTTCCGGGCCCCGATCGTCGACATAAAGGGGCCCGGCTTCCCGATCCTCGGGGACCACTTCAGCCCGGTCACCGCCCTGCTCGCGCCGCTGTACTGGATCTGGCCCTCGCCGGTCGCCCTGCTCTTCGCGCAGGCCGCGCTCTTCGCCGCCTCGTCCGTCGTCGTCGGCCGCACCGCGCAGCAGGTGCTCGGCAGCCGGGCCGCCGGCCTCGGGCTCGCGATCGCGTACGGGCTCTCCTGGGGGCTCCAGGAGGCGGTGAAGTCCGACTTCCACGAGATCGCCTTCGCCGTCCCGCTGCTCGCCCTGACCTGCCGGGCCCTGATCCTCGGCCGCTGGTCCCTGGCCGCCTCCTGGGCGGTCCCGCTGATCCTGGTCAAGGAGGACATGGGGCTCACCGTCGCCATGGTCGGCGCGGTCCTCTTCCTCAAGGGGAGCCGGCGGCTCGGCGCCGCCCTGGCCGCCTTCGGCGTCGCCGCCTTCGCCCTCACGGTCCTCGTCCTGATCCCGGCGGCGAGCAGCCTCGGCCAGTACGACTACTGGTCCAAGATCGAGAAGACCGGCGAGGGGGCCGACACCTCCTTCGGGCAGATCGTCGGCGACGCCCTCGCCTCCGGCGACCGCTGGGAGATGGTCCTCCACCTCTTCGCGATCACCGGCTTCCTCGCCCTGCGCTCCCCGCTGGTCCTGCTCGTCCTGCCGACCCTGGGCTGGCGCTTCCTCTCCCAGGACCCCAACCACTGGGGCATGCTCTGGCACTACAGCGCGATCCTCATGCCGGTCGTCTTCCTGGCCCTGGTGGACGGCGCCCGCGCGGTGCGCACCTCGCCGCGCGCCTGGCTCGTCTCGTACGGGAGGGTCGTCGTCCCGGTGGCGACGGCGGTCGCGCTCGCGCTCGCCGCGCACCTGCCGCTGCGGGAGCTGACGAAGCCGGAGACGTACCGGGCGGACGCGCGGGTCGCGCAGGCGCGGGCGGCGCTGGCGACGGTGCCGAAGGGGGTGAGCGTGGAGACGGACGTCTCGCTCCTCGCCCACCTCACGGCGGACCACCGGGTCTACTGGGCCGGGACCTCCCACCCGGTTCCTGAAGGAACCGGGCCCCCGCCGTCCGTCTGCGGATCAGTACTGCTGCTTGTTGCGGTTGAACCAGGCCGCGCCGTCCGACTTCGCCACGAAGACGATGATCAGGATGCTGAGGACGAGGCTCACGATGCCGAGGGGCAGCGAGAAGAGGCTGAACAGCGTGCTGATCGAGGCCCAGACGATGGAGCCGACGCGGACGCCGCTGCCGCCCGACTTGAACTTGGCGGCCAGCACCATGCCGAAGACGGCGAAGACGAGCGAGATGACGCCCACGACGATCAGGACGCCCTGGCCCAGGTCGGCGAAGACCTGCGCGTCGGCGGAGTTCGCGCCCGACTTCTCCAGCTCGCCCTCGAGGGCGAAGGACATGCCGATCACCACGAGGCCGCCGAGCAGGTTGAGGGCGCTCAGGATCCACAGCATCACGCGCGCGGCCTTCACACCGCCGGGCATCTCCATGGTCGCGCCCGGGTAGCCGCCGCCGTACGGCGAGACCGGCGGGGCCGCCGGGTAGCCGTAGCCCTGCTGCGGGACGCCCTGCGGGGCCTGCTGCGGGTAGCCGTAACCGGGCTGCTGTCCCTGCCCCTGGGGCTGGCCGTAGGGGTTGTTCGGGTCGCCGAAGCTCATCGCGGGATTCCTCCGTGAATTTCTCTGTGCGGGGACGACGCGGCCCGCGCGGAGGACCTTCACGGCATTTGAGCGGATTTCCCCCCGGCACTTTCCGCGGCACTTCGCGGATCATCGTCGTCGCAAGGCCGACTTTTTGTCCAGTCGATACGTCGCGGAGTTGTGCAAGTGCAACCTTCCGTTCCGCGGCCGGTCCCCCTCCGCACGGGCGAATTGGAAGAAGGCGGGGGGCATCCGGGAAGATGGCTCCATGAGCGCCCAGATTCTCGACGGCAAGGCCACCGCAGCCGCGATCAAGTCCGATCTGACCGCCCGTGTGGCGGCCCTCGGGGAGAAGGGCGTCACGCCCGGCCTCGGCACCCTCCTCGTCGGCGACGACCCGGCCAGCCAGAAGTACGTGGCCGGCAAGCACCGCGACTGCGCGGAGGTCGGCATCGCCTCCATCCAGCGCACGCTGCCGGCCACCGCCACCCAGGAGGAGGTCGAGGCGGTCGTACGGGAACTCAACGAGGACCCGGCCTGCACGGGCTACATCGTGCAGCTCCCGCTGCCCAAGGGCATCGACGAGAACCGCGTCCTGGAGCTGATGGACCCGGAGAAGGACGCGGACGGACTGCACCCGACCAACCTCGGCCGCCTGGTGCTCAACGAGCCCGCCCCGCTGCCCTGCACCCCCAACGGCGTCATCACCCTGCTGCGCCGCCACGGCGTGGAGATCGACGGCGCCGAGGTCGTGGTGGTCGGGCGCGGCGTCACCATCGGGCGCTCGATGCCGCTGCTGCTCACCCGCCGCTCCGAGAACGCGACCGTGACCCAGTGCCACACCGGCACCCGGGACCTCGCGGCGCACCTGCGGAACGCCGACATCATCGTGGCGGCGGCCGGCGTGCCGCACCTGATCGGGCCCGAGGACGTGAAGCCGGGCGCGGCCGTCCTCGACGTCGGCGTCTCGCGCAACGCCGAGGGGAAGATCGTCGGCGACGTGCACCCGGGCGTCGCCGAGGTCGCCGGCTGGATCTCCCCGAACCCGGGCGGCGTGGGCCCGATGACCCGCGCCCAGCTCCTCGTCAACGTCGTCGAGGCCGCCGAGCGCGCGGCCGCGGCGCTCTGACGTGAGCCCCGGGAGCTCCCTGATGCGACGCGGACCGCGCCGACGGCCGCCCACCGTCACCACCGACACCGCGCGCCCCGAGGGCGGCGGGCGCGCCGCGCCCGGCGCCGCCCCGGCGCCCGCGCGCCAGTGGCCGCTGCTCACGGTCCTCTGCGTGGCCGGGGCCGGGCTGCTCGTGGTGGGCACGGAGCCGTTCCCCCAGTCCTTCCGGGTGGGGACGATCCTGGTCGGGGCCGCGCTCCTGCTCGGCGCCGTGATGCGGCGGGCGGTGCCGTCCGTGGGCATGCTGGCGGTCCGGTCCCGCTTCACGGACATGATCACGTACGGGGTGATGGGCGGTCTGATCGTGCTGCTCGCGCTCATGGTGCAGCCGAAGCCCTGGCTGCGGATCCCGTTCCTGGAGGACGTCCTCCACCTGACGGTGACGTAGGCCTCTTGTGACGGGTGCGGCGCCCGCCCTCTCCCCCGTGGGAGGGCGGGCGCCGTCGTGATCAAGGGTCGTGTGCATGCCGACGCCGGTTCAAGGCCCGTCGGCGCGCTGTGGCACGGAAGTGACCATTCCGGTACGTCGTCCCCGCACGGGGCCCACGCCGCTCCCGGAGCTGCCATCCTTCGACGTGCACGGACGGGACAGGGGACGAGAGCAGGGACGAGGGGGCCGCGCATGCCCGGCTGGAAGGCGCTTCCGGAGGAACTCGACCCGGAGGTGCGCGCGTTCACGGAACGGATCCGTCGCCTGATCGACCGCAGCGGCTTCGGAGTGACGGCCCTCGCCGAACGCACCGGGCACGAACGGGCCTCCTGGGACGCGTACCTGAACGCACGCCGGCCGGTGCCGCGGGGCGCGGTGACCGCCCTCGCGGAGGTGACGGGCGCGGACCCCGCCGACCTCGTGGCCCGCTGGGAGCGCACACGGGGACGCGTCGTGCCCGAGGGGACGGCGCCCGGTGGCCCCGAGGGGGACGGCTCCGGTTCCGGCCGGGCCGACCTTCCCGACGGCCCCGGCGACGACGGCACCACGCGGATCCGGCGCCTCGCCCCGGAGCGCCCGGCGAAGACACCGGACCTGCGCCCGGCCGGGTCTCCGGACCCGCGCCCGGCCGGGTCCCCGGACCCGCGCCCGGTCAAGTCCCCGGACCTGCGCCCGGCCAGGTCCCCGGACCCGTACTCGGCCGAGTCCCCGGACCCGCGCCCGGCCCTGCCCCCGGATCAGGACCAGGCCCCGATCCCGGATCAGGACCGGGCCCCCAGCCCCTCCCCCCGCAGGGCGCCCCTCCTCCTCTACCTCGCCGGGGTCCTCGGCGCCCTGCTCGTCGTCACCGCCGCCCTGCTCCTCGTCGACCTGGGCGGCGTCGGCGAAGGGGCGGACGCCGGCGCGGACGGGCGCGCGTCCGCACCGCCCACCACCCCCGCCCCCAGCCCCCCGCCCCGTACCGGCCTCCCCGCGGGGGTGAAGTGCTCCGGGGCCGACTGCGCCGGGCGGGACCCCGAGGCCATGGGGTGCGGCGGCCCCCTCGCCGTCACCGTCGCACGCGTCCGCGTCGGCACCGTCGGCGTCGAGGTCCGCCACAGCGCCGCCTGTTCGGCCTCCTGGGCCCGGATCACCGGCGCCGCCCCCGGCGACACCGTCTCCGTCGAGGTCGCGGGCGCGACCGAGCGCGCCACCGTCCCGGAGGGCGCCGACACGGCGGCGACGGAGACCGACGCGTACACCCCGATGCTGGCCGTCGCCCCGCGCGCGGCCGCGCGCGCCTGCGGCACCCTCGCGGACGGCACCAGGGCCTGCGCGACGGGCCGGTGGGACCCGCGCGGCGGGCGGGCGGAACGGTCCGCGCGGACGGGTGGCAGTGAGCCGGACCACAAGGGGGTGGGGATTCAGGAGGGCCCGGGTCGGATAGCCTGACCGCTGGATATCTCTTCACGTCGAGACACCGATCGATCAAGAGGGGTATCCCGCACCAGGGGCAGGGACCCCCACCGCCAGCTGTCTTACGGAGATCGCCATGACCCGCACTCCCGTGAATGTCACCGTGACCGGCGCGGCCGGCCAGATCGGCTACGCGCTGCTCTTCCGCATCGCCTCCGGCCACCTGCTCGGCGCGGACGTGCCGGTCAAGCTGCGCCTCCTCGAGATCCCGCAGGGCGTCAAGGCCGCCGAGGGCACCGCCATGGAGCTCGACGACTGCGCGTTCCCGCTGCTCAAGGGCATCGACATCTTCGACGACCCGAACCAGGGCTTCGAGGGCGCCAACGTCGCGCTGCTCGTCGGCGCCCGCCCCCGTACCAAGGGCATGGAGCGCGGCGACCTGCTCGCGGCCAACGGCGGCATCTTCAAGCCGCAGGGCAAGGCCATCAACGACCACGCCGCGGACGACATCAAGGTCCTCGTCGTCGGCAACCCGGCCAACACCAACGCCCTGATCGCCCAGGCCGCCGCCCCGGACGTCCCGGCCGAGCGCTTCACCGCGATGACCCGCCTGGACCACAACCGCGCGCTGTCGCAGCTCGCCGCGAAGACCGGCACCTCCGTCGAGGACATCAAGCGCCTCACCATCTGGGGCAACCACTCCGCCACCCAGTACCCGGACGTCTTCCACGCGGAGATCGCCGGCAAGAACGCCGCCGAGGTCGTCGACGACCAGGCGTGGCTGGCCGACACCTTCATCCCGACCGTCGCCAAGCGCGGCGCCGCGATCATCGAGGCCCGTGGCGCCTCCTCCGCCGCCTCCGCCGCGAACGCCGCCATCGACCACGTCCACACCTGGGTCAACGGCACCGCCGAGGGCGACTGGACCTCCATGGGCGTCCCGTCGGACGGCTCCTACGGCGTCCCCGAGGGCCTCATCTCCTCCTTCCCCGTCACCACCAAGGACGGGAAGTACGAGATCGTCCAGGGCCTGGAGATCAACGACTTCTCCCGCGCCCGCATCGACGCCTCCGTGCAGGAGCTCGCCGAGGAGCGCGACGCGGTCCGCGAGCTCGGCCTCATCTGAGCCGGCTCCTCCCGCACCTCCGGCGCCCCCGGCCCGTACGACGCCCGTACGGACCGGGGGCGCCGTTTTTCCACCGGCGGGGAGCTTCCCCCTCGCCTATGCTGTGCCACCGGCTCCCGGTCAACTCTTCGGGAGCGAAGGACAGTTCCACACCATCGGGGGAGTCTTGGCGCAGTCGTTCGTACCCCAGCAGCCCGGAGAACCACCCGGCACCCCGCCGCACGGCACCCCGCCACCCGGCACCCCGCCGCACGGCACCCCGCCACCCGGCACCCGGCCGCCGGGCACCCACCCGTCCGCCAGCGAGGCGACCCGGCTGCTCTGCGCCGGGACGTACCTCGACGACGGCTTCCGCGACGCGGTCATCGACCAGCTGTACGTCCACGAGGAGCGCTTCGCCGCCCCCTCCCTCGGCTACGACGCGAGCCGCGTCCTCGCCCACGCGCTGCGCGCCCGCCGCGTCGAACTCGGCTGGGCCGCGGGCGTCCTGGCCCTCTGGATCGTCGCGTTCCCGCTCACCAAGGGCCTCGTCGTCCTCCTGGTCGCACCCTTCCTGATGCTCGGGATCGCCCGCTGGATCCGCGGCCGGGCCACCACCGCCGCCACCCCGGTGTACCGCCTCGTCCCCGCCTTCCTCCTGCGCTGGTACGGGCGGCTCATGCTCCTCCAGGGCGCCCTGTTCCTCCTCTTCCTCGCCCTCGGCGACGAGGAGGACCGCTGGGAACTGCTCGGCGACCTCTCCGAGACGGGCGAGTTCGTCGGCGCCCTGACCCAGCTCGCCGCCGAGGAGGTGTGGGGCGTCGGCCGGCTGGAGGCGTGGATCGCCCTCGCCGTGCCGCTGCTCGTGGCCTGGGCGGTGGCCGTCCAGCGCGGCCAGTTCGCCCGCGCGCTCACCCAGGAGCTCTCCCGGGAGCGCTTCCCCGACCAGCGCGCCGACCCGGCCGAGCAGGCCGACGGCGCCCGCTCCCGCCGGCTGCGCGACCGCATCCGGATCGAGCAGCACGCGCGGCTCGTCATGTACGGCGCCGACGACCCGTTCTGCGGCGCCGGCGAACCGTACGAGCCCTGGTCGCTCTCCGTCGAACTGCGCCCCCGCAAGAACCTCGACGGCAAGGCGCCCGAACCGCTCGACAACAGCGCCGTCATGCGGCACGTCGTCCCGCTCGTGGAGGCGCTGCGCGTGCCCTCCCCGCACGGTTCGCCGCAGCTCCGGGCGGCCGTACGGGACCGGCTGCGCGAGCTGGAGATCGACGAGGTGGTCTTCCTGCCCGTCGACGGCCTCCCGGCCCGCACCGCCGCCCCGTACACCCCGGAGGGCTTCGAGGCGCACCGCTCGGGCTCCATCGAGGAGGGCGGCGAGACCCGCCGCCACTTCCTGCGCATCCGGGTCGGCGGCTGGGGCGAGGAGATCGTCACCACCGTCTTCGTCCGCGTCCACACGCAGGGCGGCATGCTGATGCTGGAGGTCGCCCCGCACGTCCTGCGGCCGGTGAAGCCGCTCTACCGGTACGCCGACCGGATCGCCCACCGCTACCGGCACAACCACCACTTCGGCAAGGCCGTCTGGGCCCTCGGGCAGACCCCGCGCTCCGCCGGGCAGGCCCTCGTCACCCTCTGGCGCGCGCTCGGCCACGCCTGGCGACTGCTCACCGCGGGCCACGCCCACGCCCTGCCCGAGGGGCCCGGGGTCTCGGTCCGCGAGCTCGCCTCCGACGACGAGGCCTCCCTGTTCCAGGAGATGGACGTCAGCCGCTACCTCAAGAGCATCCAGGACCGGGTCGCGAACGGCGTGACGGTCGCCCTCCGCGAAGCCGGCTACGAGACCGCCGAGTTCGAGCAGAAGATCGTGCACGTCGCCGAGGGCGGCACGTTCATCGAGAACACCCGGGGCAACGTGACCCTCGGCAACCACAACACCGTCACCAACAAGACCTTCACCACCTCGACGCCCGGAGGCGACCGTGGCTGACCCCGACAACTCCCCCCGCCGCGACGGCATCCAGGTCTCCAACACCGGAGGCAACGTCACCATCGGCGACCACAACACCGTCACCAACACCGTGACCGGGAGCGGCCCCGCCCGCGACCCCCTCCAGGAGGAGCTGCTCCGGGCGATCCGCCGCCTGCGCTCCGACCTGGCCGGTGTCGTCCCCTCCGAGCAGACGGCCGCCCTGGACGCCGAACTCTCGGACGCCGAGGACGAGATCGAGGGCACCGGCCGCGCGGACACCGGCCGCCTCACCCGCCTGCGCCGCGCCCTCACGGACGCCGGCGCCGTGACCGGCATCCTCGCCTCGGGCGTGGCCGTGGGGCAGGCCGTCGCCGCCCTCCTCGGAGGATGAGATGAGCGGGTACGGGGGCGGCGGGGCCCGCTGGAACGACGAGACGCAGAGCTGGGAGACGATCGCGGGCACGGGTGCCCCGGCACCCGCACCCGTCCCCACGGGCGGGGGCGGCCCCCTCCTCCCGCCGCTGCCGCCGCCCCCGCCGCCGACCGCACCGGAGTACGGCCCGGGCCCGGGACACAGCCCGGGGTACGGCCCGGAGGACGGATCGGAGTACGGCCCGGGTCACGGCCCCCCGTACGCATCGGGGCACGGACCCCAGTACGTACCGGAGACGGGCGAATGGCGGTACGCGCCGCCCCCGCCCCCGCCGCCCAGGTCCCCCGCGCGGACGGCGGTCGCGGCCGGGGTGGCCGCGGCCGTCCTGGCGGCGGGCTCCGTCGGCGGCTGGCTGCTCTGGGGCGGGGACGGCGACGGGAAGAACCCGGCGGCGGCCCCGCCGGGCTCGGTGTCGGCCCCGGAGGGGACACCGGAGACGACGGAGACGCCCCCCGGCGCCCCGACCCCGGCACCCACCACCTCCGCCACCCCCTCGGACGACGTGCCGCCGCCCGGCTACCGGGCGGTGAAGGACCTCAAGAGCTTCACGATCGCGATCCCCGAGGGCTGGAACCGCACCGAGTCCGACCAGGGCGTCTTCTACAACGCCCCGGACGGCCGGAGCCTCCTCCAGGTCTTCGTGGTCACCGAGGGCGGCCTGACGCCGTACGAGGCCCTGCGCGGCACCTCGCAGGACGGGAGGGCCACCAAGCCCGGGTACGAGGAGATCAGCCTCGAACGGATCACCGGCGAGCCGGACGCCCCGGCCGACACCGCCGAGCTGGTGTACGCGTACGACCGCGACGGGGGCCGCCGCAAGGTGGTCGACCGGGCGTTCACGGCGCCGGACGGCAACCACTACGCGATCCTGGCGGCGGGCCCGGAGGAGGAGTGGCCGAAGCAGCGCGAAGTGCTCCGGGTGGCCCTGGAGTTCTTCGAACCGGGCCCGTACTGACCGGGCCCGTACTGATCCGGCCCGTACTGACCCGGCCCGTACTGGCCCCGGGGGCCTACGGGGCGCCCGGCTCGTAGTGGCCGGGCGTCATCCGGGTGGTGACGCCGATCCGGTTCCAGGCGTTGATGGTGACGATCGCGGCGATCACCCGGGCCAGCTCGGTCTCCTCGAAGTGCGCGGCGGCGAGCGCGTACACCTCGTCGGGCACGAACCCGTCCGTGAGGACGGTGACGGCCTCGGTCAGGGCGAGCGCCGCGAGCTCCCGCTCGGTGTAGAAGTGCCGGGACTCCTCCCAGGCGGAGAGCTGCACGATCCGCTCGACGCTCTCGCCCTCCGCGAGGGCGTCCTTGCTGTGCATGTCGACGCAGAACGCGCAGTGGTTGATCTGCGAGGCCCGGATCTTGATCAGGTGGTAGAGGACGGGGTCGACGTCCTTGGCGGCGGCCGTCTCCAGGCGGACCATCGCCCGGTAGAACTCGGGGACCCGCTCGGCGAAGGGCATCCGGGGCGCGTGCTCGTGGGCGCGCTCGACGGTGGTGTGGGTACTGGTCATGGCGTCCACCGTAGGAGCCGGGTGGCGCAAGGGTATGGTCCATTTCCATGCCGAACGACTGGGCCACTTTCGGGGCCGACCTCCATCTGGAACTCCGCGGGACGCGCCTGCGCGCGGGGCTCACGGACGCCCTGCGGGAGGCGGTGCGCAGCGGGCGCCTGGAGGCGGGGACCCGGCTGCCGTCCTCCCGCTCGCTCGCCGCCGACCTGGGCACGGCCCGCAACACGGTCGCCGACGCGTACGCCGAACTGGTTGCCGAGGGTTGGCTGACCGCCCGGCAGGGCTCCGGCACCCGGGTGGCCCGCCGCGCGGAGCCCCGGGACCGGCCGCGCCACCGGGCCCCCACCCCTCCGGCCACGGCCACCCCCGTCCACAACCTCAAGGCGGGCACCCCCGACCTCGCCGCCTTCCCGCGCGCCGACTGGCTCAAGGCGTACCGGCGGGCGCTCACCACCGCCCCCGACGAGGCCTTCGGGTACGGGGACCCGCGCGGCCGCCCCGAACTGCGTGCCGCGCTCGCCGAGTACCTGGCCCGCGCGCGGGGCGTGCACGCCCGGCCCGGACGGATCGTGGTCTGCGCCGGGTTCGCGCACGGTCTGACGCTGCTCGGGCAGGTGCTGCGGGACCGCGGCGTGCGGGCCGCGGCGGTGGAGCCGTACGGCCTGGAGCTGCACGCCGACGTGCTGGCCCGGGCGGGCCTGGACACCCCGGCCCTGCTCCTGGACGAACGGGGCACGAGGGTCGAGGAGTTGCCGTCCCTGACCGGCTGCGGGGCGGTCCTCATGACGGCGGCCCACCAGTTCCCGCTCGGCGGCGCGCTGCCCCCGGACCGGCGGACGGCCGTCGTGGACTGGGCGCGGGCCTCGGGCGGCCTGGTCCTGGAGGACGACTACGACGGGGAGTTCCGCTACGACCGGCAGCCCGTGGGGGCGCTCCAGGGTCTCGACCCGGAGCGGGTCGCGTACCTCGGCACCGCGAGCAAGTCCCTCGCCCCCGGCCTGCGCCTGGCCTGGATGGTCCTGCCGGAGGGCCTGGTGGACGAGGTGGCGGCGGCGAAGGGGACCGTGCACGGGGCGTCGAGCGCGCCGGACCAGCTGGCGTTCGCGGAGTTCCTGCGCTCGGGGGCGTACGACCGGCACGTGCGGGCGATGCGGCTGCGCTACCGGCGGCGCCGCGACCAGCTCGTGGCGGCGGTGGCCGCGCACGCGCCGGCGACCCGGGTCGGTGGCATCGCGGCGGGCCTGCACGCCGTCCTGACCCTCCCGCCCGGCACCGAACGCGCCACCCTGCGTGCCGCCGCCCGCCACGGCCTCGCCGTCCAGGGCGTCTCCCACTACCGCCGCCCCACCGCCGCCGCCCCGTTCCCGGACGCCCTGGTCGTCGGCTACGCCACTCCCTCGGACAGCGCGTGGCCGGGGGCACTGGAGGCGCTGTGCGGGGTGCTGCCGTGAGGCCGGGCGTCCGGCCCCGGTTCGCCGGGTACGGGCCCGGCGGCCACGGCCACGGCGTGCTCTGGCGCTCGTGGTGCCTCACCTCCACGGGGATGCCGGTCCACCGCCCGCGAGGAGACGGGCACAGGGGCGGTCGGCCCGTTACGGGTCACGCGGGCACCCCCACCGCGGCGAAGGCGGACGCGGGGAACGGAGCGCCCTCGTACGTGTAGGGCCAGTCCATGCCGAGCGTGGCGAGTGCGGCGGCGCGCCGACGCTCGCAGACCAGACCGAGGTCCGCCGTGCCGCCCGCGCGGCAGTACGGACGGGTGAGCGCTACGTCCTCACCGCGCAGCGGGGCGTACCGGGCCCGGACGTGCTCGGGGGTCGGGGTGGGCCACGACTTGGGCCACGGGTCGATACGTACGGGCTCAGTGCGTACGGGCTCGGCCTGGCGGGCGAGGAAAGCGGCGGTGTGACGTCCAGGACGGCGAGGGGCCAGGATCGAGAACGCCCAGGAAAGCGCACGGGCGATAACATCGCGCATGTCGTTTCAGCTCCTATCAGCTGATCGGCGAAGCCCCGGAGGACCGGTCCTAAGCGGCCCTCCGGGGCACCTCTGTGTGCGGAGTCATATTGAGCCAACCTGTCTAGGTGCGTCTAGCCCTGTCTGGTCTTGCCTAGAAGTCGAGCAGGGAGTAGCGCGTTGTCTACGCTTTCGCTATGTCAGCGAGAGAAATTGATCACCGGGCCCCGGAGCCTCCCTACCGGCAGATCGCTGCCGATCTGGCCACCGAGATCGAGCGCGGTGACCTGCCCCCGGGGCGTCCGCTTCCGTCGGAGAAGGCGCTGACGGAGTTGTACGGCGTCGCGCGGGAAACCGCTCGCCGTGCTCTCTCGGTACTCCGCGAGCAAGGGCTCATCTATACCGTGACGGGTCGGGGCTCGTACGTGACCGAGCCTGCCGACCGGACTGGTGAGGACGAGCGCCGGAACGGTTAGGTGGCCTCCCGCGAAGGAAGGCAGTCCGTACTTCGCAGGGCGGACGATCATGTCCGTTCCGGACGTCTCTTCCCAGTCCGGAGCGGGATCCGGCAGTGCATGACCGTGCGCCGTGACACGGATCCGCTCTGCACAACAGGGGAGCCCCGTCCGCGCGCCATGGAGCAGTGCACGGACGGGGCCGGCCTTGCGATCAGCCGGACGCGGGAACGGGCCGACGTGACGTGTCCAGCCACGCGGTTTGCCCCTCAGGAGTCACGGTCAGGCCGAATCGGTCCGGGCCCGGACGGTTGTGCAGCGTCCACCAGGCGTAGGCCGCTTCCACCTCGTTCCACAGACGGCGGGGCCCGTACTGCCATACCGTGAAACGGTCCTCGGACTTCCCGTCCCAGTCGATGGCCGCCCACGACGTGGCGTCCGTCGTCGCCACCCACAGTCGGGTCTCGACCCCTTCTACAGGATTCTCGTGCCATGCCCGCCATACGTCCCGGAGCTGAAGGCCGATGGCGAACTGTGCGTCGAAGTCGCTCCCGGCCACCTTTCGGGGCGAAAGGGTGGTGGCCGATTCGTCGGGCCGGTGGTCGTCACGTACGACGTCCCGGAAGATCCGGAGGTCGGTCCGCTGCCCCCGCATGAGCATGAACGCGGAGTGAGGCGAGAACGGTCCTTCCGCGACCCCGCCGTTCACGATCAGGCGGAGCAACCCGAAGCAGAGCCAGGGCGATTCCCACGGTGCGAGGATCACACCGCCGGGCTTCACCTGGGCGAGCCACGGACGCGGCACGGAACGTACGGAGCACGTGGCCACGAGGCGGTCGTACGGAGCGTTGCCCGTGCACCCCTCCGCCCCGTCCCCGGTGACGACCGTCGCGTCGAGCCCTTCCTCACGCAGCCGGTCCCGGGCCTCCGCCGCCAGTACGGGGTCCACCTCGACGCTCGTCACGTTGCCCGGGCCGACGACATGGGTCAGGAGCCCCGCGTTCCATCCGGTCCCCGTGCCGATCTCCAGGACCCTGTGGTTCGGCCCCGCGTCCAGCATGCGGAGCATGCGGAACACGATGCTCGGGGCACTCGCGGAACTCGACGGCCACCGTTCTCCGTCCGGGCTTCCCCCGTCGTTGACCTGTGTCACAGCCGGCTCGTCGGCGTACGCGGCACGCAGCCAGGCCTCCGGCGAAGCCGCACGATCACACGGTTCCAGGCCGTCCCCGATCCATAACCGGTCGGGCAGGAAGCGGTGGCGCCTCACCGCCCACGCGGCCTGCACCAGACGCGGTTCCAGGTCGCCCAGGTCGGCGCTCACCTCACCGAGCAGTGCGCGCAGGGCGATGTCCGTCGAACTGTCGTTCATCGCGATCGCCTACTCGTCCTTCTTGTGCTTCGGCGGGTCCTTCGGCTTGGCGGTGTCGGGCGACGGCTTGGACTCGCCGGGGTCCTTGTTGCCGGAGTGCTGTCCACTTCCGCCGCTTCCGCCCTTGCCCGTTCCCCAACCCATGATGTCGATCCTTTCCTCGGTCCGAACTTCCTGAGAGCCCGCCGGGTGGTCTCGTGTCCCACGTGAGCCCCACCAGGGCGGGTGTACCGCTTCGGGAGTCGGCGGGACACCGGTCCAATCCGGTTCCGCCCGCCCGTCGCCGAGGCGGCCCCCGGAGACGGGCGGGCGCCTTCGAACGCTCCCGGTCGGGCCGCAGGGTCCAGTCGACCAGGTCGAAGATCCTGCTCACTGCACCGCCTCCCGGCTTTGTTCGCCGGTCGGGCCGGTGTCCTTCAGCGTCATCTTCGGCGGATCGTGCGGATGGTTCCGGATCTCCACCACGCAGTCCACGGCGGCGGACTCGTCGTGCTGCGGGCCCCCGCGCATGTAGTGGTCGAACCAGTTCGCCAGGTACGCGCACGGGGTGCACCCGGGGGCCGGCTCGGGGCGGGGGCGCAACTCGTGGTCTGCGGAGAGGACGAGCGGCGCGGCGCCGAGGAGGGGCTGTTCTCCGGTCACGGACCCACCACCCGTACGGGAGTGGTGACGACACGGATGCGCGCCCACTCGGCCTCGGTGGGCCGCCGCACCTCCTCGGGCGACGCCGCCCACTCGGCACCGCCACCCGGAGGCCGCAGGAACACGCTTCCTCCGTGGCAGCGCGTCACCTTACCGAATCGGGGTGGGCTCGAACTGGTATCGACCACGTAGCACCTCGCGATCGGCGTCCACTCGTCGTCCGACACGTCTCACCGTCCCTCACGTCGTGATGGCACAGAGCGTTTCGGTTCTCACGCAGAGTGACTAGGGGCATTGCTAGGGGCAAGTCGGCCCTGGACACAGTCCGTTCACACCCTCAGGGCAAAAGTAAGGGCAAGATGTCCGCATGAGCGTCGGTGCCTTGATCCGAGATCTGCGTACGGCCCGAGGGTGGTCGCAGGGGCGGCTCGCGCAGGAGATCAACGAAGCGTTCCGGACGAATGTCGATCGGGAGTACATCAGTCGGTGGGAGCGTTCGAAGGTGCGGCCGGGCGGCTTCTACCTTCGGTGTCTCTCCGCTGTCCTGGACGTACCCCTGGCTGTCCTTGAGGGCGAGATGAAGCGTCGTACCTTTCTGTCGGACGTGGCCGCCACGGCCATAGCGCCGATCGTGGCATCGGACCTGCTGGCGGCCGGTTTCGGGGCCCGGCTGCACGGCGGGCCGACGATCGAGGGCTGGGAGGAGAAGCTCGCCACGTACGGCACCGAGTACATGAGCCTGGGTGCGGCCGACATCCAGCGCCGCGTGTCCGGCGAACTCGTCGTCGTGCAGCAGCAGCTTGAGCATCCACGACTGTGGTCGGTCGGAGCCAGGTTGATGACGCTGTACGCGAAGACGTTCCCGGGATCCGACGGCAGCCGCGCGGTCACCTGGTACCGGCTCGCGGCGGAGGCCGCCGACCGGTCGGGGGACGACCAGGCCCGCGTATGGGTCCGGGGGCGCGCCGCGATCGCGCTCGGGTACGAGGGGGCGTCCCTCGGGATGGCGGACCTGTTCGCCGACCAGGCCATGGGAATCAGCGACAAGCCCTCGCTCGGGCTCCTGAACGCGATCATGGGCAAGGCCCACGCGGCGGCTCTCCGTGGAGACCGGGACACCGCTCGGCGCCTCATGGACCAGGGGCGGCGCATCTTCGACTCCGCGGGGTCGTACGAGCAGACCTCGGACTACGCGGTGCCGTGGTGGCGCATGAACGTCTTCACGTCCCTCCTCGCCGCACGCCTCGGAGACGAGTCGACGGCCGTCGACGCGCAGGACACCGCTCGCCGGGAACTTCCCGGCTCCCTCCCGAGGTTCGCCACCCACCTCGAAATGCACCGGGGGCTGATGCTCGCCCGGTCCGGCGACCGAGCCGGCGGAGTCGCGTACGCCCGCGCGGCGCTCGACGCCCTGCCTCCGGAGAAGCACTCGCTGACCCTGCGCCTGTTGATGTCCGAAGTGCGGTCCGCTTAGCGGTGCCGCGATCGTTCGGGGTGCGGGTGCGGGTGCGGGTGCGGGTGCGGGTGCGGGTGCGGGTGCGGGTGCGGGTGCGGGTGCGGGTGTCCCGGGTGGGCTCAAGGACGTCGGGTGCGGTGCTCGTCGAGGATCCCCCGGGCCGCCCGCACGAGGTGGGCGTTGCCCGGCGCGGGGGAGCCGTCCGGCAGGGTCAGGGCGTCCTCCAGGCCGATCCTGGTGGGCAGGCCCAGGGCGGCCGCCACGTGCAGCACGGGCCAGGCGCCGCCGTCCTCGCCGTGCAGGAGCAGGGGGGCCGGGAGGTCGTCGCCCAGTTCCCGCAGCAGGGCCGTGGCGGTGGCCGCCGCCGTGGCCGGGTCGGTGTCGGTCACCTCGGCCAGGACCCGCAGCACCCGGTGGGCCGACGGCCAGGCACGGAACCGGCGGGCGCCGTCGGTCCCCGACCAGACGCCGGCCTCGACCCCGATCCCGCGCTCCAGCAGCGCGTCCGCCACCGCCTCGGCGCCCTCCTCGTGCCAGTTCACCGAGGCGTGGTCGGGCAGCACCGTCCAGGCCCGGACCAGCTCGACCCGCCTCTCCGGGTCCGGCGCCGCCCAGGCCCCGGTGGTGACCCCGACCCGTACCCCTGCCGGTAGGGCGGCCCGCACCGCCCCCACCGCTTCACCGACCGCCCCGGGCTCCAGCGAGTCGAGCCCGTCGGCCCCTCGGGGGTGGAGGTGCACGTCCTCCGCTCCGGCCTCCACCGCCCGTACCGCCTCGGCCGCCAACTCGGCCGGACTCAGCGGGATGTGACGGCCCTCGTCCCGGCTCCGTACTCCGTTCAGGCACACCTGCAACATGGTCCGCACTCTGCCAGACACCGCCGGCGCCCCCCACGGGGCGTGGGGCCCGGAGACATGGGCGCTGATGCCGTACGGGGCTACGGTGTACGGGCGTTCGGCCGGGTGGCGTCGTGCGAGGGATGCGGGGTGGTGGCGGTGAGTCGTGTCGGGCGGTGGCTGGTGGCGGGGGCGGTGCTGGTGGGCGTCGCCGGTGCCGTCGCCACCGAGGTGCTCGAAGGGAGCACCCGGCCGGGGCCTCCCCTCGTCTGGGAATCCGTCACGACGCCCCCTCCCTGCGACCCGTCGGCGCTTCCCGGCACCGACGGACGACCCGCCGACTTCGCCGCCGAGGCCGAAGCCGAGTCGGAGTCCGATCCGTGCGGGGCGGATTGAGCCCGCGGGCCTGAGGGGGGCCGTACCCGCACACCCCCGGCGCGCCGGAGCCCGTCAGCCGGCCGGATCCTCGCACGCGGCCGCTCCCGTCCGGCTATCCGGGCCGGTGCGAGCGCCCGCCCTCCCGCCCCGGGTCCGGCGCCTCGCCGAAGCGGGCCAGGATCAGGGAGCCCACCACCGCCACCGCGAAGCCGGTGACCGCGAGCCGGCCGAGGCCCGGGTGGGTGGTGTCCCCGAGCCAGGCCACCCCGACCACCGCCGGGCCGATCGTCTCGCCGAGCACCATCCCCGCCGTCGCCGTCGTCACCGAACCCCGCTGGAGCGCCGACGTCAGGAGCAGGAAGGCCGTCCCGCCGCCCGTCAGGAGGGCGTACAGGGCCGGGTCCGTCAGGTCCACCCCGTCGACCAGGCGGACCGCCACCTCCACCACCCCGAAGCCGAAGCCCGCGCCCAGGCCGAGGACGAGCGCGCGCGGGCGCTCCGGCAGCCGGCCGGCCGCCGCGCCGAGCAGCAGGATCCCGCCCACGACGCCCAGGAGCGCCCAGTCCAGGCCCGCCGGCCCCGCCCGGTGGCCCTCCCTGCCCGAGGCGAGCGCCAGCATCGCGAGCCCCGCGCAGACCACCGCCACCGCCGTCCACTCCACCCGGCTCAGCCGCACCCGCAGGACCCGCGAGGCGACCACCGCCGTCACCGCCAGGCTCGCCGCGAGGGCCGCGCCCACCACGTAGACCGGCAGCGTCCGCAGGGCCACGACCTGGAGGACGAACCCCAGCCCGTCGAGGCAGAGACCGGCGAGATAGCGCCACTGCCGCACCGCCCGCCACAGCAGCGCGACGTCCACGCCGCCGCCCGTGCCCGGCTCCGCGGCACGGGCCGCCACCGCCTGGAGGACGGAAGCCGTGCCGTAGCAGATGGCTGAAGCAAACGCACAAATCATCCCGAGGAGCACGAAATGACTCTAGGTCCTGGGACCGGAAAGCACCCGCCTAGACTGACGGCCGCGGCATGTGTGACCGTGAGGTGCGCGGCGGTGAGGATCGCGACCGCGAAGGGGGAGGGTGACAGGCATGCGGAGGCTGAGGTCGAGCACGGTGGTGCTCGGCGGGATGGGCGTCCTGGCGGCGACGATCACGGCGTGCGGTTCCGAACCGGACAAGCGGTGCGTCGACCCGCTGACCCGGGAGCAGCTGCCCCGTTACGAGTGCGGCAGCGGCAGCGGAAGCAGCGGCAGCGGCAGCGGTACCAGCGGGAGCGGCACCACCGTCGCCACCCCCCGGGGCTCCTACTACTACGGTGGCTCCGTCAGCGACAACAAGGTGAGCGGCGGCAGCTTCAACAAGTCCGCCGTCGACAGCGGCGGCTTCGGCTGCTCCCGCACCGGCGGCGGCTGAGGCGGCCGGACCGTGGAACGCCACACCATCGAACCCCGCCCGGACTGGCAGCGGACGGTCGAGGAGCAGGGGCTCGTCTATCCGCTGACCCGCTACCCGGACGGTTCGCTGCGCCCGTACTGGGACGAGAGCGCGTACTACTCCTTCACCCTGCCCGAGGTCGAGGCGCTGGAGGAGGTCGTCGAGGAACTGCACGCGATGTCCCTCGCGGCGGCCGCGCACATCGTGGAGAAGGACCGTTTCGCGGAGCTCGGCGTCACCGACCCCCGGCTGGCCGGGCTGATCGCCGAGTCCTGGCGGCGGCGTGACGAACTCCCCTCCGTATACGGGCGGTTCGACCTCCGCTACGACGGCACCGGGCCGGCCAAGATGCTGGAGTACAACGCCGACACCCCCACCTCCCTCGTGGAGGCCGCGAGCCCGCAGTGGTTCTGGATGGAGGAGCGGTTCCCCGGCGCCGACCAGTGGAACTCCCTCCACGAACGCCTCGTGGAGGCCTGGCGGAGCCAGGCCCACCTGCTGCCGCCCGGCCCCGTCCACTTCGCGCACTCGGAGGGCGACGAGCTCGGCGAGGACCTGATGACGGTCGCGTACCTGCGCGAGACCGCCCAGCAGGCCGGCCTGGAGACCGAGGCGCTCTCCGTCGAGCGGATCGGCTGGGACCGGCTCTCGGGCCGCTTCGTGGACGACCGGCTCCGCTTCCTCCGCAGCTGCTTCAAGCTCTACCCGTGGGAGTGGCTGACCACCGACCGCTTCGGCCCGTACGTCCTGGACACCCTCGACAACGGCGGCGGCACCGGCACCACCTGCTGGATCGAGCCCGCCTGGAAGATGCTCCTCTCCAACAAGGCGCTGCTCGCGATCCTGTGGGAGCTGTACCCGGACCACCCCAACCTGCTGCCCGCCTACCTCGACGGACCGCGCGAACTCGCCGCCACCACCGGCTGGGCCGCCAAGCCGCTGCTCGGCCGCGAGGGCGAGGGCGTCACCCTGCACGAGGCCGGGACGGAGCCCTCCGTACGGGACGGGGAGCCCTGCTGCTACCAGGGCCTCGCCCCGCTGCCCGACTTCGACGGCAACCGGGTGGTCCTCGGCGCGTGGGTCGTCCGGGACGAGGCGGCGGGCCTCGGCATCCGGGAGTCGGCGGGGCCCGTCACCGACGAGTACGCCCGCTTCCTGCCGCACGTGATCCTGTGACCGTGCGGGGTCCCGTGACGGTCGGGCCTCGTAACAGCCAGACCTCGTAACGGTCAGACCTTGTAACGGTCAGGCCTTGAGGACCCGGACCGCCGGCCCGCACAGCGGCGTCAGGTCCTCCGGGTCCGGGGTCAGCACGGTGACGGGACCCCGGGCGGTGCGGGCGACGGCGGCGAGAACGGGGTCGATCGCGTACTCGCGACCGCGCAGCCGGTGTTCGCGGAGCAGGCGGGCCGCCTCGTCGGAGACCTCCCTGGTGACGGGACGGACGTCGATCCGCGACAGGACCCACCGGACCCGGGCCGGGTGGACGCGGTCGTGGCCGGCCTCCAGGCGCGTCATCACCGTGGCGGCGACGCGCACGCCCTCCTCCGTGGCGGCCCGGACGAAGGCGAGGACCGTGCGGTCCCCGAGGCACGGCTCGGAGCGGAAACCGGCCGCCGGGGCGCGGCGCTCCCGTACGCGCCCCGCCCCGGAACCGGACGGCCGTCCCTCAGTCCGCCAGCACCCCCCGCAACTGCTCGAGCCCCCAGTCCAGGTCCTCCTTCGAGATGACCAGGGGCGGGGCGATCCGGATCGTCGAGCCGTGGGTGTCCTTCACCAGGACGCCCCGGTCGAGCAGCCGCTCCGAGACCTCCCGGCCCGTGCCCCGGGACGGGGCGATGTCCACGCCCGCCCACAGCCCGCGCCCCCGCACCGCCTCCACCGCGCCGCCGCCCACCAGCAGCCCCAGCTCCGCGTGGAGGTGGTCGCCCAGCTCCGCCGCCCGCTCCTGGTACTCGCCCGTCCGCAGCATCGCGACCACCTCCAGGGCCACCGCGCACGCCAGCGGGTTCCCGCCGAAGGTCGACCCGTGCTCGCCCGGCCGGAAGACCCCGAGCACGTCCCGGTCGGCCACCACCGCCGACACCGGCACCACCCCGCCGCCCAGCGCCTTCCCGAGGAGGTACACGTCCGGCACCACGCCCTCGTGGTCGCACGCGAACGTCCTCCCCGTACGCCCCAGGCCCGACTGGATCTCGTCCGCCACGAACAGCACGTTCCGCCGCCGGGTCAGCTCCCGCACCCCCGGCAGATAGCCGGCCGGCGGCACCAGGACCCCCGCCTCGCCCTGGATCGGCTCCAGGAGCACCGCCACCGTGTTCTCCGTGACCGCCGCCTCCAGGGCCGTCAGGTCCCCGTACGGAACGATCTCGAACCCCGGCGTGTACGGCCCGAAGTGGTCCCGCGCCTCGTGGTCCGTGGAGAAGCTCACGACCGTCGTCGTCCGGCCGTGGAAGTTGTTCGCCGCCACCACGATCTTCGCGTGCCCGTCCGGCACGCCCTTCACCTCGTACCCCCACTTCCGGGCCGTCTTCACGGCCGTCTCCACCGCCTCCGCCCCCGTGTTCATCGGTAGCACCGCCTCCTTGCCGCACAGCTCCGCGAGCCGCGTGCAGAAGTCTGCGAACCGGTCGTGGTGGAAGGCCCGCGAGGTCAGCGTCACCCGCTCCAGCTGGGCCTTCGCCGCGTCGATCAGCCGCCGGTTGCCGTGCCCGAAGTTGAGCGCCGAGTACCCGGCGAGCAGATCGAGGTACCGGCGCCCCTCGACGTCGGTCATCCAGGCGCCGTCCGCCGAGGCGACGACGACCGGAAGGGGGTGGTAGTTGTGGGCGCTGTGGGCCTCCGCCGAAGCGATGGCGTCTTCTGTCCTCGACACGGGGTCTCCGTTCGTCCTGCGGCCCGGGGCGGATGCGGCCCCTTTTCCTATCGTCGCTCGCGCACCGGACGGGGAAACCTCCGACACGGCACGCCTGCCGTCCGGCCGCCCCGCCCGGCCCGCGCACTGTGTTCCCGGTCTCACCCGCCGCGGGCCGCGACCGCCCCGACCGGAGCCGGGCCCCCCTGTCACATCCGCCGGACAGGACCCGTCCCACCGGTCGGGCGGGGACCCGTCCCGCACCTGAGAGAATGATGTGCATGGCCTTCGACAGTCCCCGTGTGCTCTCCGGAATCCAGCCCACCGCCGGCTCGTTCCACCTCGGCAACTACCTCGGCGCCGTCCGCCAGTGGGTCGCCCTCCAGGAGACCCACGACGCCTTCTACATGGTCGTGGACCTGCACGCGATCACGGTCCCGCAGGACCCGGCCGAGCTGCGCGCCAACACCCGGCTCGCCGCCGCCCAGCTGCTCGCCGCCGGCCTCGACCCGGACCGCTGCACCCTCTTCGTCCAGAGCCACGTCCCCGAGCACGCCCAGCTCGGCTGGGTCATGAACTGCCTCACCGGCTTCGGCGAGGCCTCCCGCATGACCCAGTTCAAGGACAAGTCCGCCAAGCAGGGCGCCGACCGCGCCACCGTCGGCCTCTTCACGTACCCGATCCTCCAGGTCGCGGACATCCTGCTCTACCAGGCGAACGAGGTCCCGGTCGGCGAGGACCAGCGCCAGCACATCGAGCTGACCCGCGACCTCGCGGAGCGGTTCAACGGGCGCTTCGGCGACACCTTCACGATCCCCTCGCCGTACATCCTGAAGGAGACGGCGAAGATCTACGACCTCCAGGACCCCTCGGTCAAGATGAGCAAGTCGGCCTCCACGCCGAAGGGCCTCATCAACCTCCTGGACGACCCCAAGGTCACCGCGAAGAAGGTCAGGAGCGCCGTCACCGACACCGACACGGTGATCCGCTTCGACCCGGAGCACAAGGCCGGCGTCTCCAACCTCCTCACCATCCTCTCCACCCTCACCGGGAAGAGCGTCCCCGAGCTGGAGAAGGACTACGAGGGCAAGATGTACGGCGCGCTCAAGACGGACCTCGCCGAGGTGATGGTGGACTTCGTCACGCCGTTCCGGACCCGCACCCAGGAATACCTGGACGACCCGGAGACGCTGGACTCTGTCCTGGCCAAGGGCGCGGAGAAGGCCCGCGCGGTCGCCGCCGAGACCCTCGCGCAGACGTACGAGCGGATGGGCTTCCTGCCCGCCAAGCACTGAGTCCCGGGACCCTGGCCACGAGGGTGGTGCAGGCCGCACACTGGCGGCTGCACCACCCGCGTGCCACCCACGCACGCGACGCACCGACACGCACCGGCACGCAACGAGAACGACGGAGGAGAACGACGTGGGGACCGTAACGCTCGGCGTTTCGATCGCGGTCCCGGAGCCCTACGGCAGCCTGCTCCAGGAGCGGCGCGCCGGCTTCGGGGACCAGGCCGCGCACGGCATCCCCACCCACGTCACCCTCGTCCCGCCGACCGAGGTCCCCCGGGAGCGGCTGCCGGAGATCGAGGCCCACCTCGCGCGCGTGGCCACCGGCTACCAGCCCTTCCCCGTACGTCTGAAGGGCACCGGCACCTTCCGGCCGCTCTCCCCGGTGGTCTACGTGAAGCTGGCGGAGGGCGTCGCCCCCTGCGACCGGCTCCAGCAGCGGATCAGGGACGAGGCCGGGCCGCTCGTGCGCGAGCTCCAGTTCCCGTACCACCCGCACGTCACCGTGGCGCACGGCATCTCCGAGGAGGGGATGGACCGGGCGTACGAGGAGCTCGCCGGCTACGAGGCGGCCTGGACCTGCCGCTCCTTCGCGCTGTACGAGCAGGGCGCGGACCAGGTATGGCGCAAGCTGTGCGACTACGAGTTCGGCAGCGGCCACCCGACCCGCGCCGTCCCGGCCCAGGGCGGCAGCCCGGTCGACACGCCGACCACGACGCCGACCGCCTGAGCCCGGGGCGGGCGTCTCACACCGGCCGCCGCCCGGCTCGCACCGGCCGCCGCCCGGCTCGCACCGGCGCGCCGAGTGCCCGGCCGGTCGCCGGACGTCTCACACCGGCAGCCCCACCGGCACGCCGAGTGCCCGGCCGGCCACCGCACGTCTCACACCGGCAGCCGCCGGTACAGCGGCCTCGGCACGTGCCGCACCGCCGCCGTCACCATCCGCAGCGCCCCCGGCACCCACACCGTCTCCGAGCGGCGCCGCAGCCCCCGCTCGATCGAGGCCGCGACCTCCTCCGGGGTGGTCGCGAACGGCTCCTCCGGGCGCCCCGCCGTCGCCCGCGAGCGCACGAACCCGGGCCGCACCACCATCACGTGCACCCCGGTGCCGTACAGCGCGTCCCCGAGCCCCTGGGCGAAGACGTCCAGGCCCGCCTTCGAGGAGCCGTAGATGAAGTCGGCGCGGCGGGCCCGCTCGGCCGCCGTCGAGGAGAGCACCACGAGCGAGCCGTGCCCCTGCGCCTGGAGCGCGCCCGCGCACACCAGGCCCGCCGAGACGGCGCCGGTGTAGTTCGTCCCGGCGACCCGGGCGGCGGCGACCGGATCGGACTCGTCGCGCGCCTGGTCGCCCGGCACCCCGAAGGCGAGCAGCACCACGTCCACGTCGCCCGCCGCGAAGACCGCCCCCAGCCGCTCCTCGTGCGACCCGGGGTCGAGCGCGTCGAAGGCGACCGTCCGCACCTCGGCCCCCAGCGCCCGCAGCGACGCGGCGGAGGCGTCGAGGGCGGGGGAGGGGCGGCCGGCCAGGTGGACCGTACGGGTGCGCCGGGCGATCATCCGGCGGGCCGTGGCCAGCCCGATCGCGGAGGTGCCGCCGAGGACGAGCAGGGACTGCGGTGCGCCGAGGGCGTCTTTCATGGCGACTCCTGGAGGGCTCAGAGACCGAGACGGCGGGAGAGGTCCGAGACGAGCACGGACCGGGGGTCGAGCGCGGCCCGCAGCGCCCGGAACTCGTCCAGCCGCGGATACATCGCGGCCAGGACCTCCGGCCGCACCCGCGCGTCCCCGACCGGCTGCACCCGGCCGCCCGCCTCCGCGACCTCCTCGTCGAGCGCGTCGAGGAGGGCCCCGAGCCCGGGGAGCCCGGCCGGCAGGTCCAGGGCCAGGGACCAGCCGGGCAGGGCGAAGGAGAGCGGCCCGGGACCGCCCGGACCGAACCGCTGGAGGACGGCGGGCGGCACGAACCGCCGCCCCGCGATCCGCCGCACGATCCCCCGCAGCACCTCCTCCCGCCCGTACGGCAGGACGAAGCGGTACGGGACGGCGCCCCCGGGCCCGTACAGCCGGTTCCAGTGCGGGACGGCGTCGAGCGGGTGGAAGAAGCCGGACAGCGGCCGGAACCGGCCGGCGGCCGCGCGGGGCGACGCCCGGTGCCAGAGCGCGTGGAAGAGCCCGGCGGAGGCGCCGCCGAGCAGCCCGCCGGGGACGTACGGCGGCGGGGCGGGCAGCCGGACGGGCCGGAAGGCGAGCGGCGCGCGGCGGGCCGGATGGCGGCGGGGCAGCGCGTCGTACGGGGCGTGGTCGCCGCGCGTGAGGACGGCCCGGCCGGTGGCGGCGCCCCGGGCGAGCAGGTCGATCCGGGCGGTGGAGTACGCGTACCGGTGGTCGCCCCCGGCGAGCCGGCCGAGGAGGTCGTCCAGGTCGCGGGCCCGCTCGGTGTCCACGCGCATCAGGGAGGTCTCGACGGCCGGCAGCCGCAGGACGGCGGAGAGGATCACGCCGGTCAGGCCCAGGCCGCCGGTGGTGGCGTCGAAGAGCGGGGTGCCGGGCCGGACGGTCCTGACCTCCCCGTCGGGGGTGAGGAGTTCGAGCGAGACCACGTGCCGGCCGAAGGAGCCGGCGGTGTGCTGGTTCCCGCCGTGGACGTCACCGGCGATCGCGCCGCCGACCGTCACGTACCGGGTGGCGGGCACGACGGGGACGAACCGGCCGAGCGGCAGCAGCAGCTCCATCAGCCGGTGCAGGCTGACGCCGGCCTCGCAGTCCACGAGCCCCGCGCGCGCGTCGACGGCGCGGATCCGGTCGAGGCCGGTCATGTCGAGGACGGTACCGCCGGCGTTCCGGGCGGCGTCGCCGTGGGCGCGCCCCAGCCCGCGGGCGATCGCGCCCCTGGCCCCCGGGGCGCGCAGGGCGGCGGCCACCTCGGCGGGGCTGCGGGGCCGGTACACGCGCGCGAGGGTGGG
Source organism: Streptomyces bikiniensis (assembly GCF_000716625.1). Taxonomy (NCBI): domain Bacteria; kingdom Bacillati; phylum Actinomycetota; class Actinomycetes; order Kitasatosporales; family Streptomycetaceae; genus Streptomyces; species Streptomyces bikiniensis. Next base: position 69,173 of record NZ_JNXJ01000024.1, on the reverse strand, counting down.
GGCGGTGCGGCCCCAGCCGGTGAGGGCTTCGCAGTCGTCGTCCGGGACGCGGGTCTCGACAGCCATGGAGCCGACCGTATAGGCAGGAATGCTGCTTATGCCGGTATTGGTGTGTATGGCTTGGTGGTTCGTCGAAAAGGGTGATGATCCGACAGGAGGAAGGTCGCAAGGTCGGAAGGTCGGAAGGGAGGGCCGGAAGGCGATCCCGGCACCCGGGACCATGTCGCTCGCACACACACCGGCCCGACGGGGGGATTCTCGTACTCCGGTCACCCGCGCAGCGCACGCATCGAGGGGTACACGCACGACATGGACTGGCTGACCAAGCTCCCCGTCATCGGCCCCTGGGTCGTCCGCCTCATGCGCACCCACGCCTGGCGCGCGTACGAGACCCTCGACCGGGCCCACTGGAGCCGGCTCGCCGCGGCCATCACCTTCCTCTCCTTCCTCGCCCTCTTCCCGCTCATCACCGTCGCCGCCGCGGTCGGCGCCGCGCTCCTCAGCGACGAGCAGCTCGACCGGATCGAGGAGAAGATCGGCGAGCAGGTCCCCGGCATCTCCGACCAGCTGAACATCGGCGGACTGGTCGACAACGCCGGCACGGTCGGGATCGTGGCCGGCGCCCTGCTCCTCTTCACCGGCATCAGCTGGATCGGCTCCATGCGGGAGTGCCTGCGCGCGGTGTGGGGCCTGGACGACATCGAGGGCAACCCGGTCCTGCTCAAGGGCAAGGACGCGCTGATCCTCGTCGGCCTCGGCGGCGTCGCCCTCGCCTCGCTCGCCGCCTCCTGGCTCGGCTCCACCGCCGTCGGCTGGAGCGCCGAACAGGTCGGCGTCTCCGAGGGCGGGGCGGGCGGAGTCCTGCTCCAGACCGCCGCCGTCCTCGTCGGCGTCGTCGCCGACTTCCTGATCCTGCTGTACGTCCTGACCCTGCTGCCCGGCGTCGAACCGCCCCGCCGGGACCTGGTGGTGGCCTCGCTGATGGGCGCGGTCGGCTTCGAACTCCTCAAGCTGCTGCTCGGCGGCTACATGAAGGGGGTCGCGGCGAAGTCGATGTACGGGGCGTTCGGCGTCCCCGTCGCCCTGCTCCTCTGGATCAACCTCACCGCGAAGCTGCTGCTGTTCTGCGCGGCGTGGACGGCGGCGGCCTCGTCCCGCGAGAAGCCGGCCCCGGATCCGGACGGGCCTACTGAGCCGAACCCGGCTTCCGCCCCGACCCGGCCTCCGGCTTCCGCTCCGACCCGGCCTCCGGCTTCCGGGGCGACTCGGGCTCCGGCTTCTGCTCCGACCCGGCCTCCGGCTTCCGGGGCGACTCGGGCTCCGGACCCCGGCCCCGGTCGCGACGACGTGCCGCCGACACGGCCGACGGCCAGCGGCGGTTGACCAGGAACACGGCGCCGGCGAGGAGCACGAGCGCCCCGCCCACCACGGCCAGCGCGGTGCCGACCCCGCCGGACCGCCCGGCCGCGACCGCCTGGACGGGCTGTCCGGGGGCGTTCCCGCCGCCCGCCGACCCCACCGTGCCGTCGGGCGCGGGCGACTTCGTGCGGGCCGAGAGCGGCGGCACCAGCTCGCCCACCGGCTGCACCTTGCCGAGCGCGGCGAAGCCCCAGTCGAACAGCCGGGCGGTCTCCCGGTAGACCGCGTGCTGCTCCTTCGAGGAGGGGTTCATCACGGTGACGAGCAGGACCCTGCCGTTCCGCTCGGCGACCCCGGTGAAGGTCGCGCCCGCGTGCGTGGTGTTGCCGTTCTTGACCCCGGCGATGCCCTGGTACGGCGGAACGCCGAAGTCACCCGTGAGCAGCCGGTTGGTGTTCTGGATCTCGAAGGTCTCGCGCTTCTTCTCGCCGGGCTTCTGTATGCCGGGGAAGGGGGCGCGGACCGTGGCGGCGTACTCGCGGAAGTCCGGCTTCGTCATGCCGCTGCGGGCGATGAGCGTGAGGTCGTACGCGGAGGAGACCTGGCCCGGGGCGTCGTAGCCGTCCGGGGAGACCACCTTGGTGTCGAGCGCCTGGAGCTCGGCCGCCTGGGCGTTCATGTCCTTCACGGTCTGCTGGAGGCCGTTGTTCATCTGGGTCAGGACGTGCACGGCGTCGTTGCCGGAGCGCAGGAAGACGCCGAGCCACAGGTCGTGGACGCTGTAGGTCTGCTTCTCCTTGACGCCGACCAGGCTGGAGCCCTCGCCCATGCCCGCCAGGTCCCGGTTGGTGACCAGGTGGTTCCGCGTCTTGGGGAACTTCGGCAGCAGGGTGTCCGCGAAGAGCATCTTCAGGGTGGACGCCGGGGCGAGCGGCCAGTGCGCGTTGTGCGCGGCGAGCACCTGGCCGTTCTCCGCGTCCGCGACGATCCAGGACCGGGCCGACAGCTCCTTGGGCAGCACGGGCGCCCCGGCCCCGAGCCGCACCTGCGTACCGGGCCTGCCGAGCAGCTCACCGCCGACCGTGGACATGACGGCGGGGGGCTTGGGCTGCGTGTCCTGGACGGCCTTCCCGACCTTCTCGTCCTTCCCGTCCGCGTGGGCCGGCGGCGCGGCGAGGGTGAGCGGAAGGAACACGGCAGCGGCGACCGCCCAAGCGGTCTTCTTCGAAGCAGACACGGTCGTGAACGTACAGGTACGGAACAGAGATCCGAACCCGGGCAGGCCGTTCGAACCAACCTGTCCACCCGGACGCGGCCACCGGGGGGCCGACGGTGATACGGGGGCCATGAAGCTCGGCCGTCGCGTCTCCTGGTTCCTGCTCGCGTTCGGGGTGTGGAACTGGTTCATCTGGATTACTTTCTCTATATAACTAACCATTAGAGCTTCAATGACAGAAAAGAGCAGGTGAGGGACTTTGACCCCCTTCGTTTCGCCCGTGGAAGCCGAGCATCTGGACACGGTGCGGGTTGCCGTCTACGCCCGGCAGTCCAAGGCGCGCCCCGACTCGTCCGAAGCGTCGCCGGAAGCGCAGGTGGCGGCCGGCGAGGCGCTGGCCGTCAGCCGGGGGTGGGAGGTGGTTCACACGTTCAAAGACGTCGGTCGGTCCGGTTGGGATCCCAATGCCATCCGCCCGGGGTTCGAAGACCTCATGTCCGCTGTCCGCGCGGGCGAGGTGGACGTAGTGGTGGTCAACGAACTGTCCCGGCTGACTCGCAAGGGTGCACACGATGCCCTGGAGATCGACAAGGAGTTCAAGAAGCACGGCGTCCGCTTCGTCTCGGTGCTCGAACCCTTCCTCGACACCTCGAACCCGATCGGCGTCGCGATCTTCGCGCTGATCGCGGCACTCGCGAAGCAGGATAGCGACATCAAGGCGGAGCGCCTGCGCGGAGCCAAGGACGAGATCAGGGCCGTCGGTGGCCGGCACTCCGGCTCCGCGCCGTACGGCATGAGGGCGGTGCGCGAGAAGATCGGCAACCTCGTCGTCTCCGTCCTGGAGCCGGACGAGGACAACCCCGACCACGTCGCGATCGTCGAGCGCATGGTGGAGATGTCGTTCGCCGGAATCTCCGACAACAAGATCGCGACGACGCTGGAATCGGAGGACGTACCGGTGCCCGGTGAGGCCGGGCGACGTGCCACCGAGAAGCGGAGGGAGTCCATCAGGGAGCGCCGCGTGTCGAAGGAGGACAGACCGATCCGCTGGCGCGCACAGACAGTCCGCTGGATCCTTTCTCACCCGGCCATCGGAGGCTTCGCCAGCGAGCGCGTGAAGCGCGGCAAGGCGTACGTGAACGTGATCGCCAGGGATGAGGGCGGGGCGCCCCTGACTCCCCACCGGGGCGTCGTCGCGGGGGCCAAGTGGTTGGAACTCCAGGAGCAGCGCAGCAAGCGCAACAAGACCAACAGGCAACCGGGCGGAGAGGCCACACCCACGCTCCTGAGCGGCTGGCGCTTCACCACCTGTGAAATCTGCACGGGGTCCATGGGACAGAGCAAGAACAACGGCGGGCAGGACTACTACATGTGCGCCAACCCCAAGGGCCACGGCGGCTTGAGCATCAAGCGCAAAGACGCCGACGACTACGTGGCCGGGCGCGTCTGGGCACGTCTTGCCGCTGCGGACGTCGACGACAACGAGGACAGGGAATGGTTGGCGGAGGCGGCACTCCGATTCGCGCTCCAGCGCGACCTGTCCGGAGTCCAGGAGGAGCGGCGCGAGACGGCGGCGCACCTTGAGCACGTCCGGAACTCCATCGCCGAACTCCAGGCCGACCGCAAGGCGGGGCTCTACCGGGGGCGGGACGAGCTGGCCATGTGGCGCGCGACGATGACGCAGTACCGGACGTTCGAGGACCAGTGCACGGCCAGGTTGGAAGCGCTGGACGAGCAGACCACGGCAGCGATTCAGGTCCCCTCGGACTGGTTCGAACCGGGCGAGGACCCCTTGGGCGCAGGCTCGCCCTGGGCAGCGTGGGACGTGTTCAAGCGACGCGAGTTCCTGGACCTCTTCCTCTCAGGCGTCTCCATCGGCCCCGGCCGGGACCCGGTGTCCCGCAAGTACATCGCGATCGAGGAACGCGTGACGCTCCACTGGCGGACCCTTGGGACGGATGAGGACCACGAAGACGACGAAGAGACGCTGGCCGCTCTCTGACACTCGGGCACTCGCCGAAGCCCCGGTAGTCCCTCGCGGACCGCCGGGGCTTTGCTGTGCCCGCAGCGGGGCCGACCAGCGGGCGGAGCCATGGCGGTATGACGGTTCAGAGTGTTTTTCGTATGTACAAGAAAAAATAAGGAGAAAACCAAACCGTCCGTCGGAACGCCATTCCGTCATGGGGGCGGGAATCTGTCCGTCCCTCCTACTTCCGGAAGAGAGCGGGACTACCGCACACTCACCCCAAGGAAGATCTCGGCGGACCGAGTGCCCGCCCTCACACCAGCTCTGCCCGTGCACCACGCACCCCACCGTTACGGGGGTGGCCGCAGGGGGCGTGAGGCAGGGCGCGGGGATCGCACCGCCCATGAGTGACCGCCCCTTGACCGGGGGCGCCGAAAGGGGTTGTAAGCGCGTGCGATCCCTCGCCGAGTCCGGACCGGTCCCGCCGGCGAGGGCGCCCGAGGGCTACGCGTTCTCTGCGGAGTCCGCGTGCACCTCGGTGCCAGGGCCGGGCCTGGCGATCGTCTCGTAACCGTCGGCGAACTGCACGGGGCCGGCGGCCCATCGGGGCCGCTGCAAGACCCGCCATGGCACGTACGAGCGACGACCGACCGTCCGGAACCGCCGAGCACGGAGCCGACGACGAGCGGCCCGGAACGATGCTGCTGCGAGGCTCCGCCGGATCATCGAGCGGAAGGGGGCCGCGTGGTGTGACTGGTGCCTGGACGACTTCCCCGCCGACGCGGTAGACGTGGACCACGTGCGGCCCCTCTCGATGGGAGGGACCGACACGGACGGCAACGTTCAAGTGCTGTGCCGGAGACGCCACCGGCTCAAGACCAGGACGGAGTTCGGGCCCGCTGCCTAGAGGTCGTCCTGGTCGCTCTGATCGCCCTTGCCGTTTAGCGCGCTGCGAGCGATCAAACCGAGGGCGCAAGCAGTCGCCCCGTAGACAACGGCTAGTTGCACACGCTCCGACACGTTTTCCATGCGCAAGTGAACTTTCCCAAGCGCTAGTTCGAACTTGCTCTTGACGGCAGTCTCCGAGTCATCGGGACCGGTGAGTTCAGACATAGGGGCAGAACACAGCATCCCGAAGTACGCGTCAACTTTCGCGCCCACTCGCTGAAGGGGGTACCTTCCTTGCCCCGACGACCCCGCCCCCCCGTGCTCGGTATCCGGGTGCCCTGAACTGACTGCCCGTGGTGGCCGTTGTGTCGCTCACGAGCGTCAGGCGAACGCACTGCGGGAGACACCGGGGGACGAGCGCGTACGGGCGACGGTGGCCGAACATCCGGCGCCGCTACCTCTACGCCCATCCGTGGTGCGTGCTGTGCACGAAGCCGGCGACAGTGGCCGACCACTTCCCCGACTCGCGCCGCTCGCTGCTCGCACGTGGCGTCACCGATCCCGACGCGTGGTCGCGTCTGCATCCGCCGTGTACGCCGTGCCACAACCGCGAGACCGCGAAGCATCAGCCCGGCGGACGGGCTGCCGAGAGTGTCCGCCCTCGCTTGCCCGAGCCCTCGACCAGAGCGTGACCCCCTTTCCGCGCCCTGGAAGCACGGCAGGGAGGCAAAAAACGCGCATGGCCCATTTGGGCGTTTTCGTGGAGCCGAAGCCCGCACCCATGGCGCCTATCTGGCGCCATGGGTGCGGGCTGTTTCGCGTTATCGGGGCAACATTCTTTCCGGGGTCACCAGGCGAGCCCGCTCGAAAAGGTCACGGGCTGCGTGATTCTTCATGAACGGGCGAATCCGGCTATGCATGGTTCTAATCCGCTCGTCCGCCCTTCCGGACTGGAGACTGGGGTAGTCCTCCAGGGCGAGAGTCCATGTCTGGCACGCGGCTTCAAGGTGGCCTAGTTCCAGCTGCCTCTCGGCCAGGGTGCAGCGGTGCCGGACCCTGGCACGGCGATAGACGCTCTGCCGAATCCGATCGGACTGTTCCATGGCTTCGATTGATCCGGCGATGTCTCCGAGTTCGTATCGTACTTGGCTCGTGTGGTACAGGAGCGACGACGGGTCGTAAGAGCCGAAAGCCTTGGACTGCGACTCCGCCTTTTCCATGGCCACTTCGGCTTCCCGCAGGTAGCGCTGCGCCTGGACGCGGGCGCCCGTCTGCGCTGCCGCATGGGCTTGCTGCCCCACAAGGAAGGCGCGCATTCGCGGGCCGGCTTGCGGTGAGGCAGCCGCCGCGGCGTCCGCGAGACGCATTGCCTGGGCGCCGTGCCCCAAGTCGACTGCTTGAACGCTCATCCCTCGCAGGGTGGTGCAGAACGTCAAGTGATCCTCAGACGCTCCGGCAAGTTCAAGTGCCTTTAGATAGTACTTCTGCGCCAATCCGTGGAGCCCCTCGTCCACTGCCATATAGCCCGTGAGGTAGCAGAGGTCCGAGACCGCGCCCATCATGGCTTTGCGGACGGATTCCGGGGATTCCATCCGCAGATATGGAGCTGCTGTGTTCACCAGGAATGCGGCAGCCATGGGCCGGGCGGTGCGCCCTCCGAACTGGTCGTCCAGCTCAGAGATTCGCTCGGTCATCGCGGAAACGGTGTGGACATCGGCCATCCCTATGCGCTGGACGTCGCCTTTCTGGACGGCTTCCATCCTGCCGACCACGTCCGGCCAGTTGGGAATGGTCAGCGCAATGGAGAAGAGGCCGACGCCGAGGATGCTTCGGCGGGACGGGTCCATGTCTTGCCTTCCCAGGTCCAACAGCCCCTCCACCGTACTGGGCTGGGAGGGAAGCTGATCTGTCGGAGTTCTGCGGAACCCGGCCTCGTTGTGCGTCACCGGGCGCCGGAGCTTGCGGGAGAGGGCTTCCAGGATCAACGGCCGTGCATCCTCCTTCGGCATGTGGCCCTTGAGCCACTGGTGCACCGACGGCTCTCGGTATCGCAGGGGTGTGCCGCGCTCCGTCCCCAAGCGGTTGATCTCCTGCGCGAACTGTCGCAGCGTCCACCCGGTTTCCCGGTACAGCCGCTCAAGCCCCACGTTCGGTTCCGGGTTGCCCACCGGTCCTCAACTCCCCGAGCCATCAAGCCGCTTAAAGCTCTTAAGTCCTGCCCCTGTTGCAACGGTACCGCTGTGCGTAGTCGCACGGTTGCCTAGTGCGAGCAGAGGTCACCGCAAGGGACGACGCCGCAACGAAGGACCCCGGACATGGATCACAAGCCCGCCCGCGAGATCGAAGACGTGGACGAGTTGGCCGCCCTGATAGAGGCGGGCGGGTTCTGGCGACTCGCGCCGGAGTGGGTGCCTCGGAGCGGCTACGCGTTGCCTATGCGGCCCGTACTGCTCCGGGTGCGTGACGGGTTGGAACGAAAGGGGCGCCGTGAATGCACCTGAGAGCCCGCGCGCACCCGCGGGTGTGGGAGCCGGGAGAAGTTGTCCAGGACACGAGAACGGGGCGTGTGGGGGCGTGATGGGCCACGTCGGCCCGCGCTACCAGCTTCGCCCACTGAATGGGGGTAGGGAATGGGAAGCCGACCCGGCAGAGATGGCCCCGGCGCGGCAGTCGGATGCGCTTACGGAACGCGTGGCCGAAGCGAATCGGCTCGGCCGGGAATGCGGACCCCGGGCGGAGTGAAACCCCGGCCCAAGCCCTATGGGAACACCGGTCTCATGGTGGGGCTCAAGGTCTACGAGTCCTCTCATGACATGGTGGGCGTCGTTTCCGGTTTCGCGCCGGGCGGGATGGTTCACCTCGTCCGGCCGACCGGCTACCAGTGGTCGGTTCCCTGGACGCGTGTGCGCCCCGCCACCGACCGGGAGAAGCGGCAGCTTGCCGCCCTCGCGAAACTTCACTGCACGCGCTGTGCCGGGCTCGCCGCATAGGCCGGCTCACCGCACGGCTCTGCGAACTCCGCTCTCCTCCCGTGAACTCACATCGGAAGCTCCACCGTCTTCCGTCCGGGAGGAGAGCGGGTGCAACTCCCGTCCGTCGAGTGACAGCAAGAAAGACGGATGGGTGGGCAAGTGCAGCAACTCCGACCACAGGAGGAAACCGCACGATGAGTACCGTCGTTCAGACGCGGACCCGTGATCCGCGCATCATCCTAAACACGCTCGCGTCCCGGGTGCCCCATCTGGTCGCCGACGTGGGCGTGTCCGACCTCTGGGAGCGTGAAGTCCGGCTGCTGCTGCGCGACAGCGTGGCTGTCCGGAGCCTTGCCGAACGCACCCTGGGCCAGGGCATCGCGTACCTGATCACCGCTATGGAGAACCCCGGCGTGGACATGGGGGTCGGGTACACCGTCGACATCGGCGTGCACCAGCTCATCCTGGACACGCCGCTCTACTTCGCGCTCTGCGAGGAGTACAACGGCGGGAACTACAAGCACCACGCCCCGCTCATCGAGCGGCGTCGCGACGGCACGGTGACGCGTACCGCCGAGCTGATCCGGCAGAACGGGTTCGCGGTCGACGAGGAGCTGTGGTCGGTCGACGCGTCCGACTGCTCGCCGTGTGACAACAAGGTCCCCGACAGCCACTGATCCGGCACTAGAGTGCCTGCCCCCGCTCTCTTACCTGAGGGCGGGGGGCACCGCTGCGTTCCCCACCACCACAGCGAGGAAAGCCCGTTGCCCGCACGACATGACATCGACGCCGAACGCGAACTGTGGGACACCTTCGCCGAGAGCACGAAAAGCAAGGTGTTCGAGTCTGATCCGGTGTTCTGCTGGACCCAGTACTCCAGCCACGGCCCCGGACCCGAAATCCTCGGTACGCCGACAACCGCCCTCGAAATCGGATGCGGCACCGGGCGGGCACTCGCCTACTTGGCACAGCAGGGGGTCAAGATGACCGGCCTGGACCTCTCGCCTGTCATGGTCGCCAACACCACCGAGCGGTGGGGGCCCCTGGGAGCGCAGTTCGTCTGCGCCGAAGTCCTGAACCACCTCAGCGGGAGCACCGAGACGTACGACGCCATTTACTCCGTCTTCGGCGCGGTCTGGTTCACCGACCCTGCCAAGCTCCTGCCGCTGGTCGCGCAGCGACTCAACCCAGGCGGGGTCTTCGCGTTCTCCCACCCGCCGGCCATCCCTGGGGCGTACGGCCCGCAGGGCATGTACAAAGGCGGGTTCGCCGGAAAGGCCATGTACACGTACCGGTACAGCTACACCCCCCGCAGGTGGACCAGCTTTCTGCTCAAAGCCGGGTTCACGAACCCTGACGTACAGGTCCTCGACGCTCCCACGCCCGGACACATCGGAACCCTGATCGCTCGCGCCACCAGGCCGTAGCCGCTCTCCCGTTCACCCCGTCCAAGCGGTCTCCCCCGAGCCGCGCGGGCGGGGCTACTTGCCCGCGTTCGCTCGCACGCCCCTCAGGCCGATCACGCCCACGGCCGTCCCCAGGAGGAACGACGTGACGGCGAGGGCGAGGTGGACCCAGAAGTAGGCCGTCGGGTCTCCCGCGTCGTCGAAGGCGAGACCGCTCCCGTCCTTCCAGAGGTTCTTCGCGAAGGTCACCCAGATCACCCAGGACCAGACGCCGAACGCGAGCAGGAACCAGGAGACGCGGCGGCTGAGCTTCATGGGATGTCCTTCGGGAGGGCGAGTCGTTCCCCGCCAGTATCGAACCGCCCCCGCCGGGCCCCGGAGGCGGGTCTCTGTACGCTGGGGCCCGGCCGCACACGGATCGGCTCCATCGAGCACCCCCGGGGTGACGGGAGCGGTCTCGCCCCCGATGGCGCGGGCGGTCCGGCGGCAGCCGTCCTCGGGCCGTACGGGGTGCGCGCCGCACCGGCGCCTAGAAGAAGAAGGAGTTCCGGGGCGTGGTCGTCTTCCTGCTGGTCCTGGTCGTGGTCCTCGCGCTGCTCGGCGGCGTCCACTGGTACGTGTGGCGGCGGCTCGTCCGGGACGTGACGGCGCCCGGCGGTCTGCCGCGCCGGCTGGGCACGGCCGCCGTCGTGGTCCTGCCGCTGCTCTCGCTCGCGGCCCTGGTCTCCGCCCGGGCGGGCGTGCCCTTCCGGCTCCAGCAGGTGATCGCCTGGCCGGGGCAGATGTGGCTCGCCGTCCTCCTGTACCTCGTCCTGGCCCTGGTGGTGGGCGAGGCCGTCCGCCCGCTCCTGCGCGCCCGGCTCGCCCGCCGGGCGCCCGCCGCCACGGCCGCGCCCGCGCCCGCTCCGGTGGTTCCCGAGGCCGCGCCGGTGCCGGCCGCGGCGGCCGCCGAGCCCCGGGCGGAGACCGTCGTGGGGACCCCCGTCCCGGACGGTCCCGAGGCCCCGGCCGCAGCGGCCGCCCCGGAAACCCCCGCCGACGTCTCCCGTCGTCTCTTCGTCTCCCGGGTCGTCGGCGGCACCGCCGCCGCCGTCGCGCTCGGGACCGTCGGGTACGGCACGTACGGCGTGCTGCGCGGGCCCCGCGTCAAGCGGGTCACCGTGCCGCTCGCCAAGCTCCCGCGCGCCGCGCACGGCTACCGGATCGCCGTCGTGTCCGACGTCCACCTGGGCCCGATCCTGGGCCGCGCCCACACCCAGCGCATCGTGGACGCCGTCAACTCCGCCCAGCCCGACCTGATCGCGGTCGTCGGGGACCTGGTCGACGGCACCGTCGAGAACCTCGGCTCCGCCGCCGAGCCGCTCGCCCGGCTCCGCGCCCGCCACGGCTCCTTCTTCGTGACCGGCAACCACGAGTACTTCTCGGGCGCCGACGCCTGGGTCGACCACGTGCGCGAGCTCGGCCTGCGCCCGCTGCGCAACGAGCGCCTGGAGATCGCGGCCGGTTTCGACCTCGCGGGCGTCGACGACGTCGCGGGCGAGAGCGAGGGCCGGGGGCCCGACTTCGTCCGCGCCCTCGGCGACCGCGACCGGGCCCGCGCCGCCGTCCTCCTCGCGCACCAGCCGATCGTCGTCCACGACGCCGTGCGCCACGGCGTGGACCTCCAGCTCTCCGGCCACACCCACGGCGGCCAGCTCTGGCCCGGCAACCTCCTCGCGGAACTGGCCAACCCGACCGTCGCCGGGCTGGAGCGGTACGGCGACACCCAGCTCTACGTCTCGCGGGGCGCGGGAGCCTGGGGACCCCCGGTCCGGGTCGGCGCGCCCTCCGACATCACGGTCGTCCAACTCGCCTCGAAACAGGCCTAAAAGGGATTCGTCACTCCCTGCACCGAGAGTGATACGTGCTGCTCATCGACTTAAAGTCTCATATCCCGGACATATACCTGTGATGTGAAGGTTTTCTCTTCCGCATGTGAAATACGTGTGATGGGATGACCGCATCGCGGCAATTCCGGGGGCGCCGCAGCTGGGGTGGTACCAAAAAAAGGAAGCACGGCAATGCGGTCGACGGTCCGTCTGCGGATCCTCATCACTTGTGGAGTACTGGTGGCGGCCGGAGCGGGGGGCTGGCAACTCCTGCCCTCCGACGGCGTCCGGACCGATCCGATCACCGTCGGCACCACCGACGAGATCACTTCACTGGATCCGGCCGGTGCCTACGACGCCGGCTCCTGGGCGATCTACAGCAACGTCTACCAGTCCCTCCTGACCTTCAAGCCGGGCTTCACCGAGCCGGTGCCGGACGCCGCCGAGAGCTGCGGGTTCGCGGGCTCCGGGCTCACCACGTACCGGTGCACGCTCCGCGACGACCTCACCTTCTCCAGCGGGCGCAAGGTGACCGCCGAGGACGTCGAGTACTCCTTCGAGCGGATGCTGGGCATCAAGACGGACGTCGGCCCGCAGCCCCTCTTCCCGACCCTGAAGAGCGTCGACTCCGAGGGCCGCACCGTCACCTTCCACCTCAGCGCCAAGGACGTCACGTTCCCGCTGAAGCTGGCCACCGGCGCCGGTTCGATCGTGGACCGCGAGCGCTACCCGGAGAAGAGCCTCCGCCCCGACCAGGCGGTCGACGGCTCGGGGCCGTACGTCCTCAAGGAGTACAAGCCGGGCGAGTCCGCCCTCCTGGAGCCCAACCCGAGGTACAAGGGCTCCGTCACCAAGGCCGGCCGCCCGGTCCTCGTGAAGTACTACGCCAAGTCCGAGGACCTCGCCGGCGCCTGGAAGGCGAAGGACGTCCAGGTGACGCACCGGCAGCTCCCGCCGGAGTTCGTCTCCACGCTGGAGACCTCGGACGGCACCCGGGTCACCGAGGCGGAGAGCGCCGAGATCCGCAACATCAACTTCAACGTCCGGCCCGGCTCGCCCATGGCGGACAAGGCCGTGCGGCAGGCCGTCGCGGCGGTCCTCGACCGTCCGGCGATCACCACCGGCGCCTACAAGGACACGGTCGAGCCGCTGTACTCCCTCATCCCGCAGGGCTTCGTCGGCCACAGCACCGCGTTCTACGACCTCTACCCGGAGCCGAGCGCCGGGAAGGCGGAGCAGATCCTGAAGGCGGCCGGGGTCAGGACGCCGGTGACGTTCACCTTCGGCTTCCGCAAGGACGCCACCTACGCCGCCGAGACCGCCGAGATCAAGCGGCAGCTGGAGGAGACCGGCCTCTTCCGCGTCGAGACCGTCGAGGTCAAGTGGGAGGACTTCCAGAAGCAGTACGCGAAGGGCGACTTCGACGCGTACACCGTCGGCTGGCTCCCCGACTTCCCCGACTCCGACAGCTTCACCGCGCCGCTCGTCGGCACCGGGAACACCCTGCACAACGGGTTCTCCCACAAGCGGATCGACTCCCTGATCGCCTCGACGCAGAGGTACAGCGACCGGTCCAAGGCGACGGGCGACTTCAAGGCCATCCAGACCGAGGTCGCCACCGACGTCCCGCTCGTGCCGCTGTGGCAGAAGAAGGACTACGTCCTCTCCACGGACGCGGTCGCGGGCTCCCAGTACCTGACGGACGGCACCGGCATCTGGCGCCTGTGGGAACTGAGCTGGATCTGACCGGACCGCCGTGGGGCCGTACTCGCACGAGTACGGCCCCACGGCGTTCCTACTGCTTCCCGCCCGTCCGCTTCGGCTTGCCCGAGGCCGCCATCCCGGCCGCCGTCGGCATGAAGTCGGCCAGCAGTTCGTGGGTCTCCTTGACCAGCGGGCGCAGGACCCGGAAGCGGGAGAGCGAGATGGCGCGGGCGGTGACCGGTGCGAGCCGCTCCACGAGCCGCCGGCTGTTGGCGGCCCCCTCCGACCGGTCGTACACCCAGAAGAGCACCAGGCCCATCTGCTGGAGCCACAGCAACTGCGGCAGCGCCTCGGACAGTTCCGGGTCGACCTTCACCGAGGCCCCGGAGAGGACGCGCCGGTGCACGTCGATCGCGGCCTCGCGCGGCCCCTCCGACTCGGGCGAGAACGGGCTGAGCGGGCTGTCCGGGTCGGCGGCGTTCTTGAAGAACTGGGCGGCGAACTCGTGGTACGGCTCCGCGATGTCCAGCCAGCCGAGGTACACCCCCCGGATGCGGGCCGTCAGGTCCTTCTCGCCGCCGGCCAGGACGGGCTCGACGGCCGCCTGGTGCTCCTCGGCGATCCGGTCGTAGAAGCCCTGGACCAGGTGCTCCTTGGAGGAGAAGTAGTAGTACGCGTTGCCGACGGAGACCCCGGCCTCCTGGGCGATGGCCCGCATCGTCGTCTTGTCGTAACCGCGCTCCTTGAACAGCCGGAGCGCGGTTTCGAGGATGAGCGTGCGGGTCTGCTCGCTCTTGGGGGCCTTCTTCTCTTCCTTCACGTCCTTCACGGAGCCGAGCCTAACCGGGCGGACCGGGCACTTCGCAGCGTCCGTCCCCGCAGCCGCCCGGCCCGGGGGTTCCGCCGGGGCCCTCCCCGGGCCCCTCTCCGGGACCCTTGAGCGCCTCGCGCCACTTCGCGGCGGCCAGGACGGTCATCCGGGCGAAGGGCTGTCCGGCCGGGGTGGCGAGCCAGTGGGCCTTCGGCCGGTGTTCGGCGAGGGCCCAGAGGCAGACGATCCAGGCGGCGGTCGCCCGGTAGACCTGGCCCCGGTCCCCGACCGCGGTGATCTCCCGCAGGGTGGTGGCGTGGTCGAGGGCCGGGAACCGGCGCCGGGCCTCCTCGGACCCGGCCGGCACCAGATCGAGCGGGACGAGCTGCCGCTGCCGCAGCAGCCAGTGCCGCAGGTGCACGCAGAGCGGACAGTCGGCGTCGTACAGCACGGTCAGGCGCTTCACGGGCGTCCGCGGGGCGGGGGCCCCCGGTGCGGGGGCCGGTACCGGGGCGCCCCGCCCGGGTGCGGTCGACACGGCGGTTCAGCCCTGCTGCGGTGCGGGCGGGGCCCAGGGGCCGGCCTTGGGGGGCGTGGTCCAGCCCTGCGGGCCGACCGGCGGCACCTGCTCGCGCTCCATGACCCCGCGCCGGCGGATCTTGTTGAGCACGTACACGTTCCCGAGGTGCATCACGCCGAGGACGAGCAGCACGACCCCGAGCTTGACGGAGAGGGCCTCGAAGAGCGCCCGGGCGTCGAGGACGGCGTCGTCCTGGCTCAGGTAGAGGGCGACGAAGCCGAAGTTGACGAGGTAGAAGCCGACCACGAGGAGGTGGTTGACCGCCTCCGCGAGCTTCTCGTTCCCGTGCAGGACGTCCGCCAGGAAGATCCTTCCGTTGCGGCTGAGCGTGCGGGCGACCCAGATGGTCAGGGCCACGCTGATCAGCAGGTAGACGATGTACGCGACGACAGTGAGGTCCATGCCCCACCCTCCCTTGAACGCGTTCAAAAGCTGGTGTCCCTGACTGTAGACCTCTTCTTGAACGTGTTCAAGTGGAGAGGGGGGCGTGGGAGGGGGCGGGAGGGAAAGAGGTGGTCCCCGGCCCTCCCGCCGCCTAGGGTCGCGCGGGTGACGCTCTCTCATGACCTGGCCGGTACCGGCCCCTCGACCGTCGTCCTGCTGCACTCCGGGGTCTGCGACCGCCGGATGTGGGACGCGCAGTTCTCCGCGCTCGCCCAGGCGGGGCACCGTGTCGTCCGCTGCGACCTCCGTGGCTTCGGCGAGACCCCGATCGACGCCCCGCACACCCACGCGGAGGACGTCCGGGACCTGCTCGACCACCTCGGCGCCGACCGCGCCTCCGTCGTCGGCTCCTCCTTCGGCGGCGAGGTCGCCCTGGAGTTCGCCGCCCGCCACCCCGAGCGGGTCTCGGCCCTCACCCTGCTCGGCTCCGGCATGCCCGGCATGGAGCCGAGCGCGGAGCTGCGGGCCTGGGGCGAGCGCGAGGGCGCGCTCCTGGAGGCCGGCGACCTCGACGCCGCCGTCGAGCTGAACGTCGACACCTGGCTCGGCCCCGAGGCCGGGGAGGA
Organism: Streptomyces bikiniensis; assembly: GCF_000716625.1. NCBI lineage: Bacteria > Bacillati > Actinomycetota > Actinomycetes > Kitasatosporales > Streptomycetaceae > Streptomyces > Streptomyces bikiniensis. The sequence goes on along the minus strand of NZ_JNXJ01000024.1, from coordinate 53,393 downwards.
GGCCCGCGCCCTCGTCCGGCGGGCGCAGCGGCACGTCTTCGAGGTGCAGCTCCCCGTCCCCGACGAGCACGGCCCGGTCGACCCCGAAGTCACCCGGGACGAGCTCGCCCGCATCGCGGCCCCCGCCCTGGTGGCCGTCGGCGCCCACGACCTCCCCGACTTCCGGGCGGTCGCCGACGAGCTGGCCCGCCTGCTGCCCGCCGCCCGCCGCCTCGACCTCGACTGGGCCGGCCACCTGCCCGCCCTGGAGCGCCCGGAGGAGACCGCCCGTCTCCTCGTGGACTTCCTGGCGGAGGTCCTGGTGCCGACCGCGCCCTGAGCGGAAACCCCGGGCCCGTCGGCCGGCCGGGCCCCGGGTGAACCTCCGTACGCCCGGGACCGGCGCCGTCCCCGGGCAGCGGCCGCCCACCGCCACCGCCGCGGCGGCGGCGAGCAGGAGTGGCGGCAGCGCGTACGTGGCGAGGCCGGGGTTCGCGGCCAGGACCGGGCGCCGGGGGCTGACGCGGTCCGCGAGCAGCACCCCGAGGAGGAAGCCGACGGCTCCGGTCCGGAGCGGGCCGACCCGGGCGCTGTGGCCGACGAGGCTGGTCCAGTACCAGTACCAGTGCCGGTACCGGTACCAGTCGCGGGAGCGGACCTCCCGCCGGCCCTCGGTGAGGTCGGCGCGGAGCGAACGGCGGGGATCGGCACCCGCTTCACCCGGACGGCGGTCAGGAGCAGCGTGCCCGCGAGTGCCGGGCCCGGGGGAGCCGCCGAAGGGCAGGCGGAAGGAGCGGGTGCGCAGGGAGTGGCGGACGGGTGCGGGCGCCGTGGTGGCTGGGACGGCGGGCATGGGCCGCGGAGCATTTCGGAAACGAATGATTCGTCAGCGAAATATCAGCTTCCGAAAGGCCTGGAGGGGAGGTGTGCCCGCCCCCGACGTACGATCGCCCCATGGACCCGACCCCCGCGCCCCCCGCCCCCTCGGAACGGCGCGACTGGACCGACGGTCACGTCGCCCGCTGGCAGCCCGTCCTGCCCGGCCTCGACCCCGTGGTCGAGGGCGCGGTCACCCGGATGAAGAAGCTCTCGGTCCATCTGCGCCGGGTCAGGGAGCAGTCGCTCGTGGACTTCGACCTGGAGCGCCACGAGTTCGACACGCTCCACAAGCTGGCCGGCCGCGGCGGCAGCGCCGCCCCCTCCGAGCTGGCGCAGGACCTCGACCTGGCCCCCGCCTCCGTCTCGGGCCGCCTCGACGTCCTGGAGAAGCGCGGTTTCGTCCGGCGCACCCAGTCGACCGCCGACCGGCGCCGGGTCGTCGTGGAGCTCACGGTCTCCGGCCGCGAGACCTGGCTCGGCGCGATGGACGTCCTCGGCCACGAGGAGTACCGGCTCCTCGGCGTCCTCACCCCCGAGGAGCGCACCCTGCTCAACGACATGCTGCGCCGGGTGATGGTGGCGGCGGAGGCGGACGACGCCCCCGACGCCCGGCCTCACTGACCCCGCCCCCGACGCCCGGCACCACTGACCCCGGCCCCGCGCCCGGGGCCGCTCGGTCGGGGGTTCACGCGGTCACACGCTCAGCGAGCGCGCGAAGTTCAGCTGGCCCATCACCCAGTGGATGGTGTCCGGACCCGTCGCCGGGATCATCGTCGCGTGGTGCCGGCCCCCGCTGGTCACGGTGACCTGGATGAAGCCCGTGGTCTTCTTCTCCTTCATCAGGAGGAACAGCAGACCCACCAGGCACAGCAGCGCGAAGACGATCGCGAGCACGATCGCGACCGTCGGGATCTTCTCCTCGGTCCGCGACATGTCCATCGCGTTCCACACCGCGCCCTTCAGCGGCATCGACCCGGCCGGAGTGATGATCTGGTCCCCGACGACCGTGATGTCCCCGAGCGCGAGCACCGGCGCGGCCCCGGCCGGCGCCGGCGGGAACTGCTGCGGCACGGGCACGCCCTCGGCGAGGGTCGGCTGGTACGCCGGGTTCTGCGGGTACGCGGGGGGCTGCGGGTACCCGTACCCGGGGGCCGCGTCCTGCGGGTAGCCGTACCCCGGCGTCCCGGGCGCGCCGCCCCGGCCCGGTGCCTGCCCGGGGCCCTGCCCCGGACCCCACTTGTACTCGCCGTCCGCGTAAGGGTTCGGCTCGCTCATCAGTCCAGTCCCCGCTCTCCACAACGACACACGTGCGCGTGCGGACGGGAAAGCCCGCCCCCGCACGCCGAGCGTACAGAAGCGGGCTCAACCGCCGTGCGGTGGTTCAGAAACGGCGCGTGATCAGCGCGCGCTTCACTTCCTGGATCGCCTTGGTGACCTCGATGCCGCGCGGGCAGGCGTCCGTGCAGTTGAACGTGGTGCGGCAGCGCCACACGCCGTCCTTGTCGTTCAGGATCTCCAGGCGCTGCTCGCCGGCCTCGTCGCGCGAGTCGAAGATGAAGCGGTGCGCGTTGACGATCGCGGCCGGACCGAAGTACTGGCCGTCGTTCCAGAAGACCGGGCAGGACGACGTGCACGCGGCGCACAGGATGCACTTGGTGGTGTCGTCGAAGCGCTCGCGGTCCTCGGCGGACTGCAGGCGCTCGCGGGTCGGCTCGTTCCCCTTGGTGACCAGGAACGGCATGACGTCCCGGTACGCCTGGAAGAACGGCTCCATGTCCACGACCAGGTCCTTGAGGACCGTCAGGCCCTTGATGGCCTCGACCGTGATCGGCTTCTCGGGGTTGATGTCCTTGATCAGCGTCTTGCAGGCGAGCCTGTTCTTGCCGTTGATCCGCATCGCGTCCGAGCCGCAGATGCCGTGGGCGCACGACCGGCGGAAGGTCAGCGTGCCGTCGACGTCCCACTTGATCTTGTGGAGGGCGTCGAGCACGCGCTCCTTGGGGTCGATCTCGATCCGGAAGTCCTCCCAGACCGCCGCGTCCGAGATCTCGGGGTTGAAGCGGCGGATCCGCATCGTGACCGTGATGTACGGCGAGGCGGCGGAGTCCTTCTCGACCTTGTCCAGTACGGGGGTAGCCATCAGTACTTACGCTCCATCGGCTGGTAGCGGGTCTGGACGACCGGCTTGTAGTCGAGACGCACGGTCTCGGAGCCGTCCTTGCCGACCTCGCGGTACGCCATCGTGTGACGCATGAAGTTGACGTCGTCGCGGTTGGGGTAGTCCTCGCGGTAGTGACCGCCGCGGGACTCCTTGCGCGCCAGGGCCGAGACGGCCATGACCTCGGCCAGTTCGAGCAGGTTGCCCAGCTCGATGGCCTCCAGGAGGTCGGTGTTGAAGCGCTTGCCCTTGTCCTGGATGGACACGTTCTCGTAGCGCTCGCGCAGCTCGGCGATCTTCTCGACGGCCGTCTTGATGGTCTGCTCCGTGCGGAACACCATCACGTTGGCGTCCATCGTCTCCTGGAGCTCGCGGCGCAGGTCGGCGACCCGCTCGCTGCCCGTGGAGTTGCGCAGCTTCTCGATCTGCCCGACGACGAACGCCTCGGGGTTCTCGGGCAGCTCGACGTAGTCGGCCCTGGCCGAGTACTCCGCCGCGGCGATGCCGGACCGCTTGCCGAAGACGTTGATGTCGAGCAGCGAGTTGGTGCCGAGGCGGTTGGCGCCGTGCACCGACACGCAGGCGACCTCGCCGGCCGCGTACAGGCCCGGGACGACGGTGGTGTTGTCCGCGAGGACCTCGCCCTCGACGTTGGTCGGGATGCCGCCCATGGCGTAGTGCGCGGTGGGCTGGATCGGGATCGGGTCCGTGTACGGCTCGATGCCGAGGTACGTACGGGCGAACTCGGTGATGTCCGGCAGCTTGGCGTCCAGCTGCTCCGGCGGGAGGTGCGTCAGGTCCAGGTAGACGTGGTCGCCCTCGGGACCGCAGCCGCGGCCCTCGCGGATCTCCGTGTAGATGGAGCGGGAGACGACGTCGCGGGACGCGAGGTCCTTCATGACGGGCGCGTACTTCTCCATGAAGCGCTCGCCGTCCTTGTTGCGCAGGATGCCGCCCTCGCCGCGGGCGCCCTCCGTGAGCAGGATGCCCATGCGCCAGATGCCCGTTGGGTGGAACTGGAAGAACTCCATGTCCTCCAGGGGCAGGCCGCGCCGGTAGCAGGCGGCCTGGCCGTCACCGGTGAGGGTGTGCGCGTTGGAGGTCACCTTGAAGAACTTGCCGGTGCCGCCGGACGCGTAGATCACGGCCTTGGCCTGGAAGACGTGGATCTCGCCGGTGGCCAGCTCGTAGGCGACGACGCCCGCGGAGTGCTTGACCCCGTCGACCTCGGTGATCAGCTGGTCCAGGACGTAGAACTCGTTGAAGAACTCCACGCCCTCCTTGACGCAGTTCTGGTACAGCGTCTGGAGGATCATGTGGCCGGTGCGGTCCGCGGCGTAGCAGGACCGGCGGACCGGGGCCTCGCCGTGGTTGCGGGAGTGACCGCCGAAGCGGCGCTGGTCGATGGTGCCGTTCGGGGTGCGGTTGAACGGCAGGCCCATCTTCTCCAGGTCGAGGACGGCGTCGATGGCCTCCTTCGCCAGGATCTCGGCGGCGTCCTGGTCGACCAGGTAGTCACCGCCCTTGACCGTGTCGAAGGTGTGCCACTCCCAGTTGTCCTCCTCCACGTTGGCGAGCGCGGCGGCCATGCCGCCCTGCGCGGCGCCCGTGTGGGAGCGGGTGGGGTAGAGCTTGGTGAGCACGGCGGTGCGGCTGCGCTTCGTCGCCTCGATGGCGGCGCGCATGCCGGCGCCGCCGGCCCCGACGATGACGGTGTCGTACTTGTGGATCTTCATGGGTGGATTACCTCAGCCCCGTGCCTAGCGGATGTTCGGGTCGAAGGTGAAGATCACCAGCGTGCCCAGAAGGATGGTGAACACCGTGGCGGTGTACAGCAGGCCCTTGAGCCACAGGCGCGTGTTGGCCCGCTCCGCGTAGTCGTTGATGACCGTGCGGAGGCCGTTGGCGCCGTGCAGCATGGCGAGCCAGAGCATCAGCAGGTCCCAGACCTGCCAGAACGGGGACGCCCAGCGGCCGGCCACGAAGGCGAAGCCGATCTTGGAGACGCCGCCGTCCAGGAAGAGCTGGATCAGCAGGTGGCCGAGGACCAGCACGACGAGGACCACGCCGGAGAGGCGCATGAAGAGCCACGCGGCCATCTCGAAGTTGCCGCGGGTCGCGCGCGGGGTCCTGCCGGTGCGCTTGCGGGGGGCCTCGATGTACGGCGCGGGGTTGTCCACGTCGTAGCCGCCGCCCTCGACGGGGCCGATCGCGGAGGTGGTGTCAGTCGACATGTCTGGCGTCAGCTCCCGAACAGTTCGCGTGCGGCGTGCCCGAGGACGGGGTACAGCGAGCCCGCCATCAGGACGACCCAGATGCCCACGACGGTCCAGAGCATCTGCTTCTGGTAGCGCGGGCCCTTCGACCAGAAGTCCACGGCGATGACGCGGAGGCCGTTCAGCGCGTGGAAGAGGATGGCGGCGACCAGGCCGTACTCGAGGAGAGCGACGATCGGCGTCTTGTAGGTCGCGACGACCTCGTCGTAGGCCTCGGGGGAGACGCGGACGAGAGCGGTGTCAAGGACGTGTACGAACAGGAAGAAGAAGATGAGGACGCCGGTGACTCGGTGAGCCACCCAGGACCACATTCCTTCCCGGCCGCGGTACAGCGTTCCAGCCGGCACGGAAAAACCCTCCGGGAGCGGGGATCGGGGCCGGCCGGCTTCTCTGTCGGTCTGGCCCGGCCGGGTACGGTCCACCGGCCCCGGTCATCGTAGCGACGAGTCGTCGGTTCGCTCGCGCGGGGTCCATAGGTGTGATCAAACAGGCACGGACGGGCTATCGTACGAGCCGGAAACACCGCGTTCCGGACGAAATCACAGCTCGGAGTGTCGGGCGGTGAGCCCTTCGGTCAGCCGGAGGGCCAGCCGGGCGCGGGCGAGCCGGCGCAGCTCCTCGGCCGCGATCACCCGCTCCTCCTCCGGTTCGTTGCCGAGACGTGACCGGATTCCGGCCAGAACCTGGTCGAGTCGCTCCTCGGGCCGCACCCCGTCGAGGCTGATCACGAACGCGTGCCCGAAGCTGCTTTCGTACGCGGCGTGCGCGGCCCGCAGCGCGGTCCGGGCGGCCGGCGGGGCGCCGGGGTGCGGCGGCAGGGAGGACTCGGCGGCCAGGGCGCCGTCGAGGTCGGCGCGGGACAGGTCGTAACCGGCCTCGTCGGCGGCGGCGAGCAGGGCGTCCACCGTGGGGTAGGGGCGGTGCGCCGCCACCCGTTCGGCCCAGCGGAGGCTGTGGCAGCAGGAGAGCAGCAGGGTCACGGCCTCGGCGTGGGACGTGGCGTTGAAGCCGACGAGACCGCCGGCGCGCCGGGGCGCGGGGGGCTGCGGGCCCGGTATGGCGGACGCGTCCGTGGAGCCCGGTTTCCGGCAGGGGGCGTGCGTGTCGCTGGTCAGCGTGGGCTCCGGTTACTCCGGGACGGATGGGGTGGGCGTGACGGAACGTTATCGACGGGACGGGGGAAGTGTCCGACGAGTGCGCGATTTTCACCCGGAAGGGAGAGTTTCGGAACACCTGATGGACGCTGGGGTTCCGGTCGCCGGCCCGCGGGTGAACACGGGGCGTCGATCGGCTCCGCCGACGCGGTTGCCGCCGCACTGGGTGACGGCATCCGGGGTTCCGGCGTTCCCTCCGTCCCGGATGCGGGGGTTCCGATCCCGCCGTCCGGTCCGTCCCGGACCGTCGCCCGATTGGCCGGACCCGGATCCGTAGGAGAGGATTCCGATTGATGCGGTACTCCATACGAGGGCCCCGGCGGGGCCCCGCGCTCCTGGCGACCGCGGTGGCGCTGGCCACCGTGGCGGCCTGCTCCGGCGGCTCCGCGGCGGGGCCGGCCGGCTCGCCCTCCGCCCCGTCCCCCGGCCCGGCCACGAGCGCGCAGCCCTCGCCGACGCCGACACCGACCCGTACGTACCCGCTCTCCAGCGCGCCCCGCACGGTTCCGGCCGTCCGCTCCCACGAGCCCGCCCGCGGCCCCGGCTGGAAGCCGGCGCCCGCCGGCGGGGTGGTCATAGCCGCGAACAGCGGCGGCCTCGCCGACGAGGGGAAGCTGATCGCGGGCGAGCTGGGCATCCCGTACCGGGGCGCCGTCGCCGCCGGACCCGGGGACGTCGAGCTGGCCCTGGGCGGGACGGGCGCCCCGGAGTCGTACACCCTCGCCGTCCGCGACGGGCGGGTGCGGATCAGCGGGCCCGACGAGGCCGGGGTCTTCTACGGCACCCGGACCCTCAAGCAGTCGGTGAAGGCGACCGGCGCGATGCCCGAGGGGACGGTGAACGACCGGCCGGCCAAGCCGCAGCGCGGGCTGAACGTGGACACCGCCCGCAAGCACTTCACGGCCGCCTGGATCGAGGACCGCATCCGGGAGATGGGCGACCTCAAGCTCAACCAGCTCGGACTGCACTTCTCCGACGACCAGGGCTTCCGGATCGCGTCCGACAGCCACCCCGAGGTGGTCTCCGCCCAGCACCTCACCAAGGCGGAGGTGCGGCGGATCCTCGCGCTCGCCGCCGAGCGGCACGTGACCGTCGTCCCCGAGATCGACTCCCCGGGGCACCTCGGCGCGGTCATCGCCGCCCACCCGGACCTCCAGCTCCGCAGCGCGACCGGCCGGGCCCCGCGCGGCGCCGTCGACATCGCGAACCCGGAGTCCGCGAGGATCGTCGACGACCTGCTGCGCGAGTACGCCCAGCTCTTCCCCGGCGCGTACTGGCACCTCGGCGCCGACGAGTACGTGGCCCTCATGGCGAAGGACCCCGAGGCCACGTACCCGGAGCTGGCGCGGGCGGCGAAGGCGAAGTACGGGCCCTCGGCCCGCGTCCAGGACCTGGCCACCGGCTGGCTCAACGACCGCGCCGCCGTCGTCCGTCCCACCGGCAAGATCCTCAAGGCCTGGAACGACGGCTTCTTCACGGGCGGGGTCGTGAACGCGGCGAAGGACCTGGAGGTCGAGTACTGGACGGGCAAGGAGATCGGCGCCCGGTCGCCCGTCTCGTACCTGAGCCAGGGCCGGAGGATGGTCAACCTCAACGACGAGTACCTCTACTACGTCCTCGGCGAGCCCAACGACTTCGCGTACCCCACCGGCCGCCGCATCTACGAGCAGTGGACCCCGCTCGTCGTGCGCGGCACCGGCCCCGTCCCGGCGAAGTACGACCCCCAGATCCTCGGCGCCCGCTTCGCCGTCTGGTGCGACCTGGCGAACTCCCAGACCCCGGCCCAGGTCGCGGCCGGCATCCGGCTCCCCCTGGCGGCCCTCTCCCAGAAGGTCTGGAACCCGGCGAAGCCGACGGAGAGCTGGGACCGGTTCCGGGCGCTGGCGGAGCGGGTGCGCGGCTGAGCAGGGCTTTTGGCATGGACGTACCGACTTCGCATCGCGTACGTTCCCCCGGCGGCGGTCGCACGGCCGCCGCCGGCGCCTCGGGGAGGGGCGCCGACCTTCCCTGGGGGACCCCTGTCTTGATGCTCCGTAATCCGAACGGACTTTCGTACGCCGTCGTGGCCCTGCTGGCGGGCAACGCCGTCTTCGACGTCCTGCTCGCCACGTTCGAGATCCGCTTCCTGCTGGCCGACGCCGCCACCGACTTCTTCGACCCGGCCGTGTTCGGCGCCTTCGACCTGAACGTGGCCTACAGCTTCGCGTACATGGTGTACGTGGCGACCGGGATCGTCTTCCTCGTCTGGTTCTACCGGCTGCGGAAGAACGCCGAGGTCTGGGCCGGTGACCTACAGGGCCGGAAGCCCGGCTGGGCCATCGCCGGCTGGCTCGTTCCCTTCGTCAACCTGTGGATGCCGAGGGGGATCGCCGCCGACATCTGGCGGGCCAGCAGGTGGCAGCCGTACGCCGCCGACGAGGCCCGGGAGCTGACGCTCCTCAACGCCTGGTGGACGTTCTGGGTCTCCAGCATGGTCGTGGGCGGGATCGCCTCGCAGCTCTACAAGCGGGCCGAGACCGCCGACGCCCACATCACCGCGGCCTCCTGGTCCCTCGCGGGCTGTCTGCTCGACATCATCGCCGCCGTCCTCGCGATCCTCTTCGTCCGGCGCCTCACCTCTATGCAGCACACGAAAGCCACTGGCATGATTCCGGCCACACAGTGACGAAGAGGCGACCCCCCGCGACGTAAGGGGAAGCGCCGCGTCCGTATCGGGTGGCGAGGAGGCGTCCATGACGTCGGGGAAGCCGGAGAACGACCGGAGCCTGCGGGAGCTGATCGACGGGGCCGACGAGCGGGGCCTGGCCGCGGCCGGCCTCGCCTGCCTCGACCGCTGCCTCCCGCTGCTCGCCGCCGACCGGGGCGAGGTCCTGCGGCCCGTCTGGGCGGCCGTCGCGCGCGCCGACGGCGGCGCGTGGGGCGAGGCCGTCGCCAAGGCCCGCGTGGAGTTGGACGCCGAGGGCGGCGGGGACGCGGCGGAGGCCGTGCGCGGCATGCTGGCGTCCGCCCCCGGGGAGTGGTCGCCGGAGGCCCTGCGCGCCTGGGTCGGCACCTGCTCCGGCACCGCCCTCGCGCTGCACGGGCGGTACGACGCGGCAGGCGCCGACGCGGACCTCGTCGAGCGCTGCCGCGCCGGGGACGCGGACGGCGCGGGCCCGCTGCTCGCCGGGGAGCTCCGCCGCCAGCGGGCCGTCCTCGAATCGGCCGCCCACGGCCCGACCGGTCTGCGCCGGGCCCGCGAGCTCTCCGTCGAGGGCGGCCGGGTGCTCCGCGCGGTCGTCTCCCGCCGGGCCCGCACCACGGCCTGAGGGGACGGTCAGGCTTCCGGCTTCTGCTCCGGGGCCTCGATCGTGAGCGAGGCGACCGCCTCGGCGATCTCCCGCTCCGCCGTCGCCTTGTCGAGGCCGAGCCCGCTCAGGACGCCTTCCCCGTCCTCGTGCTCCAGGAGCGCGAGCAGGACGTGCTCGGTGCCCACGTAGGGGTGTCCGAGGCGCAGGGCCTCGCGGAACGTCAGCTCCAGGACCTTCTTCGCCGCCGCGTCGTACGGCACGAGCGCGGGCGGCTCCTCGACGCCCGGCGGCAGGGTCGCGGCCGCCGCCTCGCGCACCCGCTCCAGGGGCACGCCCCGCGAGGCGATCCAGTGCGCCGCGAGCCCCTCGGGCTCGGCGAGCAGCCCCAGGACCAGGTGGGAGGGGGTGATCTCGGCGTTGCCGACGGCCGTGGCCTCGTTCTGGGAGGCCATGACCACGTTCCGCGCGCGGGGCGTGAAGCGGCTGAACCCGGCGTTCGGGTCCGTCTTCTCGGCGTCGGGGTCCTTGGGCACGAACCGCTTCTGGGCCGCCTGGCGGGTGACGCCCATGCTGCGGCCGATGTCGGTCCAGGAGGCGCCGGAGCGCCGGGCCTGGTCCACGAAGTGCCCGATGAGGTGGTCGGCGACGTCACCGAGGTGGTCCGCCGCCATGACCGCACCGGAGAGCTGCTCCAGCGCGTTCGGGTGGACCTTCTTGATGGCTTCGATGAGTTCGTCGAGGCGGACGGGGACGGTCGGAACGACTGGATTCGTCATGAGGCAACCCTAGGTTGACACCCCTGGAGTGTCAACCGTCGGTTGACATGCGCGAGGGCATGGCGAGCCGACGGTCCGGAGGCCGTGAAAAAGGGAAGGAGAGAGGAGAAGGAGAGACGACCGGGGCCGCCACCCCCCACAGGAGAGGCCCCGGTCGTCCTCCACGGAGCCGCAGCACGGCTCCGTACTCCTATCAGCGCCGGGGGTGCGCTTTCTGTCACACCGCGTCCGGGCACTGGAAGGTTGCAAGTTGTACAAAGGGCGGACACCGCGTGGACGCGGCGCCGGAGCACCACGTACCGTGCTGGTGCGTCAGGGCCCGTCCGGCGGACCATGGCCGGGGCCGCGGCGGTGACCAGCCGCGACGGGACGACGCGACCGACGAACAGGGTTTGGGGAGTGCTGGGGGACGACGCGGAGCTGACGGCCGCGGTGCTCGCCGCACAGCAGGGGGACGAGGACGCCTTCCGTGCTGTGTATCGCGCCGTGCACCCCCGGCTGCTCGGCTACATACGCACACTGGTCGGCGACACCGACGCGGAGGACGTGGCCTCCGAGGCCTGGCTCCAGATCGCGCGCGACCTCGACCGCTTCGGCGGCGACGCGGACCGCTTCCGCGGCTGGGCCGCCCGGATCGCCCGCAACCGCGCCCTCGACCACATACGGATGCGCGGCCGGCGCCCCGTCGTCGGCGCCGACGAGACCGAACTCACCGAGAAGCCCGCCGAGTCCGACACCGCGAGCGAGGCCCTGGAGGCCCTGGCCACCGGCCACACCATGGACCTGATCGCCCAGCTCCCGCAGGACCAGGCCGAGGCCGTCGTGCTGCGCGTCGTCGTCGGCCTGGACGCCAAGAGCGCCGCCGACACCCTGGGCAAGCGCCCCGGCGCGGTGCGCACCGCCGCGCACCGGGGCCTCAAGCGGCTCGCCGAACTCCTCGGGGTCGACGGCGCCCCGGACGGCCCCGGCGGGACCGTCATCCCCCTGGACGGCGTGCCCCCGCAGCGCGGCCGGACACCGGGAGCGGTGGCGCCCGGCAGTGTGACGCAATGGCGTCCGCGTACGCAGAAGGACATGTGATGGCCGACGAGCGGTACCAGTGGCTCGACGAGGAGACCGCGGAGCGACTGCTCCGCGGCGAGCCCGTCGACCCCGTCGGCCCCGCCGACGACCTCGCGCGCCGGCGGGCCGCGCGTCTCGCGGACGCCCTCGACGCACTCCGCACCCCGACCGCCGGAGCCACCGGGTCGACCGGAGCCACCGGGCCGACCGGAGACGGCGGATCGGCCGGAGGCGCCGGACTGGCTGGAGGCGCCGGACCGGCTGGAAGCGCCGGGTCGGCCGGAGGCGGCGGGTCGGCCGGAGGCGCCAGGCCGACTGGAAGTGCCGGATCGGCCGGAGCCGGCGAACTGCCGGGGGAGGCCGCCGCCCTCGCCGCCTTCCGCGAGGCCAGGGCCGCCCGCGCCGCCGCCTCCGCGTCGGGGAGCACGTCCGGAGGTCCGGTCGTCGGTAGCACTGTCCCCGGAGGCCCGGCCGCCGGCAGCACCGCCCCCGGAAGCCCGGTCGCCGGCAGCGCCGTGTCCGCCGGCCCGCCCGCCGGAAGCGCCGCCGACCTGGGTCGGGTGCGGCTCGCGCGCCCCGGCGCCGCGCCGCGCCGCTGGGGCCGCTCCACGCGGTACGGCCTCGCCGCCGCGGTCGCCGCCGTCGCCGTCGGCGGGGTCGCCGTCGCCGCGGGCACCGGCGCCCTGCCGCTGGTGGGCCCCGCGCCCGCCAGCTCCGTCTCGGCCGGGGACACCGCCCGCCCGCTCGTCTCGCCGGAGCCCGAGGACATACGCGAGGACCTCGGCATACCCGGGCCGCCGACCCCCGGCGGCGACCGTACGCCCGGCTCGTCCCCCTCCGCCGGGACGGACGACCCCGCGGCACCGACCACCCCGGCCCCCGGAGGCGACGGCGGTGACGGCGACGGCGCGGACCGGCCCGAGCGGGACGCCCCGAAGCCCGGCCGGAGCACGGCGGGCACGGACGGGACCCCGGCCCCGGACCGCACGGGCGGCCACGACCGCGGCCGCGAAGGAAGCGGGGACGGAAACGGGAGCGGGAACGAAGACTGGAACGGCGGCGCGAACTTCCGGGAGAAGGCCGTCGAGGCCTGCCGGGCGTACCGCTCGGGGAAGCTCGACGACGGCAGCCGCCGCCGGATCACGGAGACCCTGCGCGACGGCGACACCCTGCGCCGCTACTGCGACCGCCTCCTCTCCGGCGCCACCGGCGCACCCGGAAGCGGCCCCGGGAAGGGCTCGGGCGACGGCTCCGGGGGCGGCTCCGAAAGCCGTCCGGGCAGCGGGTCCAAGGACGGCCCGAAGAACGGCGGCCACTACGGCGGCACGGACGGGAACTCCTGGAACAGGAGCGGGGACGGCCACGGCACCGTCCGCTCCTCGGCGGTGCTCCTCCGCACCGCACCGGCCCCCGTGCGCCCCGCCGGACCCCCGGAGACGGGCGCGACGCCCCGCCTCCCGGTCGCGGTGTAACACTTTCCGGCCCGTCGGCGCAGTACGTAATGCCGACTGGTCATCGGCCGCGCGACGAGCCGGGGTTCCCCCCGTACCTGCGGCTCTGCGCACCCGGCGCGGGTGGGACACGTTCCCCCGGTCCCACCCGCGCCCTTTCCCCTCCCCTGCCGACGCTCCTCCGCGTCTACCAGTGGACGACGACCTTGTCCCCGACCTTCACCTGGTCGAAGAGGACCGCGAGCTTGGCCCGGTCCCGGACGTTCACGCAGCCGTGCGAGGCCCCGGCGTACCCGCGGGCCGCGAAGTCCGACGAGTAGTGCACGGCCTGGCCGCCGCTGAAGAACATCGCGTACGGCATGGGCGTGTGGTAGATCGTCGACGTCCACTCACGGGCCTTCCAGCCCACGCTGAACGTGCCCTCGCGGGTCGGGGTGTTCTCCGAGCCGAAGCGGACGTCCATCGAGGAGACGACCTTGCCGTCGATCATCCAGGCGAGGGTCCGGCTCTCCTTGCTGATGCAGAGCACCCGGCCGGTCATGCAGGCCGGCGCCGGGGTGTCCAGGGCGTTGGTGGTCGACGGCTTCAGCTCGTCGGCGGTCGGCTTCCGGCTCGCGCCGAGCAGCCGCTGCCAGGTGGTCCCGTCCACCGAGCCGGTCCCGGTCAGCCCCTGCTTCTTCTGGAAGGACTTCACCGAACGCGCCGTCATCGACCCGTAGAAGCCGGTGGGCGCGCGGTCGAAGAACTTCAGCTGCCGCAGCCGCGCCTGGAGCTCGCGCACCTGCTCGTTCTCGTCCCCGTCCTTCATGAGGACCGGAGACGCCGACGCCCCCTCCGAGGCCGAGGCCGAGGCCGAGCCCGAGGGCTCCGGCGTGGGGAAGGTGGCGGAGGAGGACGGCGCCTTGCCGTCGTCCGTGGGGGAGGCCCCGGGGGTGGCGGACCCCGACTCCGACTCCGAGGCGGAGGGCGACGCGGACGCCGGGGCCGACGCCGATCCGGACGGCCGCGCCGCGGCGCGGCCCGAGGGCCCCGCGGTACCGCTCCCCGTCCCGGCCGCCTGGGCCGTACACCCCGCGACGAGCGCCACCGAGACCGCCGCCAGCACCGCTCTGCGCACGACGCCGCCGCGCGCGACGGTCGAAGACCGCTTCATCCTTGCCCCCCCGAAAACCGAAAACCCGTGTGTACGTAGTGGGATGCTTCCCACGCCCGAGTGGTTGCGCACCACGGCCGGAAAAGACCCCTCGCGGAGGCGCGGACACCGCTTCTCCCGGGTCGGACGGGGCCCGTCCCGGATGGCGCGCCCCGGTCTTCCGCGATGCGAAACAGAGGGGCGGGACGTCGTCCTCACGTGCGACACTCCGCCCATGCTGGGTGTCACCGATCTGCCGACCTACCTCGCCGGGCTCGTCCTCATCATCCTCCTGCCCGGACCGAACTCGCTCTACGTGCTGTCCGTCGCCGCCCGCAAGGGCACCCGGACCGGCTACAAGGCCGCCGCAGGCGTCTTCACCGGCGACGCGGTCCTCATGACCCTGGCCGCCCTCGGCGCGGCCTCCCTCCTCCGGACGACCCCGGTCCTCTTCATGGTCGTGAAGTACGCGGGCGCCGGATACCTGGCCTGGATGGCGTACGGGATGCTGCGGGCGGCCTGGTCGACGTGGCGCTCGCGCGAGGAGCACGGGGAGGGGGCCGCGGAGGAGACCCCGGGCGCCCCGGCGACCCCCGCCGAGCGCCCGTACCGGCGCGCGCTGATCATCAGCCTCTTCAACCCGAAGGCGATCCTCTTCCTGATCTCCTTCTTCGTGCAGTTCGTGGACCCCGGCTACGCCTACCCGGCGCTCTCCTTCCTGGTCCTCGGCGCCCTGCTCCAGCTGGGCAGCTTCCTCTACCTCACGACCCTCATCTTCGGCGGCACCCGCCTCGCCGCCGCCTTCCACCGCCGCCGGCGCCTCTCCGCCGGCGCGACCTCGGCGGCCGGCGCCCTCTTCCTCGGCTTCGCCGCGAAGCTCTCCCTCAGCAGCGCCGCCTGACCCCCTGGCGGACACCGGTTGACCCTCACACCGTGTGAGGCCGTTCCGTAGGGGGCGTCATGTTCACCATCGGAGACTTCGCCCGGCACGGGCGGGTGTCGGTCCGGATGCCGCGTCACTACGACGCGATCGGACTGCTGCGCCCGGCCCGGGTCGACCCGCACACGGGCTACCGCTTCTACGCGGCGGACCAGCTGGCCCGGCTCAACCGCGTCATCGCGCTCAAGGACCTCGGCTTCACCCTGGAACAGGTGGGGGCCGTCCTCGACGAGCGGATCGACGCGGACGAGCTGCGGGGCATGCTGCGCCTGCGCCAGGCCGAGCTGGAGACGGCCCTGGCGGAGGCGCGGGCCCGGCTCGACCGGGTCGGCGCGCGGCTCCGGGCCATCGAGAGCGAGGGACGCATGTCCACCCAGGAAGTCGTCGTCAAGCAGATCCCCGCCGTCCGGATCGCCGAACTGAGCGCGGTCGCCGCGAGCTTCGGCCCGCAGGACGTCGGCCCCGTCATCGGCCCGCTGTACGACGAGCTGTGCTGCCGGCTCGGAGGCGCGGGCGTCACCGGCTTCGGCCCGGGCGTCGCGTACTACGAGGACGCGGGCCGGGGCGACGGCTCGGTCGTCGTCCACGCGGGCATGACCGTCCCGGAGGGGACGGAGGCGGAAGGCGTCCTCGTGCACGTCCTGCCCGGCGTCGAGGAGGCGGCGACCGTCGTCCACCACGGCTCGATGGACGACGTGCTGCCCACCGCGCAGACCCTGGCGACCTGGATCGACGCCAACGGCTACGCCTCCGCCGGGTACGCCCGCGAGCTGTACCTGGAGTGCCCGGAGGACCCGGAGCGGTGGGTGACCGAGCTCCAGGAGCCGGTCGTCCGCGCCTGAGCACGCGGGCGCGTACGCGCGAAGCCCGGGGCCCCGGCCGGCCCCGGGCCCCGGCGGCTACCTCTTCAGCGCCCTGCGCAGCCGCAGCGCCCGCCGGGCCAGGCGGCGGACCCCCGGGTGCCGGGGGAGGGGCAGGCCGCCGGGGAGGCCCAGGACGGTGAGGCGGCGGCGGGTGAAGTGGCGCCGGGTGCGCTCCGCGAGCGGCCCCGACAGGTGCCGTACCGCCGCCGTCCGCAGGTCCGGCCGGATCTTCGGCTGCATCGCGAAGCCGACCGCCGCGACCAGGTCGTTCAGCTCCTCCGTACCGGTCCCGGGGCCGTCGTCCGCCGGGCCGTCGAGGGGCGGGACGACCGCGTCCACCACCGTGAGCGGGATCCGGTTGCTGTTCTGGAACGGGGTGAGCCGCTCCAGGAGGGGACGGGTGCCGACCCGGGCGACCGGCAGGCCGTAGAAGGTGCGCGCGGTGAGCAGCGCCGTCGAGAAGCAGCCGACCACCAGGGCGGGCCGCAACTCGCGGTAGAGCACCTCCGCGAGGACCGGCCGGTCCTCGATCGTCAGCTCCGCGCCCAGCTCCTCCGCCGCGCGCACCAGGGACCGCGACCAGGCGTCCGGGGCCGTCGGGTGCGGCTTGAAGACCAGCCGCCGGTGGCCCCGGGCGACCGCGCCCCGCACCATCCTCAGGTGCAGCTCCTCCTCCTCGGCGGCGGTCAGCAGGTTCAGGGCCGCCAGGTACTGGCCCAGGAGCAGCGCCGGGCCGTCCTGCGACGCCGGGCCCTCCGCCGGGGCCGGGCCCGCCAGCTCCTCGACGCACTTGGTGAACGCCTCGACCGGTACGGCCTCCGGAACCGCCCCGAACTCCCCGAGCAGCAGCGGCGCGAGCCCCGGGACCAGGTCCAGGTGGAGCAGCCGGGACACCCGGCCGCCGATCAGCGGGTCGATCTTGTTGCGGGTCGGCCCGTAGCTCATCAGCCCGTCCGCGTACACCGTGATCGAGGCCTCGGGGAGGAGCTGGGCGATGGCGAGCGCGGGCGTCACCTGGATCGACTCCAGGGCCAGTTCGACCCGGTCGTCCCCGAGCTCCCAGAGCGTGCGCAGATGGCGCTGGAGGAGGGGGAGGTCGCTCGCGCGGGGGGTCCAGCCGCCCGGGTGGAGCGGGGAGATCACCTCGTTCCAGGAGAGGACGGAGTCGAAGCGGCCGCGCAGCCGCGTGAAGCCCTCGGCCTCGTCGAGCGCGGGGGTCGTCTCCGGTACGGGCGCGTTGTTGGTGACCAGGAGGACGCGGCGGTCGGCGGCGCCGAAGCAGCCGCTGTCGATCGCGGCGGCGAGCGTCACCGCCCCGTAGAGGGTGGAGGCGCAGAAGACCTGGGTGGTGCGGCGGGGGCTCACGCGGCCACCTCCGGCGCGGCGGAGGACGAGGGGGCGCCGGGCCCGGACGGCGGCGGTGCCGGCCTCCGCCTCCGCAGCCTCCGCAGCAGCGTCGCGCGGTCCCCGCCCATCGCCGTCAGGGCCTCGTCGAGGACGTCCTGCGGCATCCGCCGCAGCGCCCCCGCGCTCATCGCCCGCAACTGCCGCGCCACTTCCGGCTCGAACCTCCCGATCGAACCGACGTGGTGGGAGATCACCGCGCAATAGGTGCGCACGGCTTTCGGAAGAAGGAGATCCGCGTCCCGGTCCCGCGCCGTTTCCGCGATCACCTGGTCGAAAGCGCGGATGAAATCCAATTGCCGGACGTCGCCGATCTGGGTGAGGGAGGTCGCCACTCCGCGCCGGTAGAACACGCCGAGTTCGCCGACCGCCGCGAACGATTCCGCCTCGCGGTGCAGCCGCCAGATCCACGGCCGGTCCTCCGCCGTCCGCAGCCCCGGCGTGAAGTGCAGCAGGCCCCGGTCCAGGAGCCGCCGGTGGTGGATCCCGGCCCAGGCGTACGGGTAGTCGACGGAGGTCGTCCGGTGCGCCGGCAGGATCGCGTCCCTCGGGCGCAGCACCTCGCCCCGCCGGGGGACCGGCGCCCGGCGCAGCCCGCGCTCGCGACCGGTCACCGAGACGTGGTCGGTGCGCAGGAAGTCGCAGCCCAGCTCCTCGGCGGCGGCGACGAGGCGGCCGTAGTAACCGGGGGCGATCCAGTCGTCCCCGTCGAGGAAGGCGACGTACTCGCCGCGGGCGGCGTCCAGCCCGGTGTTCCGGGCCGTGGCGAGGCCCTCGTTGCGCGCGTGCCGGAGCAGGACGGCGCCCGGGATCTCGCGCGCGGCCCGTTCGAGGAGCTCCGGGGTCCCGTCCGACGAGCAGTCGTCGACAAGCAGGAACTCGAAGTCCTCCCGGGCGTTGGCCCGCAGGCTCGTGAGGGTGTCGGGGGCGTATGTCTGCACGTTGAAGAACGGCACGACGACGGAGAGCTTGACCACGCGGCCGACGCTAGGCGCCGGCCCGGCATTCCCTCCGACCGGCGGGGGGATGTTCGGTGAACACCAAGCGGCGAGCCGATTAACCGCCTTTTCCGAAAAGGGGGAATCAGGCCGCGCACGGCCGGAAGGCGTCCCGCTTCAGGCGTCGGTGAGGCTCTGTTCACCGGTTGTTGTGGCTCAGTTGGGCCGGAAAGCGGAATGCCCTTCTAGCGTCCTCGACGTGCCATCACGTACCCGAGAAGCGATACGGACCGCCGTACTCGCCGACTCCGACACCCGGTGGAAATGGGGCGCCCTCACCGCGCGCCGCATCACGGCGGCGAGCGCCGAACCCACCGGCTTCGTCCTGCGCGGACGCGCCACCCCCACCGCCCGCCAGCTCGCCGAGACGGGGGTGTCCGCGGCCGCCCCGCGCGAGGTGACGGGCGCGGAGTTCCTGCGCGCCGTACGGGACGCGGAGGCGCGCGGCGAGGGGTACGACGTCCTCGTCCTCGCCCTCGTCGGCGGCACCGTCCGGGCCGTCCTCCAGGGCCTGGCCGACCTGGGCCTGGAACGGCGGCCCGTGATCGTCACCGGGTACGTCGGCGTCGTCTACGAGAAGCTGACCGACGGGCTCCTGCTGCGCCACGGCGCCGACGTCGTCCTCGCCAACTCCCGCCACGACGCGGAGCGCTTCCGCGCGGTGTACGAAGGGGTGGGCGCGGATGCCGAGCCGGTCGTGGAGGCGGCGCTGCCCTTCCTCGGCGGCGCCCCGTACGCCCCCGCCGCCGGCCGGGACGCCCTGGTCTTCGCCGCGCAGCCCTCCGTGCCCGTCACCCGCGCCGAACGCGCCTACGTGCTGCGGCGGCTGATCGGGCACGCCCGGCTCCACCCGGGCCGCGAGGTGCTCCTCAAGCTGCGCTCCAAGCCGGGCGAACACACCACGCACCTGGAGGAGTTCCCCTTCCAGAAGCTGGTCCGCGAGCTCGCGCCGCCGGACAACTTCCGCCTGGTGTACGGGCACATGGGCGAGGTCCTGGACCGCACCGACCTCCTCGTCACCGTCTCCTCGACGGCCGCCCTCGAAGCGCTGCACCGGCGGATCCCCACCGCGATCCTCACCGACCTCGGGATCCGCGAGGCGCTCGGCAACCACCACTTCGTCGGCTCCGGCCTGCTGACCTCCTTCGACCGGCTCGACAAGGGGGCCGTGCCGGCGCCCGACGCGACCTGGCTCGCCCGTCAGGGGGTCGCCTCCGACGGCTCGTACGAGGAGGCCTTCGACGCGGCCCGCGACCGGGTCGCCGCGCTCCTCGCGCAGCCCGGGCTCCCCCCGATCAGCCCCTACTACACCGCGGAGACGGCCCCCGGCTACCTGCCCGGGATCCTCGCCCGCCACCGCCTGGACGTCACCGCGCCGGAGCCCCGCGAGAGCGGCCTGCGCCGGATCGTCCGGGAGGCCGCGCGGGGCGCGTACCGCCACGGCGTGCAGCGCGTGGCCCCCGTCATCCGCCGCCTGGGAGAACTCTGATGACCACCACACCCGCTTCCGGGCCCGCCACGACCGGGGCCGCCGCACCAGGGGCCGCCGCTCCGGCTTCCGGGCCCGTCGCGACACCCGGCACCGCGTCCTCCGCCCCCGCGGGCCCCGCGGCCGTCGTCCTCGCCGTGATCCCCGCCCGGGGCGGTTCCAAGGGCGTGCCCGCCAAGAACCTCGCCCCGGTGGCCGGGGTCCCCCTGGTCGGCCGGGCCGTCCACGCCTGCCTCGGCGCCCGCTCCGTCACCCACGTCGTGGTCTCCACCGACGACCCCGCCATCGCGGCCGCGGCCCGCGCCGCCGGTGCCGAGGCCGTGCACCGCCCCGCCGCGATCGCGGGCGACACCGCCACCAGCGAGGCCGCCGTCCTGCACGCCATGGACGCCTTCGAGGCCACCCACGGCCGCACCGCCGACGTGGTCCTCCTCGTCCAGTGCACCAGCCCCTTCCTCACCTCCGCAGAGGTCGCCGAGACCGCCGACCGGATCCTGACCGGCGCCGCCGACACGGCCTTCACGGCCGCCCCGTCGCACGGCTTCCTCTGGCGCGAGACGGAGCGGGGCGCCGAGGGCGTCAACCACGACAAGGCGCACCGCCCCCGCCGCCAGGACCGGGAGCCCGAGTACCTGGAGACCGGCGCCGTCTACGCCATGGCCGCGCCCGGCTTCCGCACCCACCGGCACCGCTTCTTCGGCCGCACCGCCCTCGTCGCCACCGACCCGGCCCGGGTCCTGGAGATCGACGACCCGCACGACCTGGCCCGCGCCAAGGCCCTCGCCCCGCTCCTCGACGCACCCGTCACCCCCCGCTTCGCCGACGTGGACGCGGTGGTCCTGGACTTCGACGGCACCCAGACCGACGACCGGGTCCACCTCGACGCGGAGGGGCGCGAGTTCGTCTCCGCGCACCGCGGCGACGGCCTCGGCATCGCCGCCCTGCGCCGCGCCGGACTCCCCGTCCTCATCCTCTCCACCGAGCAGAACGCCGTCGTCGCCGCCCGCGCCCGCAAGCTCCGCATCCCCGTCCTGCACGGCATCGACCGCAAGGACCGGGCCCTCAAGGAGTGGTGCGAGACCGAGGGCATCGACCCGCAGCGCGTCCTCTACGCCGGCAACGACGTCAACGACCTGCCCTGCTTCCACCTCGTCGGCTGGCCCGTCGCGGTGGGCAGCGCCCACGACTCCGTACGGGCCGCCGCCCGCGCGGTCACCGCCACCCCGGGCGGCGCCGGAGCGGTCCGCGAGATCGCCGCCTGGCTCCTCGGACCCGAACTCGACACCCCCGTACGTGCCGACGCCGCACGCACGACCCCCGCACGCACCACCACCGAACCCTAAGGACCCGCACCATGAGCACCCGCCTCCGCACCCTCGGCGCCAAGACCGCCGGCCCCGGGCAGCCCGTCTACGTCACCGGCGAGATCGGCATCAACCACAACGGCGAGCTCGCCAACGCCCTCGCCCTGATCGACGTCGCCGCCGAGGCCGGCTGCGACGCGGTCAAGTTCCAGAAGCGCACCCCGGAGATCTGCACCCCGCGCGACCAGTGGGACATCGAGCGGGACACCCCCTGGGGCCGCATGACGTACATCGACTACCGCCACCGCGTGGAGTTCGGCGAGGAGGAGTACCGGGCCATCGACGCGCACTGCAGGGAGCGCGGCATCGACTGGTTCGCCTCCCCGTGGGACACCGAGGCCGTCGCCTTCCTGGAGAAGTTCGACGTCCCCGCCCACAAGGTGGCCTCCGCCTCCCTCACGGACGACGAGCTGCTGCGCGAGCTGCGCTCCACCGGCCGCACGGTGATCCTCTCCACCGGCATGTCGACGCCGAAGCAGATCCGGCACGCCGTCGAGGTCCTGGGCAGCGACAACATCCTGCTCTGCCACGCCACCTCCACCTACCCGGCCAAGGCCGAGGAGCTGAACCTGCGCGTCATCCAGACGCTCCGGGAGGAGTACCCGAACGTCCCGATCGGCTACTCCGGCCACGAGACCGGCCTCCAGACCACCCTGGCCGCCGTCGCCCTCGGCGCCGTCTTCGTCGAGCGCCACATCACCCTCGACCGCGCCATGTGGGGCTCCGACCAGGCCGCCTCCGTCGAGCCCCAGGGCCTGACGCGCCTGGTCCGCGACATTCGCACCATCGAGACGGCCCTCGGCGACGGGGTCAAGAAGGTGTACGAGTCGGAGCTCGGCCCGATGAAGAAGCTCCGCCGGGTCCAGGGCGCCGTTGCCTCATGACCGGGCAGCTGGCGTTCGTCGAGAGCCCGGTCCAGCTCCTCAACGTCCTGGAATGGGCGCACACCCGGGCCCCCGGCACGGGCATAGGCACGGCCCCCGGCACGGGGGCACCCGCCACGGACACGGGTGTGGACACGGGTACGGGTACGGGTACGGGCACGGGCTTCGGTACCGGGGAGCCCGCCGCCGACACGGCCCCCGGCACCGGGGCGCCCGCCACGGGAGCCCCCGCCGCCGGGAAGCCCGCTCCGGGAGCCCCCGCACCCGTCACGGCACCCGGCACCACGCCAGCCCCCCTCACGGTCGTCGTCCTCTCGCCGACCGACCCCATGTCGCGGGGCCAGCTGCGCCGGATGGCCCAGCTGGCCCGCGACGAGGGCCTCACCGTCCACTGGCAGGAGGCCCGCGACGGCCGGGGCGCCCTCCTGCGCACCCTGCGGCGGCTCGCCGGGCCGCTGCGCTCGGCGGAGCGGGTGATCATCGGGGACCCGTTCTCCCGGTACGTCCAGCTCCTCCTGACCCTCTTCGGCCCCCGGCACCTGACCGTGGTCGACGACGGCACCGCGACCATGGAGTTCGCCGCCCAGCTCGGCCGGGGCGAGCGCCTGGTCCGCTGGCACCGCAAGGGCAGCCTGGGCCCGCGCGAACTGGTCCTCGCCCCCGTGACCACCCTGGCCCGCCGCCGGCTCGCCCCGGCCCGGGGCCGTACCGTCGAGATCTTCACCTCGCTGCCCGTGGAGGCCCCGGCGGGCGTCGGGGTCACCGCGAACGCCTACGCCTGGACCCGCTCCCGCTTCGGCCCGCCGCTGCTCACCGGCGGCGCGGACCTGGTCGGCACCTCGCTGGTGGAGACGGGGGTGGTCGACGCCGGCCACTACGCGCGCGTGGTCGGCGAGCTCGCCCGCACCCACGGCGCCACCCGCTACTTCGCGCACCGCAGGGAGAGCGCCGGGAAGCTGCACCGGATCGCGGTCGAGACGGGCCTCCAGGTGGTCCGGCCCGAGCTGCCCCTGGAGCTGATCGCCCGGCGCGGCCCGGTCGGCCGCACGATCGTCAGCTTCCCGTCCACGGTGGTGCACACCCTGCCGCTGGCCCTGGCCGGCACGGGCGTGAAGGTCGCCGTCTGCGAGATCGCGCCCGAGTGGCTGCGGGCGACCGCCTCCCCGCGCGCGCAGGGCTTCCTGTCCGGGGTGACGGGCACGGCGGCCCACGAGGTCGACCGGCTCACCGCCCGGCCGGTCCACCCCACCGACAGGCTCGAATTCGGGTGATGTTTCCCCTCGCCGGTGCGGGGCAATCGGGTGAGGATACCCACATGGGGTGGTCCCTAAGCCCGGAAAACCGGGGTTCTTTCCCCTAACGGACTGAACTTTTCGTGATCAACGGGCAGTTGACCACCCTGAAGGCCTACCCTTCAAAAGGTGAACCAGTTGAAGTCCCGTGAGCCAGGCTCCGTCACTCTGCCCGGAAAGCTGCCCGCAACCCTGCGCGACGAACTGATCATGTTCCGCAGGGACTTGCACATGCACCCCGAGCTCGGGAAGCAGGAGTTCCGCACGACCGCCGCGCTCAAGGCCCGCCTGGAGGCGGCCGGGCTCGCGCCGGAGGTCCTTCCGGCCGGCACCGGACTCATCTGTGACATCGGCACGCCGGACCCCGAGCGGCCCATGCTGGCGATCCGCGCCGACCTCGACGCGCTGCCCATCCCGGACGTCAAGACCGTCGCCTACCGCTCCACCGTGGCCAACCGCGCCCACGCGTGCGGACACGACGTCCACACCACCTCCGTCCTCGGCGCGGGCCTTGTCCTCGCCGAGCTGGACCGGCAGGGGCTCCTCCCCAACGCCGTGCGGCTGATCTTCCAGCCCGCCGAGGAGGTCCTGCCCGGCGGTGCCGTGGACGTCGTCGAAGCCGGCGCCCTGAACGGCGTCGGCCGGATCATCGCCGTCCACTGCGACCCGAGGGTCGACGCGGGGAGGATCGGCCTGCGCGCCGGGCCCATCACCTCCGCCTGCGACCGGCTGGAGATCACCCTGGACGGCCCCGGCGGCCACACCGCCCGGCCGCACCTCACCACCGACCTGGTCACCGCCGCCGCCCGCGTCGCCACCGACGTCCCCGCCGTCCTGGCCCGCCGCGTCGACGCCCGCTCGGGCCTCTCCGTCACCTGGGGCCGCATCGAGTCCGGCCACGCCCCCAACGTCATCCCGCAGCACGCCGAGCTCTCCGGCACCGTCCGCTGCCTCGACCTGCCGGCCTGGCGCGACGCGCCCGACCTGGTGCACGCGGCCATCGACGAGGTCGCGTCCCTGCACCGGGCCAAGTCGACCGTGACCTACGTCCGGGGCGTCCCGCCGGTCGTCAACGACGCGGCCGTCGCCGAACTGCTCCGCGACGCCATGGCCGCCCGGCGCGGCCCGCACGCGATCGAGGACACCGAGCAGAGCCTCGGCGGCGAGGACTTCTCCTGGTACCTGGAGCACGTCCCCGGCGCCATGGCCCGCCTCGGCGTCCGCGTCCCCGGCGACACCCGCGTCCGCGACCTGCACGCCGGCGACTTCGACGTGGACGAGAGCGCCATCGAGGCGGCCGTGGAGCTCTTCACGGCGGCGGCCCTCCTGAACGGCACCCAGGAGACCTGACCCCGGCCCCGGCCCGCCCGGACCCCGGCCTGCCCTGATCCCGGCCCGCCCGGACCCCGGCCCGCCCGGACCTCGGCCCGCCGGGACCTCGGCCCGCCGGGACCTCGGCCCGCCCGGACCCCGGCCCGCCCGGACCCCGGCCCCAGGCCCCGGACAGGCCCCGACCCGCACGCCCGACCCCGTACACACCCGAGCGATGCTTTCCGGCCGGACGGACCCTCATCCGTCCGGCCCACCCGTTCCCCCGGACGGCTCAGCGCCCGGCGTGTCCCCGTACGCCCCCTGTCGCGCCGGGCGCCCCCGCCGGTATAACCGCCGGTACCGGACCGAACGCCCTCGGTCGCCCCGCGCGGCCGGTTCGCGACGATCCGATAACGACTCATGAACGGGTCTTTAACTGACATCTACGCGCGTTACGATCGCCGCGAAACCAGCGCCGGAAGAGGCGCTTTCGGTCAGTCTTGAAGGGACCCTCCTCTTGCGCCGGATCACCAGGATCACGACCGTGGGCATCGCCTCCGCGGCGCTCGCCCTCTCCGCCACCGCGTGTGGCAAGTCCTCGACGGACGCCGGTTCCAGCTCCGCCTCGGACTCGAAGAACATCACGGCCGCCATCGCGTACGACATCGGCGGCCGCGGCGACCAGTCCTTCAACGACGCCGCCTACGCGGGTCTGAAGAAGGCCGAGGACGAGCTCGGTGTCAAGGGCACCGAGGCCGAGCCCTCGGAGGGCGAGGGCGACGCCGACAAGGTGCAGCGCCTCACCGCCCTCGCCCGCGCCGGGAACAACCCGGTCATCGGCGTCGGCTTCGCCTACGCCCCGGCGATCGCCAAGGTCGCCAAGGCCTACCCGAAGACCACCTTCGGCCTCATCGACGACACCTCGGTGACCGCCCCGAACATCGCCAACCTCGTCTTCAACGAGGAGCAGGGCTCCTACCTGGCCGGCGTCGCCGCCGCCAAGACGTCGAAGACCGGCACGGTCGGCTTCATCGGCGGCGTCGAGGTCCCGCTGATCAAGAAGTTCGAGGCGGGCTTCGCGCAGGGCGTCAAGGACACCAACCCCAAGGCGAAGGTGCTCGTCCAGTACCTGACCCAGCCGCCGAACTTCGACGGCTTCTCCAAGCCCGACCTCGGCAAGGCCGCCGCGCAGGGCCAGCTCGACAAGGGCGCCGACGTGATCTACGCCGCCGCCGGTCTGGCCGGTTCGGGCTCCATCGAGGCCGCCGCCGCCGCGGACAAGTGGGCCATCGGCGTCGACTCCGACCAGTACAACCAGGCGGGTCTGGCCTCCTACAAGGACCACATCCTGACCTCGGTCACCAAGGACGTCTCGGACTCCGTCTTCAACCTGATCAAGTCGGTCAAGGACGGCAAGCCGCAGAGCGGCGAGATCCGCTACGGCCTGGCCCAGGACGGCGTCGGCCTGTCCGAGTCCAACCCGGCGTACAAGAAGATGACCGACGTCATCGCCGCCGTGAACGAGGCGAAGAAGAACATCGTCGACGGCAAGATCACGGTCAAGACCGCTCCGTAAGGAACCGCAGGTCAACGACCTCAGGGCCCGGCGACGGTGGGACCCCCACCGGAGCCGGGCCCCGTTCCCGTACGGATTTTCATCTTTCGGCAGCGCTACGCGTGTAGATGTCTCCCTGGCACGATAACTTCGCCCCGCCCTGCCCTCCCGCTCCCACTCCTTCCGGCCAAGGAGAGTGCGTCATCAACGCGTCCAGCCCCCCTGCCGTAGAACTGCACGGCATCACCAAGCGATTCCCCGGCGTCGTCGCCAACAAGGACATCGCCATCACGGTCCGCAAGGGCACCGTGCACGCCCTCATCGGCGAGAACGGCGCCGGCAAGTCGACCCTCATGAAGATCCTCTACGGCATGCAGAAGCCGGACGAGGGCACCATCGCCGTCGACGGCGAGCAGGTCACCTTCTCCAGCCCCGGTGACGCCATCGCGCGCGGCATCGGCATGGTGCACCAGCACTTCATGCTCGCCGACAACCTCACCGTCCTGGAGAACGTCGTCCTCGGCGGCGAGAAGCTCCACGGCATCGGCGCCAAGGCCCGGAAGAAGATCCTGGAGATCTCCGACCAGTACGGCCTCGGGGTCCGCCCGGACGCCCTGGTCGAGGACCTCGGCGTCGCCGACCGGCAGCGCGTGGAGATCCTCAAGGTCCTCTACCGCGGCGCCCGCATCCTCATCCTCGACGAGCCGACCGCCGTGCTCGTCCCGCAGGAGGTCGACGCGCTCTTCGACAACCTGCGCGAGCTCAAGTCCGAGGGCCTGACCGTCATCTTCATCTCGCACAAGCTGGGCGAGGTCCTGAAGGTCGCCGACGACATCACCGTCATCCGCCGGGGCACCACGGTCGGCACCGCCGACCCGAGGACCGCCACCACCAAGCAGCTCGCCGAGCTGATGGTCGGCAGCGAGCTGCCCTCCCCGGAGACCCGCGAGTCGACCGTCACCGACGTGCCGATGCTCCAGGTCCGCAACCTGACCCTGTCCGAGGCCGGCGCCGTCGCCGCGGCCCCGCTGACCAGCGCGGCCCCGCCGGACCCGGCCAGGGCCACCACCGTCCTGGAGGAGAGCACCGAGGGCCGCAAGCTCCTCGACGACGTCTCCCTCACCATCCACAAGGGCGAGATCCTCGGCATCGCGGGCGTCGAGGGCAACGGCCAGACCGAGCTCATCGAGGCCCTCATGGGCATGGCCACCCCGGACTCCGGAGTGATCACCCTCGACGGCCGGGACATCTCCAGGGTCTCGGTGCGCAAGCGCCGCGAGGGCGGCATCGGCTACATCCCCGAGGACCGGCACCGCCACGGCCTGCTCCTGGAGGCCCCCCTCTGGGAGAACCGCATTCTCGGCCACGTCACCGAGGCCCCCAACTCCAAGCGCGGCGTCCTCGACCCCAAGGCCGCCCGCAAGGACACCGAGCGGATCGTCCGCGAGTACGACGTGCGCACCCCCGGCATCGACGTCACCGCGGCCTCCCTCTCCGGCGGCAACCAGCAGAAGCTGATCGTCGGCCGCGAGATGAGCCACGCCCCCAAGTTCCTGATCGCCGCCCACCC
The DNA here is from genome assembly GCF_000716625.1 of Streptomyces bikiniensis. Taxonomy (NCBI): domain Bacteria; kingdom Bacillati; phylum Actinomycetota; class Actinomycetes; order Kitasatosporales; family Streptomycetaceae; genus Streptomyces; species Streptomyces bikiniensis. The sequence goes on along the minus strand of NZ_JNXJ01000024.1, from coordinate 25,566 downwards.
CACCCGCGGCGTGGACGTCGGCGCGCAGGCGCAGATCTGGGACGCGATCCGGGACGCCCGCCGCGAGGGCCTGGCGGTGCTGCTGATCTCCGCCGACCTCGACGAGCTGATCGGCCTCTCCGACACCCTCCGGGTCATGTACCGCGGCAAGCTGGTCGCCGACGCCGACCCTGCCACCATCACGCCCGAGGAGCTGGGCTCCGCCATGACCGGCGCGGCCTCCGGCCACCTCGAAGGCACCGAAGAGCAGTCCGAAGACGGTGACGCCCGATGATGAAATTCGACAAGGACCGGCTGATCCTGGGCGCGGCGGGACCGGTGCTCGCGCTGGTCTCCTCGTTCGTGCTCACCGTGCTGGTGCTGCTCGCGACCGGACTCGACCCGATCGAGCCGATCCGGATCATGATCGAGAACGCCGGGTACTCCGACATCCAGGTCCTGATCGTCAACCAGACCGGGATCTACTACCTCGCGGCCCTCGCCGTGGCGGTCGGCTTCCGGATGAACCTCTTCAACATCGGCGTCGACGGCCAGTACCGGCTCGCCGCGATGGTCTCCGCCCTCGTGGGCGCCTCCGTCGAGCTGCCGGGCCCGCTGCACATCCTCCTGATCGTGCTCGTCGCGATGCTGACCGGCGCCTTCTGGTCCGGCATCGCCGGCATCCTCAAGACGACCCGAGGCGTCTCCGAGGTCGTCTCGACGATCATGCTCAACGCCATCGCGACCTCCCTGGTGGCCTGGCTGATCCTGCCGAAGAACTTCGGCGTCCAGCCCGAGGGCTCCAACAACCTCACCACCGGTGAGATCGCCGAGTCCGGCTGGTTCCCCGGCATCGACATGGGCCAGGGCAACGGCGTCGTCTACGGCTTCACGTTCGTCGCGCTCGCGCTCGGCGTCGTCTACTGGTTCGTCCTCAACCGCACCCGGTTCGGCTTCGACCTGCGCGCCACCGGCGCCAGCGAGTCCGCCGCCCAGGCCAGCGGCGTCGACGCCAAGCGGATGATCCTCACCTCGATGCTGCTCTCGGGCGCGCTCGCCGGCCTCTCCGGCATGCCGACGCTGCTCGGCGAGTCCCACACGTACAGCCTCGACTTCCCGGTCGGCGTCGGCTTCACCGCCATCACCATCGCGCTGCTCGGCCGCAACCACCCGGTCGGCATCCTCTTCGCCGCCCTCCTCTTCGCCTTCCTCGACAAGGCGTCCTCGTCGCTCGACACCTTCGGTTACCCGAAGGAGATCACCAAGATCATGCAGGGCATCATCGTGATCGCCGTGGTCGTCTCCTACGAGCTCGTCCGCCGTTACGGCCTCCGCCGCCAGCAGCAGAAGGTCGGCGAGGAACTCGCCGCCGGCGGCGCCCTCAAGACCGACAAGGAGGTCTCGGCATGAGCACCGCCGCTGCCACCAAGCCGAGCGCCGCGCCCAAGGGCGGCGGACGCCGCAAGCTCACCCTGCCGTGGATCATGCTGATCGTCGCGGCCGGCCTCGTGCTCTTCTCGCTGGTCCGGGTCGTCTCCGGGGCCGACGACCTCACCTCCGTGGGCCAGGTCTCCGGCGCCCTCCAGCTCGCCGTCCCGATCGGCCTCGCCGGTCTCGGCGGTCTGTGGGCCGAGCGCGCGGGCGTCGTCAACATCGGCCTCGAAGGCATGATGGTCCTCGGCACCTGGTTCGGCGCCTGGGCCGGCTACCAGTGGGGCCCCTGGACGGGCGTCCTCTTCGGCCTCGTCGGCGGTGCGATCGGCGGTCTGCTCCACGCCGTCATCACCGTCACGTTCAACGTGAACCACATCGTCTCCGGTGTGGCGATCAACATCCTTGCGGTCGGCTTCACCCAGTACCTGTCGAACTTCACGTTCGCCGAGGCCCCGGGCGGCTCCTCCAAGCAGTCCCCCCGCATCGAGCAGATCACCAAGATCACCATTCCGGGGCTCTCCGACTGGTTGCAGGACCTCCAGGCCAAGCACTGGTTCCTGGTCTCCGACCTCGCGGGCATCCTCGGCGGCCTGGTCACCAACCTGTCGCTGCTCACCGTCGTCGCGATCCTGCTGATCCCGGCCACCTGGTGGGTGCTGTGGCGCACGGCCTTCGGCCTGCGGCTGCGCTCCTGCGGCGAGAACCCGGTCGCCGCCGAGTCCCTGGGCGTCAACGTCTACAAGTACAAGTACATCGCCGTCACCGTCTCCGGCGCCCTCGCCGGCCTCGGCGGCGCCTTCCTCGCGATCGTCGCCACCGGCATCTACCAGGAGGGCCAGACCGGCGGCCGCGGCTACATCGGCCTCGCCGCGATGATCTTCGGCAACTGGATGCCCGGCGGCATGGCGCTCGGCGCCGGACTCTTCGGCTTCACCGACAGCCTCAAGCTGCGCGGCGGCGCCGAGAACGTCCACGCGCTGCTGCTCCTGGTCGCGCTGCTCCTGGTGATCGCCGCCCTCTGGCAGCTGTACCGGAAGAAGTACGTGGTCGGGGTGGTCTCCGCCGTCTTCGCCGCCGGGTTCTTCCTCTGGTACGCGCTGACCGACGAGGTCCCGAGCCAGTTCGTCGACGCCGCCCCGTACGTCACCACCCTGCTCGTGCTCGCCCTGTCGGCGCAGCGCCTGAGGATGCCGAAGGCGGACGGACTGCCCTACCGGAAGGGCCAGGGCAAGTGACCGCGGAGCTCTCCGAGGCCGACTGGGAGGCCCTGCGGGTCACGGCGCGCGAGGCGATGTCCCGCGCGTACGCCCCGTACTCGGGCTACCCGGTCGGCGCGGCGGCCCTCGTGGACGACGGGCGGACGGTCTCCGGCTGCAACGTGGAGAACGCCTCCTTCGGCCTCGGCCTGTGCGCCGAGTGCGGGCTCGTCTCGCAGCTCCAGGCGACCGGCGGCGGCCGGCTGACCCACTTCGTCTGCGTGGACGGCCGGGGCGAGCCCCTGGTCCCCTGCGGGCGCTGCCGGCAGCTCCTGTACGAGTTCGGGGGCCCCGACCTCGTCCTGGAGACCCCGGCCGGGCTGCTGCCCCTGGCCGACATGCTCCCGCAGGCCTTCGGCCCGGACCACCTGTCCAAGTAGCACTTCGGAGCGGCCCTTCCGGCACGATGGGAGGGCCGCTCCTCCTTTCACCCTCTATGCGCGTAGAAAGAGGCACCACCCCATGGACGTCATCTCCGTCATCCGTACGAAGCGGGACAAGGGCGAGCTGAGCCCCGAGCAGATCGACTGGGTCATCGACGCGTACACCCGGGGCGCGGTCGCCGACGAGCAGATGTCGGCCCTGGCCATGGCGATCCTGCTGAACGGCATGAACCGCGACGAGATCGCCCGCTGGACCGCGGCCATGATCGCCTCCGGCGAGCGCATGGACTTCTCCTCGCTCTCCCGCCCCACCGCCGACAAGCACTCCACCGGCGGAGTCGGCGACAAGATCACCCTCCCGCTGGCCCCGCTCGTCGCCGCCTGCGGCGCGGCCGTGCCGCAGCTCTCCGGCCGGGGCCTCGGCCACACCGGCGGCACCCTCGACAAGCTGGAGTCGATCCCCGGCTGGCGCGCGCTGCTCTCCAACGAGGAGATGCTGCACGTCCTCGACACCACCGGCGCGGTCATCTGCGCGGCGGGCGACGGCCTCGCCCCGGCGGACAAGAAGCTGTACGCGCTCCGCGACGTGACGGGCACGGTCGAGGCGATCCCGCTGATCGCCTCCTCGATCATGTCCAAGAAGATCGCCGAGGGCACGGGCTCGCTCGTCCTGGACGTCAAGGTCGGCACCGGCGCCTTCATGAAGAACATCGAGGACGCCCGCGAGCTGGCCTCCACCATGGTCCGGCTCGGCACCGACAGCGGCGTGAAGACGGTCGCGCTCCTCACCGACATGTCGACCCCGCTCGGCCTCACCGCGGGCAACGCCCTGGAGGTCCGCGAGTCCGTCGAGGTCCTCGCGGGCGGCGGCCCGGCGGACGTCGTCGAGCTGACGATCGCCCTGGCCCGCGAGATGCTCGACGCGGCCGGGATCAAGGACGCCGACCCGGCGAAGGCCCTCGCCGACGGCTCCGCGATGGACGTCTGGCGCCGGATGATCGCGGCCCAGGGCGGCGACCCGGACGCGAACCTGCCGGTCGCCCGCGAGCAGCACGTCGTGACGGCCCCGTCCTCCGGCGTCCTGACCCGCCTCGACGCCTACGACATCGGCATCGCCGCCTGGCGCCTGGGCGCGGGCCGCGCCCGCAAGGAGGACGCGGTACAGGCGGGCGCGGGCGTCGAACTCCACGCCAAGCCGGGCGACACGGTCACGGCGGGCCAGCCCCTCCTGACCCTCCACACGGACACCCCGGAGAAGTTCGACTACGCCCTGGGCTCCCTGGAGAACACCTGGGACATCGCCCCGACGGGCACGGCCTTCACGCCCTCCCCGATCGTCCTGGACCGCATCGCCTGACGTTCTGGCATATGCGCCTGACACTTTCGGGCGAACGGGACCGGTGGAACCCCACCGGTCCCGTTCGGCATGCTGGGATCGGTGACGACCGACTGAGGAGCACACCATGAGCGCACTCGCCGTCGAGCCCGAGCCTGCCAGGGGTGACGGGTGGGACGAGCTCGTCCGGATCTGGGAAGAGACGGACGCCCCCGAGGGCTGCAAGGTGGAGATCATCGAGGGGATCGTCACCGTGGCGCCACCGCCTGCCAACCAGCACAACAGCATTGCCGCGAAGGTTCACCGGGTCCTGATCCGTGAGATTCCCGAAGAGTGGAACGTCTACCAAACGCTCGGGCTCGCTCTTCCTGACCGGGCCGGGATGTACATGCCGGACCTGGTTGTCGCGCCCGAGGCGGTCGTGGACGAGGAACCGGGCAATTTCGTTCCGGCAGCGGTGGCCGAGCTCGTCGTGGAAATCACCTCGAAGTGGAACGCGAACCACGACCGGATCGTGAAGCTCCAGGCCTACGCCACCGCCGCCGTCCCCCTCTACCTGCTCGTCGACCGCTGGCACTCCGGCCGCCCCACCGCCACCCTCTACGGCGAGCCGCAGAACGGCCTGTACCGGGTCCTCGACGCGGTCGAGTTCGGCCGGGACCTCCACCTCCCCGCCCCCTTCGACCTGACGATCGACACCAGTACCTTTCCTCTCGGCTAGAGCCCCGTCCCCGACAGCAGCCCCGGCAGTGCCCGCATGTCCTCGAAGACCACCGTGCCCGGGCCCGTCAGGCGGTGGGCGCGGGTCAGGCCGCCGCAGTAGCCGAAGGCGCGCATGCCGGCGGCGCGGGCCGCCTCGACGCCGTACGGGCTGTCCTCGACCACCGCGCACCGCTCGGGCGGGACGCCCGTCGTGGCGGCGGCGTGCAGGAAGAGGTCCGGGGCGGGCTTGCCCCGGGCGACGTCGCGGGCGCTGAAGATCCGGCCCTCGAAGCGCTCCAGGAGCCCGGTGCGGCCGAGGTTCCGCCGGATCGTGGGGTGGCTGCCGTTGGAGGCGAGGCAGTACGGGACGGACAACGCGTCCAGGACTTCGGTGACGCCCTCGACGGCGGTCAGCTCGGCGTCGAGCGCGTCCTCGTACCGCTGCCGGAAGGGCTCGTTCCAGCCGGGCTCCAGGGGGCGGCCGATGCGCTCCTCCAGGATCGCCGTCAGCACCTCGTGGGAGGAGCCCACGAACCGCTCCACCATCTCCGCCTCGGTGAACTCCGCCCCGAGCCCGGCGAACACCTCCCGGTCCACCCGGCAGTAGATCCGCTCGCTGTCCACCAGAACGCCGTCACAGTCGAAGATCACCAGTTCGACAGGTTCGAGAGTCATGATCGGGAGCCTAGGGCCTGTCCGGCGGATCAGGGTCGGACAGGCCCTGGCCGGAGGGGCCTCCGATGAGTTCCCGGCCCCCGGCCGGTCTCATCGGACGTGGACACCAGCCAGCCGGGCACCCGTCGGCCCCTCGTCGTGACCCTGACCGCCCGGCCCGGGCGGGAGGAGGTCGAACGCCTCTGCGCGCGGCTCGCCGCCGCCCCGCCCGCCGAGGTCGTCTGCGAGGCCGCCGCGCTCGCGCCCGCCGGGCTCGCCGCCGTCGACGCCCTCGCCCGGCTGAAGCTCGCGGCCACCCGGCACGGCCACCGCCTCCGCGTCGAGGGAGCGGGGCCCGAGCTGCGGGCCCTGCTCCGGCTCACCGGACTGGACGAAACGCTAGGCCTCTAGCCTCGCCGGCAGGTCGAAGAGCGGGAACCAGCGCGGGGTGTCCAGGAAGAAGTCCATCCCCGCCACCTTGCCGTCCCGCAGCTCCAGGACGATCAGGGCCCACGGGCTGTAACCGCCCTCCGGGTCCGGGTGGTAGTGCGCGAAGGCCGGCGAGCCGTTGGCGACCGTCGGCACCAGCTTCGAGCCGCGGCAGACGTCGCCCACGCCCAGCATCCAGCCCACGATGTTCTCGTGTCCCTGGAGCCACAGGTCGTACGGCGGCATGGACATCGTCGCGTCCTCGTGGAGGAGCGCGGTCAGCGCCTTCATGTCGTAGCCCTCGAAGGCCGCCACGTACCGCTCCAGGAGCGCCTTCTGCTCCTCGTCCAGCGGGTCCGCCGGGTCAGAGGCGGCCGGCGCCTGCTCGGCCAGGGTCGCGCGGGCCCGCTGGAGCGCGCTGTTCACCGAGGCCACGGAGGTGTCGAGCAGTTCCGCGACCTCGCTCGCCCTCCACGCCAGCACCTCGCGCAGGATGAGGACCGCCCGCTGCTTGGGCGGCAGGTGCTGGAGCGCGGCCACGAACGCGAGCCGCACGGTCTCACGGGAGACGGCCGCCTCCGCCGGGTCCGCCACCGAGGGCAGGACGCGCCCGTCCGGCACCGGCTCCAGCCAGGTGATCTCGGGCTGCTTCACCAGCTGCGCCCGGTCCACGGGCGTCGGGGAGGTCAGGTCCATCGGCCGCGCCCGCCTGTTCCCCGCGTTCAGCGCGTCCAGGCAGACGTTGGTCGCGATCCGGTACAGCCAGGACCGCAGCGAGGAGCGGCCCTCGAAGGAGTCGAGCGCCTTCCAGGCCCGCACCATCGTGTCCTGCACCGCGTCCTCCGCCTCGAAGGAGGACCCGAGCATCCGGTAGCAGTAACCGGTCAGCTCACGGCGGTACTTGTCGAGTTCCTCGGTCGTCGCGACCACGGTGTCGCTCATCGGTCCACACCCCGCTCACCCTCACCGGCACCCGTCCGGTGCCGATGAGAGCGAAGCTACCGCAGGCCACTGACAGCCGGGGTCAGGTTCCCGGCTTGCGCCCGTACACGTAGACGTCGTCGCCGTTGCGCAGCAGGTTCCAGTACGCCTTCGCGTCGGCCGGCGTCATGTTCACGCAGCCGCCCGAGCCCGGCGGGTTCCACATCGACTTGGTGGTCGAGTGGAAGGCCTGGCCGCCGTCGAAGAACTGCGAGTACGGCATGGAGACGTTGTAGAGCGTCGACCAGTGGTTGATGCTCCGCCAGTAGACCTTCTTGAGGCCGGTACGGGTCTCCGTCCCGTCCTTGCCCGTGCGCACCGGCACCGGACCGTACTTCAGCGTGGCGCCGTCCTGGATCCAGCTCAGCTGCCGGGTCAGGTCCACGCAGGCGATCCGGCCCTTGTCGGTCGGACACCTGCGGTCCTTGTTCGGGTTCTTCCCGGCCGCCCGCTGCTGGAGCATCGTGTTCATGGTGCGCCAGGTGATCTCCCCCGCGTACCCGGCGGTCGGCGTGATCCCGTGCTTCTTCTGGAAGGCCTGGATGGACTTGCAGTCGGCGGACGACTGGCGCCCGTCGACCTTCAGTCCCAGGAACTTCTCCACCTGCTTCTGGTACGGGCCGGTGGTCACGTTGCAGGACGCGGCCTCCGCCGTCCCCGTGCCCAGCGCGACCGTCAGCGGCACCACCAGCGCCGTCAGACCCGCCGTGACCGCCGCCCTGCGGCCCGTCCGCCGTATGACTTCCCTCATGTCCTCTGCACCCCCTGGAGTCCTGTCCCCGAAGACGTACGGGGGAGTCTGGCGGTTGCGGGCCGTTCCGGGAAGTGCGCGGCCGGGAGGACGGGCGGCTCAGGCGGTCGCCGGACGGAGCCGCCGCGCCTCCACGCGCGCGCTGTGCGTGCCGTACAGGGTGATCGAGACGACCCCGAGGACCGCGACGAGACCGATCAGGACCGTGCCCGTCCAGCCGCCCGCGTGGAAGGCGACCGCGCCGAGCGTGCCGCCCGCGCTGGAGCCCAGGTAGTACGCCGACTGGTACAGCGCCGAGGCCTGCGCCCGGCCCGTCCTCGCCGTGCGGCTCACCGAGGAGGACGCGACCGCGTGGCCCGCGAAGAAGCCGGCCGTGATCAGGACGAGGCCCGCCAGGACCGCCGGGAGCGCGTCGGAGAGCGAGAGCAGCAGGCCCGCGGCCGTGGTGGAGACCGCCAGGTAGAGCGCCCCGCGCCGGCCGAGCCGGCCGACCAGCTTCCCGGCCGCCGCCGAGGAGACCGTGCCGACCAGGTACACCAGGAAGACCGAGCCGATCACGCCCTGCGGCAGCGAGAACGGGGCCTCCACCAGGCGGTAGCCGATCACGGTGTACACCGCGCCGAACACCGTCATGAACAGCGCGCCGATCGCGTACAGCCGCATCAGGAGCGGATCGGAGAGGTGCGTGCGGACGGTGCGCGCCAGCGCCTTCGGGTTCAGCGTGCCCGGCGTGAAGTGCCGGGCCCTCGGCAGCAGCGCCCGGAAGGCGACCGCGCACGCCAGGGAGAGCAGGCCCACGGCGGCCAGGCCCGCGCGCCAGCCCCACAGCTGGGCGACCCAGCCGGACACGATCCGGCCGCTCATGCCGCCGATGGAGTTGCCCGCCACGAAGAGGCCGATCGCGCCGACCAGCGCCTTGGGCCGCACCTCCTCGGCCAGGTACGCCATCGCGGAGGCCGGGAGCCCGGCGAGCGCCGCGCCCTGGAGCGCGCGCAGCACGACCAGGGACTCCAGGTTCGGGGCGAGCGGCACCAGGAGCGCCAGGGCGACCGCGACCGACAGGGAGGCGGTCATCAGGGTGCGCCGGCCGAAGCGCTCCGAGAGGGCGCTGAGCGGCAGGACGCACAGGGCGAGCGCGCCGGTCGCGGCGGAGACCGTCCACGAGGCGGCGGAGGCGGTGGCGCCGAACCCGGCGGAGATCGCCGGGAGGAGGGCCTGCGTGGAGTAGAGGAGGGTGAAGGCGGCGAGCCCGGCGGCGAAGAGCGCGAGGCTCATGCGGCGGTGGCCGGGGGCGCCGGGGGCGAGGCGGGTGTCGGCGGACGCGTGGGTGGCGGCCGCCCTGGTACTGGCGGAAGGCATGCCACGAACGTAGGACGGCCGCTTTCATGCGTCCAATGCACGGAACTGCTGTAATCGTTCCCATGGCGCATGAGTACAGGTCACAGCCCCGGCTGTCACCGAACAGTAACGAAGAAGACATGGGGCTGCTGCTCGCGCCCCGGCTCGCGTACTTCGCGGCCGTCGCCCGGCACGAGCACGTGACCCGCGCCGCGGCCGAGATGGGCGTCCCGCAGTCCACGCTCTCGCGGGCGATGGTCCGGCTCGAACAGGACCTCGGCGTGGCCCTCTTCGCCCGCCGGGGCCGCACGGTCTCCCTCACCCCGGCGGGCCGCCGCTTCCTCACCGCCGCCGAGCGGGCGCTCGCCGAGGTGGAGCGGGCCGCCGACACCGTACGCGCCGACGCCGACCCGGCCGCCGGACGGGTCGCCTTCGGGTTCCTGCACACCATGGGCTCCGAGACCGTCCCCGGGCTCCTCCGCGCCTTCCGGGTCGACCACCCCCGGGTCCGCTTCACCCTGGTCCAGAACTACGGCGAGGCCATGATCGAGCGGCTGCGGGCCGGGGACCTCGACCTCTGTCTGACCTCGCCGGTGCCGGACGCGCCCGACCTGGTGGCCCGGCGCCTGGACGAGCAGCGGCTGCGGCTCGTCGTCCCGGACGACCACCGGCTCGCGGGCCGCAAGCGGGTGCGGCTCGCGGAGGCCGCCGACGAGACCTTCGTGACCCTGGAGCCGGGGTACGGGCTGCGCCGCATCACCGACGACCTGTGCGCCGAGGCCGGGTTCAAGCCCCGGGTGGCCTTCGAGGGCGAGGAGGCCGAGACCCTGCGCGGACTGGTCGCCGCCGGGCTCGGCGTCGCCCTGCTGCCCCCGCCGGCCGTGCCCCGGCCCGGCGTCGTCGAACTGACCGTCACCGCCCCGCGCGCGGTCCGCGAGATCGGGGTCGCCTGGCTCGACGGGCACCCGGACACGGCCCCGGTGGCCGCCTTCAAGAAGTTCCTCCTGAGCCGCCGCGGCCACCTGCTCCCGAAGGAGCCCGCACCCCCGGCGTGAGGCGGTCCTCCAGGAGCCTGCCCCCGGGCCTTGGGCCTGTCCGGCGGATCAGGGTCGCGGTCCCGGCCATGATCCGCCGGACAGCCCCTAACGCCGCCGCGCGCCCCCGAACCCCGCCGCCAGCGGCATCCGAAGCCCCAGCGGCGGGGGCGCGGCGAAGGCGTCGGTCAGCGGGCGGGCGACCGGCCGCGAGAAGAGGGCGCCGAGGACGAAGTCGGCGGCCAGGGCCCGGACCTCGTCCGCGTACTGGCGCAGCGCGTGCCCGTCCGAGTGCACCTCGAAGCGGCAGGTCTCCCGGTTCGCCTTCTTCGCCCGCTGGGCGAAGCGGAACGACAGCTCCGGGTCCGTACGGGCGTCGTTGGTGCCGTGCACGAGCAGCACCCGGCGCCCCACCAGCTGCCGCACCGGCTCCGGTTCGGCCGCCACGTCGTCCTCCGGGAGCCAGGGGGCGAGCGCCAGGACCGCGCCGACCGCCTCCTCCCCGGCGGCCCGCAGCGCGGCCCGCCCGCCGAACCCGTGCCCGGCCAGGCAGACCGGGACGTCGCCGTACCGCCGTACCGCCTCCGCGACCGCCCAGGCGGCGTCCGCCGCGAGGTCCGCGTCCGCGCCGTTCCAGCCGCGCGCCCGGTAGCGCACCACGTGCGCGACGAGCCCCTCGTCCCGGCCCGCCCGCACCAGGGCGCGCCCGAGCGGCAGCACCGCCGCGTGGGCCCGCGCGGAGGCCCGCCGCCTCGACGACGGCTCGCCGTCCGGGAGCAGCAGCACCACGCCGCCCACCGCCGACCTGCCGGAACCTGCGACGGACCGTCCGAGCCGGGGTCTCCGGGCGTCGGGCGGCCCCACGAGTGCGAAGTGCGCCATGGCAGAACAGTCTCAGAAGCGGAGGTGTACGCCAGCCGTACGCGCGGTCTCTGTTGCGTATCGTCCGGAAGCGACCGCCCGTGGCGAACGCCCGTGCCCCCGTTCCCGTTCGGCCCCGCTCGGTCCCGGTCGCAGCAGGACGCGCGGCCGACCGTCCCGAACCGTACGAGGCGAGGAACCGGACGTCCGCCGCGCCCCGCAGCGGGCAGCGCCCCGGAGCCGGCCTCCCCGCCGACCGGCACGTGGTCGTCCCCCCACGACGGCGGACACGGCGAAGCCGCCCGGGAAGTCGGCGGTACGGGCCGCCCGGCGGCGGTGGAAGGCGGACGGGAAGCGGTGGACGCGCGGCAGTTCGGCGCCGAGCGCGGTCACGGTCATGGCCCGGGGCCGTGCGGCGGAGTCCGGAGACCGGCACCGGACGGAAGCCGGGCGTCACGAGGGGCGCTCTACGCGCGTAGGGGCTAGAGTGCGGCAATGACGAGCCAGACCCACAGCGTCCCCACCGCGGACCAGATCCGCCGCGCCCCGAAGGTGCTGCTCCACGACCACCTCGACGGCGGGCTGCGCCCCGGCACGATCGTCGAACTCGCCCGCGAGCAGGGCTACGAGAACCTTCCCGAGACCGAACCCGACAAGCTCGGCGCCTGGTTCAGGGAGGCCGCCGACTCCGGTTCCCTGGAGCGGTACCTGGAGACCTTCGCGCACACCTGCGCCGTCATGCAGACCCGGGAGGCCCTCTTCCGCGTCGCCGCCGAGTGCGCCGCCGACCTCGCCGAGGACGGCGTCGTGTACGCGGAGGTCCGCTACGCCCCCGAGCAGCACCTGGAGGGCGGACTCACCCTCGAAGAGGTCGTGGAGGCCGTCAACGCGGGCTTCCGCGAGGGCGAGCGGCAGGCCAGGGCGAACGGCCACCGCATCCGGGTCGGCGCCCTGCTCACCGCCATGCGGCACGCCGCCCGCTCCCTGGAGATCGCCGAACTCGCCAACGCCTACCGCGACTCCGGCGTCGTCGGCTTCGACATCGCGGGCGCCGAGGCCGGCTACCCGCCCACCCGCCACCTCGACGCCTTCGAGTACCTCAAGCGGGAGAACAACCACTTCACGATCCACGCCGGCGAGGCCTTCGGGCTGCCCTCCATCTGGCAGGCGCTCCAGTGGTGCGGCGCCGACCGCCTCGGCCACGGCGTCCGGATCATCGACGACATCGAGGTCGCGGACGACGGCTCGGTGGAGCTGGGCCGGCTCGCCGCCTACGTCCGGGACAAGCGGATCCCGCTGGAGATGTGCCCCTCCTCCAACCTCCAGACCGGCGCCGCCGCCTCGATCGCCGAGCACCCCATCGGACTGCTCCGGAAGCTTCATTTCCGTGCCACCGTCAACACCGACAACCGCTTGATGAGCGGTACGAGCATGAGCCGGGAATTCGAGCTGCTGACCGAGGCGTTCGATTACACGCTTGACGACATGCAATGGTTTTCTGTCAATGCGATGAAGTCGGCGTTCATTCCTTTCGATGAACGACTGGCCATGATCAATGAGGTCATCAAGCCCGGATACGCCGAGCTCCGGTCCGAATGGCTGTTCCAGCAGACCGCTGCGACCAGCGGATCTTCCCGTACGGAGGGCTGAAAAGCGGCTCCGGTGAGGAGCGCGGGCGGCCGGGTCGGCGCGACACCCGGCCGCTTTCCGGTGTTTGCGGCGGGGTCCCCCGCTGGTTAGGTTGCAGAGCCGCTCTGCACTCCCGTTCCCCGGATTTCCCCGCACGGCTTTCCCGAAGCCCCCGGATTCCCCCAAGGAAGATTCTCAGATGAAGCAGTCCGCCAAGAAGCTCGGTGTCGCCGCCCTCGGTGCCGCTTTCGCCGCTGCCGCCGCCGGCACGGCCTCCGCCGCCCCGGTCGCGCCCGCCGCCCCCGACGCGCTCGGCCTGGTGAGCCAGACCGTTCCGCTGGGCGACGGCCTCGGCGAGCTCCCCGCCGACGCCGCCGAGGGACTCCACGTCGGGCAGGGCGTCCTCGGCCAGGGCCTGGACCAGGCCACCCGGACCCTCCCGGCCGCCGCCGGCCAGGTCACCCAGAACCTGCCGCTCGACGCCGCCGCCGGCGGCCTCGGCGCCACCCCGCTCGGCGGACTCCTCGGCGGCCTGCCGCTGAACGGCCTCCCGCTCAACGGCCTGCCGCTCGGCTGACCCGGCCCCGTACGGCTCCGTACGGAGGACGCGTGCCGAAGGGGCGCGCACCCGGAACCTTCCCGGGTGCGCGCCCCTTCCGGCGCGTACGGGCGACTTACCAGGCCGCGCCCGCCGCCGCCTTCCGCTCCGACGGCAGCAGCAGCCACAGCGCCAGGTACAGCAGGAACTGCGGGCCCGGCAGCAGACAGGACGCCAGGAAGATCACGCGCATCGTCGTCGCGGAGGTGCCGAAGCGCCGGGCGAGCGCCGCGCACACCCCGCCGATCACGCGTCCGTCACGGGGGCGGATCAGTGCGGCCATGGTGGGCTCCTTCGGAGTCGGTCCGGGAGCCGCTCCGTCGGGCTCCCGATGACTCCATGCTGCCGCCGGAAAGCGGGACGAAGCGTCGGTCTACGGGGCGATCGGGACCCTGGAAATCGTCGGGGTCGCACCCTGAGAACCCTCGTTCCGCAGGGGGGCGGAACCCCGGCCCCGCCCCGCCCCTCCGGACGCCCCCGACCGGCCCCCCTTGGAGCGATCCGTCTCCGACCGGCCCGTCTCCGACCTGCGGCGCAGTCGGCTGCGCCCGGCCGGGACGAGGAGGAGGTGCGCGAGCGCCACGCCCGCCGTGTTCAGGAGGACCGAGTCCACGTCCACGACCTGCCCCGGCACCGCGGTCTGCAGCAGCTCCACCGCGAGCGACACCAGGGCCCCGGCGGCGGTCGTCCGCACCAGGGAGGCCCAGCCGGGGACGTCGAGCCGCCCGTCGGCCATCGGGAGCAGCACCCCGAGCGGGGCGAGCAGCAGCAGGCCCTCACCGATCAGCCGGGCCGCCTCGGCGGACCCCAGCGCGAGATCGGCCCGCAGCCCGTCCAGGGGGACCGTGTTCGGCGCGGTCACCCAGGCCACGTCCCGTGGGCGCAGACTGATCCAGGCGACGAGCAGCAGATGCGCGACGAGGAGGACGAACCCCGTCGCGCGGACGACCACGGCGGCACTGCCGCCCGAACCCTGACGCTGCACGCCCCCCAAGACGTGCCCGGGAGCGGAATCGGTTCCGCCGCGCGACGACTCAGCCGGTCGGGACCGCCGGGGGCGACCCCGGGACCGGCCCCGAGGGCGAGGCCGTCGCGGTCGGCGGCGGGGCCGTCGGCGGCACGGACTCCGGGCGCTCGCGCAGCTCCGCCGTACAGCGGTAGCGCTTCGGCGCGTACGGACCGGGGCCGCCGAGCAGGGCCGTGCGGTCGCCCGCCCCCGCCGCGCCCTCCCCGAAGGAGCAGACGAGCTGCGAAAGCGCGACCGGCGCCAGGTCCTCCGGCTGCCGGCTCAGCCGCAGCGTGCCCGCCGGATCGCCCCGGCGCCCGCCGCCCACCGTCAGCGGACCGCGCACCGCGGTCGTGAAACCGGCCTCCTGCTCGGCCTCCGAGGGCACGGCGAGGAGCTGCGAGAGCAGCAGCCGGGCCGTCCGCACCGGATCGGCGTCCGCCTCCCCCTCCGGCAGCGGCGACCGGCGGTCCACCGTCTCCAGCTGCGAGCCGCAGACCAGGAACACCCGGACCGGCACGCTTCCGGCCGGGGTCCCCGCCGTACCGTCCTCGGCCACGCTGCACGGCACCCGGGACGGGGCCGCGCCCGCGTCCACCGGGACCGACGTCGTCCTGATCCCGCAGCCGGCGACCAGGGCGGCGAGCGCGACCGCGCCGACCGCGCTCCCGAGGGCCGTGCCCCCGCGGGTACGGAGCCTCACGCTTCCTCCACCTCGCCCCGGCCGCTGCGGGTCTTCACCTCGCTGGTGATCCCGGAGGCGTCCAGGGGCAGCCGCAGCACGAACACCGCGCCGTCGACCTCCCCGTCCTCGCCCACCGAGTTCGAGGCCGTGATCGAACCGCCGTGGATCAGGGCGTTCTCCATGGCGATCGACAGGCCGAGACCGCTGCCGTCCGACCGGGGCCGGGACGCGCTCGCCTTGTAGAAGCGGTCGAAGACGTGCGGCAGCACCTCCTCGGGGATGCCGGGGCCGTGGTCGCGGACCGCGATCACCAGCTCCCCGTCCTCCGTGCGCACCGACACCCGCACCGGCGAACCGCCGTGCTTGAGCGCGTTCCCGATCAGGTTCGCCAGGATCACGTCGAGCCGGCGCGGGTCGAGCGGCACCACGATCCCGCGCTCGGCGTCGAGCTCCACCGCGTCCAGCCACGCGCGCGCGTCCACGCACGCCGTGATCTGGTCGGCGATGTCCACGTCGTCCAGGACGAGCCGGGCGGTGCCCGCGTCGAAGCGGGTCACCTCCATCAGGTTCTCCACCAGGTCGTTCAGGCGCCGGGTCTCGCTCACCACGAGCGCCACCGCGGGCGCGATCATCGGGTCGAGGGCGTCCTGCTCGTCCTCCAGGACCTCCGTGACGGCCGTCAGGGCGGTCAGCGGGGTCCGCAGCTCGTGCGACATGTCGGCCACGAAGCGGCGGCTGGACTCCTCCCGCGCGCTCATGTCCGCGACCTTCTTCTGCAGCGACTCGGCCGCGCCGTTGAACGTCCGGGTGAGATCGGCCAGTTCGTCCGCGCCGGTCACCCGCAGCCGGGTGTCCAGCTTGCCCTCGCCGAGCTGCCGGGCCGCCTCCCCGAGCCGGTGCACCGGACGCAGCACGGTCGTCGCCGCGACCTGCGCGAGCAGCACCGAACCGGCCACCGCGAGCGCGGTGGCGATCCCCAGCGACCAGGCCAGCGAGTTCAGGTCGGCCTTCTCCGCCGCCAGCGACTTGAACATGTAGCCGGCGGGCCCGCCGCCGTCGATCCGCGTCCCGCCGACCAGGTACGGCGTCCCGCCCCGCTCCGTACGCTGCCAGAACAGGTGGTACGGATACGGGTTGGCGTCCGTCACCGGCCGCCGGGTGTCCACGGCCTCGCGCAGCGAGAGCGGCACGTCGGCCAGGGTGAAGTCGTCCGGGTCCGAGGCGCCCACGACCGGCTTGCCCTCGTCACGCTCCCCGAGCAGCAGCACCTGGTAGCCCGCGCTGCCGCTCGCCATCTGCTCGGCGGTCCGCCCCAGGTCCTCCTGGCCGGGCCGCAGCGGCAGCGTCGCCACCCTGTTCTGCATCTCCTGCCGGAAGTCGTTGAGCGCCCCGTCCTGGGTGCGGGTGAGCACCGCCTCGCGGTTGAGCCAGTACGCGATGCCGGAGGCGGCGACGGCGGCGGTGAGCGCGACCAGGGCGAAGACGACCACGAGCCGCAGGCGCAGACTGGAGAGGCGCAGCCGCGCGAGGATCCCTCTGCTCACGCAGGGACGTCCAGCCGGTAGCCGACGCCGCGCACGGTGCGGATCAGGGTCGGGGAGGACGGCACGTCCTCCACCTTGGCCTGCAGCCGCTGCACACAGGCGTCCACGAGCCGCGAGTCGCCCAGGTAGTCGTGCTCCCACACCAGCCGCAGCAACTGCTGCCGGGACAGCGCCTGTCCGGGCCGCCGGCTCAGCTCCAGGAGCAGCCGCAGCTCGGTCGGGGTCAGCTGGAGGTCCTCGCCGTTCTTGGTGACCGTCATCGCGGACCGGTCGATGACCAGCGAGCCGTACGTCGCCGAGTCCGTCGACTCCCGCTCCCCGCGCCGCAGCACGGCCCGGATGCGGGCGTCCAGGACCCGGCCCTGCACGGGCTTGACGACGTAGTCGTCCGCCCCGGACTCCAGGCCCACGACCACGTCGATGTCGTCGCTGCGCGCGGTCAGCAGGATGATCGGCAGCTGATCGGTCCGGCGGATCCGCCGGCACACCTCGAAGCCGTCGATGCCGGGCAGCATGACGTCGAGCACGACCAGGTCCGGCCGCTGCTCGCGCAGCAGCTGGAGGCCGTCCTCGCCCGTGGCGGCGGTGGCCACCCGGTGGCCCTGCCGGGACAGGGACAGCTCAAGGGCCGTACGGATGGCGTCGTCGTCCTCGATCAGCAACAGAAAAGGCACGGCAGCATTCTGTCCCATGCGGCCGTCCGAGTTCGACCGTCGGGAAGCACGCTGTCCGCGACAGGCCCTGTGACACGCCTGTGACAGTCGGCGGACAGCGCCATGAAGTCCCCGGGGCAAGCTTCTTGGCACACGGACCGAAACACACTCCAGCCGACGGGGGGCGCGAGATGAACGCACTGCACAGCACGAACTCCGGCGCAGTTGTCACGCGTCTCCACGATGTCGTCAGGAGCACGGAGAAGTCCGGCGCGCAGAACGGACGGGGGTGCGTTCGCAGCGTCGGACGTCAGCGCAAGGCGCCGTACATGGTGGCCGTCGCTGACGGGGGAGCGGTGTACGGGGAGGCCACGGGGGAACGCCCCGGTTGTTCGGAGGCCGAGTTCACGGCCTACGTCCAGGAGCGTCGGGCCTCCCTGTACGCCACCGCCTACCACCTCACCGGTGACCGTTTCGAGGCCGAGGACCTGCTCCAGAGCGCGCTGTTCTCCACGTACCGCGCCTGGGACCGGATCAGCGACAAGGCCGCGGTCGGAGGGTACCTCCGCCGGACCATGACCAATCTGCACATCAGCGCCTGGCGCCGCCGCAAGCTCAACGAGTACCCCACCGAGGAGCTGCCGGAGACGGTCGGCGAGACGGACGCGATGCGGGGCACCGAACTGCGCGCGGTCCTGTGGCAGGCGCTGGCCCGACTGCCCGAGCTCCAGCGCACGATGCTGGTGCTGCGGTACTACGAGGGCCGGACCGATCCGGAGATCGCGGAGATCCTGGACATCAGTGTCGGCACGGTGAAGTCGAGCATCTGGCGCTCGCTGCGGCGACTGCGCGAGGACGAGGTGCTGAGCTTCGGCCGTGACGAGGAGGAGTCCTTCGGCGAGCTGGTGGCCTGAAGGCCGGGGGGAAACACGGGGGAAAGCAGGGGGGGGACCCACGGGAGCCCACGGGGGAAACGGGGCTCGCGGGGGAAGCACGGGGGAACCGTACGGGGGTACGGGGGAAAAGGAAGAAGCGGATCGTACGGGCCCGGGGGTCTCGTACGGTCCGCTTCTTGCGTGTTCTCGCGCGTCCTCGCGTGTCGGGGGAGCCCCTACGGGCGGGCGGCCGGGGTGCGGTGGCGGCCCGCCGCGGCGGCGGCCAGCCGGCCCAGGGCCTCCGGCTTGGCACAGGGGTGGGCGCCCAGCTCCGCCTGGCGGGCCACGATCGCGCGTTCGGCCCGCATCAGGCGCCAGCCCCGGCGCAGCAGGAACGGCACCGACTTGCGGCCCTCCCTGAGGTCCCGGGCGAGCCGGCGGCGGAACGTGGTCGAGGGGCGGCCGCGCAGACAGATCGCGTCGGCCAGGACGCCGAGGTCGCGGCAGCGGGCCACGATCTCGGCCGCGAAGATCCCCTCCGCCACGAACAGCGGGGTCCGCCCGATGTCCAGACCCTCCCGGCCCGTCCGGGAGCTGGTGGCGATGTCGTACACGGGGACGTCGGTCCGCCCCGTGCGGCACAGCTCGACGACGGCGGAGACGGCGGCGTCCGCGTCCCAGGACTGCGGCGAGTCCCAGTCGATGTCCGAACTGCCGGCGACGAGCGGGAGCGACGGGTCGTCGTGCTCCTTGTAGAAGTCGTCGAGGCGCAGGACCGGGAGGCCGGTGACGGCGGCGAGGGACGACTTGCCGGAGCCGGAGGGGCCCGTCAGCAGGACGACCCGGGTCGGGATCGGTTGGGAACTCACGGAACACCAGTGTGAGGCATTCCCCCGTGCAGGGGACCCCCAGGGAGGGCGTTGGTATCGGGCGTCACACCTCCACTACTGTCGGTGTCCGCCCGAACACCCCCTGGAAGGAACGCCATGGCGCGTCACGCAGCCCCCAGCACCTCCCGTCGCAGCGCCCTGCTCAAGGCCGGACTGACCGTCACGGCGGCGGGCGCCGCGCTGGTCGGCGCGGGGGCCGGGGCCCAGGCCGCCGCCCCGGTGCCGCTGCCGCTCGACGGCCTGACCAGGACGGACACGGGCGCGGCCGGCACGGGCGCGCTCGACGGGGTCGGCTACGCCCTGGGCCCGCTGACCCAGCTCAAGCTCAACCCGCTGGCCGGCACCGGGGTCGACCCCCTCGACAACGGACTCGGCACCCAGGTCGCCGACTTCAAGCCGGTCGGCACGAACCTGGTCACCGACCACGTCACCAGGGGCGGGGCCGTGGCGGACCTGCCGGTGGTCGGACCGCTGACGCAGGGGCTGCTCCCGTAACGCGGACGCGGGGAAGGGCCCCCGGGGTCGTCCCGGGGGCCCTTCCCCACGCGTCTTTCAGTACGAGGAGCCGGAGGCGCCCAGGCTACCCGTCGGGTGCCAGACCGTCTTCGTCTCCAGGAACGCGGTCATGCGGTCCGTGCCCGGGGACTCCGCGAAGTCCTCGGTGCGGCGGCGCAGGACGCGCTTCAGGTTGTCCGCCGCCGCGATCTCGAGCTCGCGGGCGAGGTCGTCGTCGGACGCGCCCGTCAGGTCGATCGCGTTGACGTCCTGGTGGGCCGCGAGGTGCGGACCCATCTCGGAGGCCTTGCCGGAGAGGATGTTGACCACGCCGCCCGGCAGGTCGGAGGTGGCGAGCACCTCGCCCAGGGAGAGCGCGGGGAGCGGGGCCCTCTCGCTCGCGACCACCACGGCCGTGTTGCCCGTCGCGATCACCGGCGCGATCACCGAGACCAGGCCCAGGAAGGACGAGTCCTGCGGGGCCAGGACCGTGACGACACCGGTCGGTTCGGGGGTGGAGAGGTTGAAGTACGGGCCCGCGACCGGGTTGGCGCCGCCCGTGACCTGGGCGATCTTGTCGGTCCAGCCCGCGTACCAGACCCACCGGTCGATCGCGGCCTCGACGAGGACGGCCGCCTTGTTCCTGGACAGGCCCTCGGCGTCCGCGACCTCGTGCACGAACTGGCCCTTGCGGCCCTCCAGCATCTCGGCGACGCGGTAGAGGATCTGGCCGCGGTTGTACGCGGTCGCGCCCGCCCAGCCGCCGAAGGCCTTGCGGGCGGCGACGACCGCGTCACGGGCGTCCTTGCGGGAGGAGAGGGGCGCGTTCGCCAGCCACTTGCCCTTGGAGTCGGTCACCTCGTACACCCGGCCGCTCTCGGAGCGGGGGAACTTGCCCCCGACGTACAGCTTGTAGGTCTTGAAGACGCTCAGACGGTTCGCGTCAGACATCGAGGTAGGCCTCCAGACCGTGACGGCCGCCCTCGCGGCCGAAGCCCGACTCCTTGTAGCCGCCGAAGGGCGAGGTCGGGTCGAACTTGTTGAACGTGTTGGCCCAGACGACGCCGGCCCGGAGCTTGTTCGCCACCGCGAGGATGCGGGAGCCCTTCTCCGTCCAGATGCCCGCCGACAGGCCGTACTGGCTGTTGTTGGCCTTCGCCACGGCCTCGTCGGGCGTACGGAAGGAGAGCACCGACAGGACCGGGCCGAAGATCTCGTCGCGGGCGATGGTGTGCGCCTGCGTGACGCCCGTGAAGAGCGTCGGCGCGAACCAGTAACCGGAGGAGGGGAGTTCGCAGGCGGGCGACCAGCGCTCGGCGCCCTCCGCCTCGCCCTGCTCGACCAGGGTGGTGATGCGGGCCAGCTGCTCCGAGGAGTTGATGGCGCCGATGTCGGTGTTCTTGTCCAGCGGGTCGCCGAGGCGGAGCGTGGACAGGCGGCGCTTGAGCGCGTCGAGCAGCTCGTCCTGGACCGACTCCTGGACCAGGAGGCGCGAGCCCGCGCAGCAGACCTGGCCCTGGTTGAAGAAGATGCCGTTGACGATGCCCTCGACGGCCTGGTCGATCGGGGCGTCGTCGAAGACGATGTTGGCGCCCTTGCCGCCCAGCTCCAGGGTCAGCTTCTTGTCCGTGCCCGCGACCGAGCGCGCGATGGCCTTGCCGACGGCGGTCGAGCCGGTGAAGGCGACCTTGTTCACGTCCGGGTGCTCGACCAGGGCGGCGCCCGCGTCCCCGTACCCGGGGAGGATGTTGACGACGCCCTTCGGCAGTCCGGCCTGGCGGCAGATGTCCGCGAAGAACAGGGCGGAGAGCGGGGTCGTCTCGGCCGGCTTCAGGACGACCGTGTTGCCGGTCGCGAGCGCCGGGGCGATCTTCCACGCCAGCATGAGCAGCGGGAAGTTCCACGGGATGACCTGGCCGGCCACGCCCAGTGGACGCGGGTTCGCTCCGTGGCCGGCGTGGTCGAGCTTGTCGGCCCAGCCCGCGTAGTAGAAGAAGTGCGCGGCGACCAGGGGGAGGTCCGCGTCGCGGGTCTCCTTGATCGGCTTGCCGTTGTCCAGGGTCTCCAGGACGGCCAGCTCGCGGCTGCGCTCCTGGATGATCCGGGCGATCCGGAAGAGGTACTTGGCGCGCTCGGAACCGGGCAGCGCGGACCACTTCTCGAAGGCCTTGCGGGCCGCCCTCACCGCGCGGTCCACGTCCTCGGCGCCCGCGCGGGCGACCTCGGACAGGACCTCCTCGGTGGAGGGGGAGACGGTCTTGAAGACCTTGCCCCCGGCCGCGTCGACGAACTCGCCGTCGATGAACAGGCCGTAGGAGGGGGCGATGTCGACGACGGACCGGGACTCGGGCGCCGGCGCGTACTCGAATGCAGATGCCATGTTGATCAGTCCACCGTCACGTAATCGGGGCCGGAGTAGCGGCCGGTCGCCAGCTTCTGGCGCTGCATCAGCAGGTCGTTGAGCAGGCTGGAGGCGCCGAAGCGGAACCAGTGGTTGTCCAGCCAGTCCTCGCCCACGGTCTCGTTGACGAGCACCAGGAACTTGATCGCTTCCTTGGTGTTGCGGATGCCGCCGGCCGGCTTCACGCCGATCTGCACGCCGGTCTGGGCGCGGAAGTCGCGCACGGCCTCCAGCATGAGGAGCGTGTTGGCCGGGGTGGCGTTGACCGCGACCTTGCCGGTCGAGGTCTTGATGAAGTCCGCGCCGGCCATCATGCCGAGCCAGGAGGCGCGGCGGATGTTGTCGTACGTGGACAGCTCGCCGGTCTCGAAGATCACCTTCAGGCGGGCGCGGTCGCCGCACTCCGCCCTGATCGCGGCGATCTGCTCGTACACCTCCAGGTAGCGGCCGGCGAGGAAGGCGCCACGGTCGATGACCATGTCGATCTCGTCGGCCCCGGCGGCGATGGCGTCGGCGGTGTCCGCGAGCTTCACGGGGAGCGCGGCGCGGCCGGCCGGGAAGGCGGTGGCGACCGAGGCGACCTTGACGTCCGAGCCCGCGAGGGCGGCCTTGGCGGCGGCCACCATGTCGGGGTAGACGCAGACGGCGGCGGTCGTCGGGGTCGTGCGGTCGGTCGGATCGGGGTTGACGGCCTTGGCGGCGAGCGCCCGGACCTTGCCCGGGGTGTCCGCGCCTTCGAGCGTCGTCAGGTCGATCATGGAGATGGCCAGGTCGATGGCGTACGCCTTGGCCGTGGTCTTGATCGAGCGGGTGCCGAGGGACGCGGCGCGCGCCTCCAGGCCGACGGCGTCGACGCCGGGCAGCCCGTGGAGGAAGCGGCGCAGCGCACTGTCGGACGCGGTCACGTCGGCGAATGCGAGAGCTGCGGGTGCAGTGGTGGGCATGGTCACCAGTCGAGCATATCTACGCGCGTAGCGACCTGTACAGGGGAGAGGGGCTTCGGAGCGCGAGGTCACAGGCGGAGGACGGCGCGGGGGGAGCCGTTCCACGCGTCGGGGAGCCGGCCGGCGGGCGCCGGACCGGCGGCACCGTCCTGTGCGCCGGCCCCGTGGCCGTGCGGGCCGCCCGAGCTCCCGCACGGTCGCTGAGGCAGAATCGGCGGCATGACGACCCCTGAGCCGACCCCCGAGCCGCGCCACGAGCCGAGCTCCGGGTCGACACCTGAGCAGTCCTACGCCGACCGGGTCTTCCGGTCGCCCCTCGGGATCGCGAGCGGGGTGTTCCTGCTGGTGCTCGCGGCCGTGTTCGCCGGTGACGCGATGCTCCGCGGCGAGGGCCGCGCCCCCTGGCTCGCGCTCGCGGGGCTCGTCCTCGCCGTGCCGCTGATCGTCGCCTTCACGATCCGGCCCGCCGTGTACGCCGACGACCGGCGGCTGCGGATCCGCAACCCGTTCCGCACGATCACGCTGCCCTGGGCCTCCGTCGCCGACGTCCGCGCCGGGTACTCCAGCGAGGCCTTCACCCAGGAGGGCGAGAAGTACCAGCTCTGGGCCGTCCCCGTCTCGCTGCGCCAGCGCAAGAAGGCCGCCCGCCGGGCCGCCCGCGCCTCCCAGGACGACCCCCACGGCCGTACCTCCGTCACCGCCGACGTACGGCAGAGCGCCTCGCGCACCGCGCCCACCGACCAGACCGTCGCCGACCTGCGCGAGCTCGCCGAGCGCCACGCGAGCAGCCCGGAGGCGCAGGGCGGGCCGCAGGTGCGCTGGGCGTACGAGATCATCGCGCCCGCCGTCGCCGGACTGCTGCTCCTGGTGGTCCTGGCGGCGACGGGCTGAGCGGACGGACGCCCGGAGACGGGTCGGGGCCGGTACGGAAGCGGATTCCGTACCGGCCCCGGCCCGTGTGTCGGCGGCTTACAGCCCCGCCGCCTCCGCCAGGTCCCGCTTGAGCGCGCCGAGCAGCTCCGCGGCCGTGGCGCGGGCCGCCGGCAGCGCGTCCGCGCCGTCCACCGGGACCACGACCTCCAGGTAGCACTTGAGCTTGGGCTCGGTGCCGCTGGGGCGCACGATCACCCGGGCCCGGTGGTCGCCCTCCAGGTGGTAGCGCAGCCCGTCCGTGGGCGGCAGCGCCTCCGTGCCCTTCGTCAGGTCCTCGGCCGAGACCACCGTCAGACCGGCGAGGGCGACCGGCGGGCGCTCGCGCAACGCGGCCATCGCGTGCGCGATGATCCCCAGGTCCTCGACCCGCACCGACAGCTGGTCCGTGGCGTGCAGCCCGTGCTCCACGGCTAGGTCGTCCAGGAGGTCGGTCAGGGACCGGCCCTCCTCCTTGAGCACCGAGGCCAGCTCGGTGACGAGCAGCGCGGCCGTGACGCCGTCCTTGTCGCGGACGCCCTCCGGGTCGACGCAGTAGCCGAGCGCCTCCTCGTAGCCGTACCGCAGGCCCTCGACGCGGGCGATCCACTTGAAGCCGGTCAGCGTCTCCTCGTACCCGACGCCCGCCGCCTCCGCGATCCGGCCGAGCAGCGAGGACGAGACGATCGACTCGGCGAAGACGCCCGTGACGCCCCGGCGCACCAGGTGCGCGGCGAGCAGCGCGCCCACCTCGTCGCCCCGGAGCATCCGCCAGCCGCCCTCGGCGGCCGGGTCCGGCACGGCCACCGCACAGCGGTCGGCGTCCGGGTCGTTGGCGATCACCAGGTCCGGGGCCACGGCGCGGGCCGCCTCGAAGGCGAGGTCCATCGCGCCCGGCTCCTCCGGGTTGGGGAAGGCGACCGTCGGGAAGTCCGGGTCCGGGTCGGCCTGCTCGGCCACCAGGGCGGGCGGCGGGAAGCCGGCGCGCGCGAACGCGGCCGTCAGGACGTCCTTGCCGACGCCGTGCATGGCCGTGTAGACGGTCCGCGCGGTACGGGGCGAGCCGGGCGTCAGGACCGCGTCCGTACGCTCCAGGTAGGCGTCGAGCACCTCGTCGCCCAGGGTCTCCCAGCCGTCCTCCGGGCGCGGCACGTCGTGCAGCGAGCGGACGGCGGCGATCTCGGCGGCGATCTCCGCGTCGGCGGGCGGCACGATCTGCGAGCCGTCGCCCAGGTAGACCTTGTAGCCGTTGTCGCGCGGCGGGTTGTGGCTCGCGGTCACCTCGACGCCGGCGACGGCCCCCAGGTGCCTTATGGCGTACGCGAGGACGGGCGTCGGCAGCGGGCGGGGGAGCAGCGCGGCGCGCAGCCCGGCGCCGGTCATCACGGCGGCGGTGTCGCGGGCGAAGTCGGCCGACTTGTGGCGGGCGTCGTAGCCGATGACGACGAGGCCGCCGTCCCGGCCCTTGCCCTTCAGGTACGCGGCGAGGCCGGCGGCGGCGCGGATGACCACCGAGCGGTTCATCCGCATGGGCCCGGCGCCCAGCTCGCCCCGGAGTCCGGCCGTGCCGAACTGGAGCGTGCCGGCGAAGCGGACGGCGAGCTCGTCCGCCGTACCGGTCCTGCCGGCCTCGATGAGCCGCGCGAGCTCCTCGCGGGTCTCCTGGTCGGGGTCCTCGTCGAGCCAGGCCTGGGCCCGGGTGAGGAGGTCGTCGTCCTGCGTCACGGTGTGCCTTTCGGAGGGGGCGGGCGCTGTACGGGGGCTGTCTCTTATACACATCTGACGCTGCCGACGACTCC
>NZ_JNXJ01000023.1:0-94864 GCF_000716625.1 Streptomyces bikiniensis | reverse complement strand
GGGGGTGGGGCGGGAGGGGCGGCCGAGTCTTTCGGGACCGTCGGGGCTGACGGGACGGGGCGGGGGCATGGGTTCGATTATCGGTTCCGGAGGGCGGGGGCGGGGCGGCGGGGCGGGCGCTCCGGACCGGCCGGAGGTGTCGGACCGGCCGCGCCTCGCTCCTCGACCCGGCGCCGCACGGCCACCAGGACGCCCTCCTCGCTCGGCACGCCCGCCTCCCGGTCCGCGTCAGGACGCGGGAGCCGGGGGGAGCCGGCCCGGGGATCAGCCGAGGGGCCTCACGCGGGCGAACTTCGCGGTCATGACGGGGCCGAGCCGGTGGACGATGGCGTGGCCGGGCTCGTGCGGGGCGGGCAGGTCGCCCAGGAAGGAGGTGACGATGACCTCGTCGACGCCGAGGACCCCGCGGCGGCTCTCCTCCTCCAGGAAGGCGAGCGTGCAGCGCCAGTCGGGCGCGGCCGGGTCCTCGCCCAGGAAGGAGCGGACCGTGTCCTGGACGACGTCCCAGAAGAACACGTGCGGCAGCACACCGCCCTGGTGGAGCACGTGGGTCTCGTAGGCCCCGCGGAACTCGGGGATCCGGGCGACGAGGTCACTGACCAACTGCACACCCGGCGTCACGCTCGGCGTCGTCGTCATCCGTCCAGAATGCTCCTGCCCGGCGACCGCGTCCCGTCGCTTTTGCGTTTTCCTGGGAACGACTTTCGGCGGGTTTTCCCCTGGGGGCGTGAAGTGTCCCTCTTCCGTGGACGATTGGGCATACGTACGAGCCGACGGCCCTCGTACGGACGGCTGCCCGGCCGCGAGGGAAGCTGCCACGGAGCCCGTTGGCCGCCTTTGGCCGGGCCGCACCGTCACAGTCACCGCCACTCGCTCAGGGAGTGGCGGCGGGCGGCGTGGTGCGCGGGAAGGAGATCTCGACCCGGCGGTTCTTCTTGCGGCCCTCTTCGGTGGCGTTGTCGGCGATCGGGTAGTCCTCGCTGTAGCCGCGGATGTCGAAGGTGATCCCGGGGCCGAGGGTGCGGGCGAGCACCTGCTGCACGGCCACGGCGCGCTCCTTCGAGAGCTTGAGGCCGTGCTCGTACGTACCGAGGTTGTCGGTGAACCCGAAGACCCGGACCCGTCCGGAGCCCTGCTTGTCGATCTCGGTGGCGATCGCGGCGATCCGGCTCGTGGCGGCGGCCCCGAGCTTGGCGCTGTCCTTCGGGAACAGCACCTCGGCCTGGAGCGCGAACGTCACGTCCACATTGGTGTCCTGACGGCGCTGCGCGCCGCCCTCCTCCTCGACAATCTGCTTGATGTCGAGGACCTTCGGGGCCGCGAGGACGGCTCCTTCGGGCAGCATCAGGCCCGGCGCCTTGTCGTCGATGACGGGCACGGGGGACGCGGTGCCGGCGGAGCCGGGCGGGTCGTCGGCGTGGGCGAGCGGCACGGAGACGGGCCACAGGACCACGGAGACGAGGGCGATTGCGGCGAGGCGGCGGTGGGTCGTCGTCGTCATGGCGTCGCCTCAGGAGAGCTTGAGGGTGGCGGGTTCGAAGGTGGGGAGTTGGAAGGAGACTTCGGTGGTGGAGGTGGGGGGGGCGGGGAACTGGAGGAAGACGGCGGCCGTCGCCTTCGGCGACAAGACACTAATGCCCGTAGTGGTCAGCGGCCGGCCATCAGTGTCGCGAAGCACGTAGTAGCGCTTTTTTCCCACCGCATCCACAAGCGTGGCTCCGCCGAAAGAGCTGCCATGCTTCATCACTTCCGTTTCATCCCCGCTCGTCTGGGACGAAATGGCGGCCGCGGAGTCGGAAGTGTTCTCCAACTGCCCCTTAATGGTGAGAAAACCGCCTGCGTCACGCTCGACAGAACTTACGGTGAACTCCAACCCCTTCTGTCCTCGCACGACAGCCAGCTTCTCCACGGGCTCCTCAGCACTTTGCTGCCCCTGCCCTCCCTGGGTCTGCCGAGGGGTAGAAGTAGTCGCGGCCGGTTTGTCCGCCTTCGGCTTCTCATCGGATCCGCAGCCGACCGCGAGGAGAGCCACCGATGCGACCGTGAAGGAAGCCAGCCCTCTTCGTGCGTACCGAACGTTCATGAAGCGTGCTTCCTTTACTCATCGTCACCGGTCAGTCGAACAGTGAAAAGATCGATGGCACTGGGCAGTTCCGGATCATCGGGGTCGATCGTCCAGGCATCCCCGTCACAGGTCAGGCCAGTGATCGGCTCTGGCTCCGGTTCCTCCTCCGGCTCCGTGGGATCGGGATCCGGTTCCGTTTCTTCCGGCGTCGGTACTTCCGGCGCCTTGAAGCTGCACTTCGGCTCGATCACGGCTTTCGCGGACGCGGTGGCATCCTGCGCTTCCGCTCCCGTCGTCTCTACAGTGACACTGAAACCCTCATGCTCTCCAGACAGGCGCATACAACCATCGCCCGAGATCCTCGCGCCGTTTTTGGCAGCGAAGGTGGTCGCCTGTTGGCACGCGGAAGAGCCAGTGAAGCGTTTCCCCTCAGGGAATCCGTCCCACTGCGCAGGGTCGAGGATCACGTCGAGCCATCCCTCACGCAGTTCGTCCCGTGCGTCCTGGGCAGCTGCGAGCGCCGCTGCGTCAGCGGCGGTCTGGGCGCTGTTGCGAGTGACGGCGGCCTGCCCGAACATGAAGTAGACGAAAGCCAAGAACAGAAGGCCCGCTATCACGGCAATGTAGACGGGGAAAGCCTGACCGACATCGCCACGCGAGTGAACCGCGGCTACTTGCCCCCGGTCAGGTCGGCGATCTTCTGAGTGATCGCGTCCTTGATCGACTTGCCGATGTCCGTCCCAGTGATCGCCACCACGATCGCCACCACCACCACAATGATCCCCAGGTACTCCACCGCCGTCTGCCCGCGGTCCCCCGTCCTGGACATCGCGCGCGTGGTCAGTTCGATCCTGGCCTTCGTCAGGGCCTTCAGCATCGCGTCGTTCATCGTGGTCCCCTCCGCGGTCGGACGCCTGCGCTCCGGAACGGTATGCCCGTGGAGCCGTTGGTGCACAGGGTCCCCGGGCCCATTCGTCAGGTCGGGTCATGGGAGGGACCTCGTGCCCTGCCAGGAGGCTATGGCCTCGGCACCGTCGTGGGTGTGGAGTTCGGCGAAGATTCGGTTGGATCGGTCGAGGTGATTCTTGACCGGTTTCCCCGGGACCAAGCACGTCGCGGCGATCCATCGGCCGTCGAGACCCGTGATCCTCAGGTCCATCGCCCCCTCCTCCCCTCGCTCCCAGTCCGCACTGTGACACACTCCGTTGCATCCGCGAAGCCTTTTGCGCGAACAAGTCCTCGGAAGTGCCCACCCGTTCACTCCCCCGTCACCGAGCCGAAGTCCGTTCCCGTGCCCAGGAACAGGCCCGCGCCGAGGAGGATCATCGTCGCCGGGACCATCAGGGTGGTGATCACCATCGTCGCCTTCGGGACCGCCTTCGCCGCCTTGCGGCGGGCGTTCTGCGCGTCGGTGCGCCGCATGTCGTTCGCGATCTGGATCAGGGTCTCCACGATCGGGGCGCCCAGCTCCTCGCCCTGCTGGAGCGCCGTCACGAACTGCGCCACCTGTTCCGAGTCGTTGCGGCGGCGCAGTTCGTCGAAGGCCTGGCGGCGGCTGACGCCCATGTCCATCTGGCGCAGGGTGATGCGGAGTTCGTCCGACCACGGGCCCTCGTACTTCTCCGCGACCCGTTCGAGCGCCTGCCGGAAGCCGAGGCCCGCCGAGACGACGACGGCGAGGACGTCCAGGAAGTCCGGCAGCGTGCGTTCGATCTGGTCCTTGCGGATGCGCACCGCCGACCAGATCCCCACCTCCGTCCAGAACGCTCCGAAGGCCAGGAGGAGCAACGCCGTGAGGTAGGAGCCCTTCGACAGCATCAGGAGGGCGCCCAGGGCGCCCAGGAAGCCGTACACCGCCCGGCGGGCGCCGTACCGGTCGATCGTCAGGCCCCCCGGGTTCCCCGCCAGGTCGATGCGGCGGCGCACCGCGTTGACCCGCTTCGGGCCCATCAGGCGCAGGACCGCCGGCGACCAGCGCATGCCCAGGCGGTCCACCGCCGAGTCGACCGCGCCGGTACGGGTCGAGCCGACCTCCAGGGCGAGCCGGAGGTCGTCGGGGAGCTTGGCGTCGGCCCGGTAGAGCCTGACGCCGTAGCAGGCGCCGGCGACCGCCAGGCCGGCCAGGAGGGCGAGGAGGAGTTCCACGGCTGCCGTCCCTACACGTCGATCTTCGAGAAGCGGCGGATGACGACGAAGCCGACCGCGTACAGGGCGAACGCCGCGATCACCGCGAACTGCCCCAGGCCCGAACCCGTCATCCGGTCGAGCGCCCCCGGCTGCATGTTGTCGATGAGCAGGAGCGAGCCGACCCCGATGACCGGGACCGAGTACGCCGTCATGCTCACCTGCGAGAGCTGGGTGCGCACCTCGCGCCGGGTCTCCTTGCGCTCCTCCAGGGTCTCGGTGAGGTTCCGCAGGGAGGAGACGACGGTGCCGCCGGCCCGGTTGGCCAGGACCAGGGTGGTGACGAGGACGACCAGCTCCCGGGAGGGGAGGCGTTCGGCCAGCTCGCCCAGGGCGTCGTCCAGGGAGGTGCCGACGGCGAGCTGCTGGGCGACCTTCTCCAGCTCGTCGCCCGCCGGCGCCTCCAGCTCGTCGGCCGCCAGGCTGAGGGCCATCCGGAGCGCGAGGCCCGCCTGGGTGGCGTTGGCCAGGATGCGGGAGAGCTCGGGGAGCTGGTTGATGAACTTCTCGATCCGCTTCTGGCGCTGCCAGTTGAGGTAGCCGAGGGCCACCCAGACGCCGAGGAAGCCGCAGATCGGGCCGAAGAAGGGCGACAGCGCCGCCTGCCCCACGGCCCACAGGACCGCCACCGTCGCCGCGAGGGCGACCGTGAACTCGCCGGGCGTGACGTCCAGGCCGGTGGCCGCGATCCGCAGCTCCAGCTTCCGGCCGAGGGCGGTCCTGCGCACCCGCCGGTCGACGCCCCTGAAGTGGCGCCTGCGGCGGCCGGGGGTCTCGGGCCCGGCCGTCTCGTCGAGGCGGGCGACGAGGGCCGCGTGCCGGCGGGCCCCGCTCGCGTACAGCTGGACGCCGGTCACGCCCAGGACGCAGCAGAGCAGTGCGACGCCGATCGTCAGCCAGAAGGGGTCGGTCATCGTTCCGCCTCCCCGACGGATGCGTGTCTGTCGTACCTGTCGTACCTGTCGTGCCCGTCGGTCGTCACTCCGCCTCCCTGACGGCCAGGTGCGCGTCCGTCGCCGCCACTCCGAAGGCCTGCGGTATCGGCTGCCCGGCCAGGTAGAGGCGTTCGGCGACCCGGCGCGGCAGCGGGTGGTACGTGAACCGCCCGTACACCCGTCCGTCGGCGGCGAGCGGCTGGGCGTGGAAGCGGCAGACCGTGGCGAGCAGGAAGCGTTCCCGGCCGTGCGAGGCGAGGACGGCGATCTCGGTGATCCGGCGGGTGCCGTCCGGGTGCCGGGTCAGCTGCACGAGGACGTCGACCGCGCTGTTGATCTGGTCGCGCAGCGCCTCGAACGGCACCTTCACCTCCGACATCGAGGCGAGGGTCTGGAGCCGCATCAGCGCGTCCTCGGCGGAGTTGGCGTGCACGGTGGCGAGGGAGCCGTCGTGGCCGGTGGACATGGCCTGGAGCATGTCGAGGGTCTCGCCGCCGCGGACCTCTCCGACGATGATGCGGTCGGGGCGCATGCGGAGGGAGTTGCGGACCAGGTCGCGGATGGAGACGGCCCCGCGGCCCTCGATGTTGGGCGGCCGGGCCTCCAGGCGGATCACGTGGGACTGCTGGAGCTGGAGTTCGGCCGAGTCCTCGATGGTGATGATCCGCTCGCCGTCCGGGACGAGCCCGGAGAGGGCGTTGAGGAGGGTGGTCTTCCCGGTGCCGGTGGCGCCGGAGACGATCAGGTTGAACTTGGCCTGCACGAGCCCGGAGAGCAGGAGCAGCATCTGCTCGTCCAGGGAGCCGAGGCCGATCATCTCGTGGAGGGTGTACGCGCGTGGGAAGCGGCGGATGGTGAGGGTCGCGCCGGTGAGGGAGAGCGGCGGGATGATGACGTTGACGCGCTCGCCGGAGGGGAGGCGGGCGTCGACCATCGGGTTCGACTCGTCCACGCGCCGGTTGACGGTCGAGACGATCCGCTCGATGGTCTGCATCAGCTGGTCGTGGGAGGCGAAGCGGAGCGGCAGGAGTTCGACGCGGCCGCCCCGCTCGATGAAGATCTGGTCGGGGCCGTTGACCATGATCTCGGTGATGGAGGCGTCTTCGAGGAGCGGTTCGAGGACGCCGAGGCCGAGGGCCTCGTCCACGACCCGGCGGATCAGGCGGGCGCGCTCGGCGGTGGAGAGGACCGGGCCCTCGCGGCTGATGATGTGCCCGAGGACGCGCTCCAGGCGGGCGCGCCGCTCGGCGGCGGCGAGCGCGGACATCTCCGTGAGGTCGATCTCCTCCAGGAGCTTGGCGCGGAAGGAGGCGACGAGGTGGCCGTCCTCCCTGGCCGCGACCGCGCCCTTCTCCTCGGGGGCGTTGATCCGGGAGCGCAGGCTCATGACTCGTCGTCCCTTCTCATTCGTCCTCCTCGGCGGGCAGGGGCATGGTGGCGGACTTGGTCACGGAGCCGAGGCCGTTCCAGAAGGGCACGACGGAGGGGATCTCCACGGTGACGGTGTAGGTGACCTCGCCGTTCCCCCCGCCGGGGGAGACGGAGGAGCGGCTCGCGACCCAGCCGCTCACGGCCGCCTCGGCGGCCGCGTCCGGACTCGTCGCCTCCTCGTCGTCGCTCGCCGCCCGGGCCGCCGCCCGCGCCGCCGTGCCCGCCTGCTGGGCGGCGTACGCGGCGACGCCGAGCTGGAGGCCGGCGAGGCCGACGAGGAGCAGGATCGGGAGGAAGCCCAGGTACTCGACGGCGGCCTGGCCGCGGTCGCGGGCCCGTCCTCCGGGGCCGGGTACGGATGCGGGACCGGGGTCGGGTCCGCGCCCGGCTCCGGTTGCGGGCCCGTTCCCGTGGCCGTTCCTGTACCCGAACCGTCCCGGAACGCCTCCGTGCCGCCCCGTACCCCCGCGTTCCGCGTTCACGACCGCCTCCCCTCGTACACCGCTCCCGCCCTGCCCTCCACCGGGAACAGCCCCCCGAAGCCCGGGACCAGGGCGGGGACCCGGATCGTGACCGTCACGGTCACCATGCCGCCGGAAGGGGCTCCGCAGCCCGGGCTCGCGCCGGCCGCCCACGCCCCGTCCAGGTGCCGCATCACGGCCCCCTCGCAGTCGCCGTCCACGGCCGCCGCCCGCGCCCCCTCGTCCGCCGCGTTCCCCGCCAGGCTGTACGTGTAACCGACCAGGACGACCTGCCAGAGCAGGGCGAGGGTGAGGAGGATCAGGGGGACCATGCCGAGGAACTCGACCGCCACCTGCCCCCTGTCCCCGTTCCCGTCCCGGTAGCCGCGCATGGGTCAGCGGCCCCCCGTGCGGCGGCGCAGGCCGAGGGAGCCGCGGTCCGCGCCGGAGCGGGCGAGCTGCTTGCCCGGCCGGCCGGCGGCCTGGGCCGCCCGGACCAGGCCCAGTTCACCCGCGAGGGACCAGAGCGCCTGCTTGACGGTCGACTTGGCGTCGAGTTCGTGGAGGCGGCCGGCGTCGACCACGGCCTGGAGCTCCTTGAAGTGCGCGGGGACGGAGACGCCTGCGACGCGCGTCCCGGTGATCTTCTGGACGAGGGGCGGCTGGATCTCGCTGGAGCGGTGCTGCCGGTTGACGAGGGTGATCGTCTCCTCGGCCTTGCGGACCTGGAGCCGTTCCCACATGCGTACGGTCCGTTTGGCGGCCCGTACCGCGACCACGTCCGGGGTGGTGACGAGCAGGGCGGTGTCGGCCATCTCGATCACGGCGGCGTTGGCGCCGTCGAGCCGGGAGCCGCAGTCCACGACGACGACCTCGTGGCGGCCGCGCAGGGCGCTGACGACCTGGCGGGCGGCGCGGTCGGTGACCTCCTCGCCGCGTTCGCCCTCGGCCGGGGAGAGGAGCAGGGAGAGGCCGGTCTCGTGGACGTAGACGGCGTCCTGGAGGACGCGGGGCGAGATGTCGGTAATGGCGGCGAGGTCGGCGACGGAGCGCCGGAACTGGACGTCGAGGTACGAGGCGACGTCGCCGCTCTGGAGGTCCATGTCGACCAGGGCGACGCTCCTGCCCGAGGCGCGGGCGGCGAGGGCGAGGTGGACGGCGGCGACGGTGGTGCCGACGCCGCCCTTGGCGCCGCTGACGGTGACGACGGTGCCGCCGGGCCCGGCGGCCTGGTCGGGGCCGGAGCCGAGGTGGCGGCGGACCCCGGCGGACCACTGGGCGGCGGTCTGGACGCGGCTGGCGAGTTCCTCGTACCCCAGGGGCAGGGTGACGAGGCCGCGGGCGCCGGAGTCCATGGCGGCGGAGAAGAGGACGGGGCTGGCGTCGGCGGTGATGAGGACGACGCCGACGGCGGGGAAGCGGAGGGCGACCTCGCGGACGAGTTCGAGCGCGGGGACGGGCCCGATCCGCTCGTGGACGAGGACGACCTCGGGGAGTTCGTCGAGGGAGGCGGCGGCGAGGCGGGCGAGGGTGTCGACGAGCTGGGTGGAGTCGGCGACCGGCGGGGCGGGTTCGGCGTCGGGCAGCTGGCTGAGCAGCGTGGTGACGGACCGGGCCGCGTCGGGGTCGCCGACGGCCGGCAGGATCCTCGTGGTCATACCGGCCTCACTTGTCCTTGTCGAGGGTGTACGTGCGGTCGCGCTGGTCGACGGGGGCGCCGCCCGTGGAGGGGGCGACGAGGGCGAGGCGCACGTGTTCGGCGAAGGACTCGGCGTACGCGACGCGCTGGGTGTCGAGGGTGGAGAGCGCGAAGGTGATGGGGACGGTGGAGGTGGCCCTGTCGGAGCGGTCGGAGCGTTCGGAGGCCGGGGTGAGCCTGCCGACGTCGAGGACGCGGGCGCCGGAGACGATCATCCGGGACTGGTCGGGGTCGCCCTTCTTCTCGCCCGCGAAGGTGGCGTAGATGTTGACGGTGGCACCGGCGGTGATCTTGCCCGCGACGCCGGTGCCGGCGTCGATCATGATGGCGATCTCCTGCTGGCCCGGCTGGAGCGCGGGCCGGTCCACGATCATGTCCTCCTGGAGGAGGGAGCCGGCCTTGAGGGTGGTGACGGCGATCTTGCCCCTGATCGCGGCGAGGTCGGTGACGGCGGTCTCGGAGAGCCAGCGCTTCGGCATGGTGATCTTCTCGAACTGGCCGGCTTTCAGGGCCTCGTAGGGCTTCACGTTCTCCTTGATCCGGTACGCGGTGGTCTCCGGGCCGACCTTGGAGTTCACGTCGCTGATGACGGCGAGCACTCCGGCGAAGGCGCCGAGGGCACACAGGACGGAGAGCAGCAGCAGGATCACGCCGCGGCGCTGGCGGGAGTTCATGGCCGTACTACCTCGATCGGAGACGTGGGTCCGGACGGACGGAGACGGTGGGCTGGCGGACGCGCCCCCACGAGGGCGGGCGGGTGTACGGGAGCGGGGGCCGGGGCGCCGTTCATGGCAGGGCGCGGGGGGTGTGCGCGCCGGGGCCGAGGGCCCGGGTCGGGTGCGGGACGGCGGGGCCCGGGGCGTGGGGGTCCACGGGCTCCAGGGCGTGCCGCGGGTCGGCGGGGCGGGGGTCGGTGCCTTGCGGGTCCGTGTACGCGCCCGCGTACGAACCGGCGTCTTGCGGGCCCGCGTACGAACCGGCATCCTGCGCGCCCGGGTACGAACCGGCGCTCTGCGGGCCCGCGTACGAACCGGCGTCCTGCGCGCCCGCGTACGCCCCCGTCCCCCGCGCACCCGTGTACGCGCCCCCGCCCGGCTCCGGGACCGTCAGCGGTGCCGCGCAGAAGCCGCAGCGGTCGCCGATGAGGTCCATGCCGCACCAGTGGCAGATCTCGCGGCGTACCGAGGAGACGAGCTGGTGGAGGACGGAGAGGTCGGGGAGGTACGCGGCGAACTCCACGATTTTCCCGGTGCCCCACCAGCCGGGCGAGGAGGCGGGCAGCGCCGTCTCCTGGACGGGGCCGGGGATCCGCCAGCGGGGCACGAGGGCGGTGGCGGGCCAGTCGGTCTGGAGGTGGCCCCGGGCGAGGAGGAGTTCGGTGGCGAACTCGGGTCCGGCGAGGGCCTCTTCCCCGCTGCCGACGCGCACCATCTGCGGAGTGGGTCCCGCGAGGACGGCGAAGTGGGCGCCGGGCAGCCAGCTCTTGAGGTGGGAGCCGAGGCCGACGGGGACGCGGTCGAGCCGGGAGACGGAGCCGAGGACGGCGCCGGCGTAGATGTAGTGGGCGAGCAGCCGGGCGGCGGAGGCGAGGACTCCGGGGGTGAAGTCGCAGCCGGTCAGTCGGCAGAGCTGGCGGACGAGGACGGCCGCGCCGAGCGGTGGCAGGTCGGTCCTGACCAGCGCTATCCGGTCGCTCTCCAGGAGGGAGCGGACGGCGTGGAGGCGGTGCTCGACGGCGGCCGGGACGGAGGTGGGGCAGACGACGACCACGTGTCCGTAGCGGGTGAGGAGCTGCTGCATGTCCGCGACCGAGGCGTCCAGCGGGCGTCCTTCGGGGGGCGGCAGCACGGCGGCGCGCGGGGTTCCGGGGTCGGTCGGCGGCAGCACCAGGTCGGCGCTGGTGACCGCGATCGCTGTCGGCACGTCGGACCCCCCGTCCCCTCCGGCCCCCGGAGTCACGGGGGTCACGGTTTCACTTACCGCGTTCACGACGTCACACCGGGATGCGGCCGCCTCTGCACCTTATCCGCGTCCCCCGGGGTGGTGAACACACAATCCGCCAAGCTCCCTCCATTTATTCGGGCCCACCGCCCGGGCCCGGAGGGGGCAGGCGCGGGGCCCCGGCCCGGGGGCCTTCCGATCGGTGCGTCCCCTCCGTCCGAACACCGTTTGCCGTCAGAGGTCTTGACAACGCGATTGGTCTGGACCAGCTTGTTCGAACAACGGTGGCCACCGTCCGAACCCGCACCTCTCGTACCTTCTTTACCTCCCGTACCCCTCGTACCGCCTCGTACCCCCGTACGAACCCCCTCCGTACGACGACGTACGGCACCTCCACATCCCCAACTCCCCCACGGAGGATGCACGTGGACCGCACCACCACCCGCCCGCACGGACGCAGATGGCTCGGCGGGGCCCTCGCGCTCGCCGTCGGCTCCGGGCTCGTCCTCGTCGGCGGAGCCGGCACCGCCCAGGCCGCGGACGTCAACGTCGCCAGGAACGCGGGCTTCGAGAACGGCCTCGCCAACTGGGCCTGTTCCGCCGGGAGCGGCGCCGCCGTCTCCTCGCCGGCCCGCACCGGCGCCGGCGCCCTGAAGGCCGCCCCGGCCGGTCTCGACAACGCCAAGTGCGTGCAGACCGTGACCGTGAAGCCCAACTCGACGTACACGCTGAGCGCCTGGGTCCAGGGCGGCTACGCCTACCTCGGCGCGAGCGGCACCGGGACCGGCACCGGCTCGGTCTCCACCTGGACGCCGGACTCCCCGTCCTGGAAGCAGCTGACCACCACCTTCACCACGGGCGCCTCCACCACCTCGGTCGAGATCCACACCCACGGCTGGTACGGCACCTCCCCCTACTTCGTCGACGACGTGAGCGTGTACGGGCCCGACGGGGGCGGCGCCCCGGACCCCGACCCGGTCGTCCCGGCCACCCCCGCGGGCCTCGTGGCGGGCGCCACCACCACCTCCTCCGTCGCCCTGAGCTGGGGCGCGGTCTCCGGCGCGACGTCCTACAAGGTGTACCGGGACGGCGCCGCCCCGCAGACCGTGAGCGGCACCTCCGCCACGGTCACCGGGCTCGCCGCCGACACCGCGTACCAGTTCCAGGTCTCCGCGGTGAACTCCGCGGGCGAGTCCGCGAAGTCCGCCGCCGTGACGGCGCGCACCGCCAAGAACCAGACGGGCCCCGGCCCGGCCGTGCCCAAGCACGCCGTGACCGGCTACTGGCAGAACTTCGACAACGGCGCGGCCAAGCAGAAGCTGCGGGACGTGCAGGCGGCGTACGACATCATCGCCGTCTCCTTCGCCGACTCGACGGCCACGCCCGGCCAGATCGTCTTCAACCTCGACCCGGCGGTCGGCTACTCCTCGGTCGCCGAGTTCAAGTCCGACGTGGCGGCCAAGAAGGCGGCCGGCAAGTCCGTGATCATCTCCGTCGGCGGCGAGAAGGGCAACGTCACGATCAACAGTGACGCGAGCGCCACCGCCTTCGCCAACAGCACGTACGCCCTGATGCAGGAGTACGGCTTCAACGGCGTCGACATCGACCTCGAACACGGCATCAACTCCACGTACCTCACCAAGGCGCTGCGCCAGCTCTCCGCGAAGGTGGGTCCGGGCCTGGTCCTGACGATGGCCCCGCAGACCATCGACATGCAGAACACGGGCACGGAGTACTTCAAGACCGCGCTCGCCGTGAAGGACATCCTCACGGTGATCAACACCCAGTACTACAACAGCGGTTCGATGCTGGGCTGCGACGGCAAGGTCTACAGCCAGGGCTCGGTGGACTTCCTCACCGCGCTCGCCTGCATCCAGATCCAGGGCGGTCTCGACCCGTCGCAGGTCGGCCTGGGCGTCCCCGCCTCCACCCGGGGCGCGGGCAGCGGCTACGTCTCCCCGCAGATCGTGAACAACGCGCTGGACTGCCTCACCAGGCTCACCAACTGCGGCACCTTCAAGCCGGCCCAGGCCTGGCCGTCCCTGCGCGGCGCCATGACCTGGTCCACCAACTGGGACGCGACGGCCGGCAACGCCTGGTCGAACGCGGTCGGCCCGCACGTGCACGGCCTCCCGTAACCGGTAGCCCCTCCCGTACGCGTACGGGCTCCGCAGCGCCGCCGCTCCCCCGGCGGCGCTGCGTCGTTCCCGGGTCCGGCCGGGGCGCGTCAGCGGCGGGGCAGGAAGGCGGCCAGGACCGGGTCGAGCCGGGCCACCCACTCCTCGACCCGGGCGGTACGGCGCCCGTCGAGGTCGCAGCTGTACGCGCCGCCCCCGTGGAGCGAGACCACGACGCGCAGGCCCCGGCCGCGGCGGGTCCGCAGGAGGTCCACGCCCGAGATCTCCTCCCAGCCGAAGTCCACCTCCTCGCCGTAGAGCTGGAGGTGCACGCCGGAGCCGTCGACGACGATCCCGGACACCTTGTCGGCGGCCACGAACTCCGGCACGGAGCCGGGCGGTACGGCCCCTGGTGGTACGGGTCCGGGCAGTACGGATCCCGGTGGTACGGCTCCGGGCGGCACGGAGGGCGGTGGCGGTACGGCGAAGGCGCCCGGGGGGCCGAAGCCGGGCCCCGGGGGCGGCACGTGTCCCGGCGGCCCGTAGGCGGGTGCCGTCGGAAGGGCGGAGGGCGGTGCGGAGGGCGGTACGGAAGGCGGTACGGGGGGTGTCGGGGAGCCGTAGGGGTGGACGGGCCCGGGCACGACCACCGTGGCGGGGTGACCCGCCCCCTCCCCCAGCGCGTCCAGGATCTCGTCCGGCGTGGGGCGTTCGGCCGGGTCCTTGGCCAGGCAGCGGGCGACCAGGCCGCGCAGGGACTCCGGGACGGAGGCCAGGTCCGGGGCCTCGTGGACCGAGCGGTACATGAGGCCCATCGGCGTGCCGTCCCCGAAGGGGCGGCCACCGGCGGCGGCGACGAGGACGGCGCCGAGGGCGAAGACGTCGGCGGCGCCCGTCACCTCCTCGCCGAGGGCCTGTTCGGGGGCGAGGTAGCCGGGGGTGCCGAAGGCGGAGCCGGTGGCGGTGAGGCGGGTCGACTCCAGGGCGCGGGCGATCCCGAAGTCGAGGACGCGCGGCCCGTCGGGGGCCATGACGATGTTGCCCGGCTTGAGGTCGCGGTGGACGAGCCCGCAGGCGTGGATGGCCTCCAGGGCCTCGGCGAGCGCGGCGCCGAGGGCGCGCAGCCGCGCCTCGTCCATGGGGCCCTCGGCGGTGACGAGGGCGGCGAGGGTGGGGCCGGGGACGTAGGCGGTGGCGAGCCAGGGCGCCTCGGCCTCGGGGTCGGCGTCGACGACCTGCGCGGTGTGGAAGCCGCCGACCTGACGGGCGGCGGCGACCTCGGCGCGGAAGCGTGCGCGAAAAGAGGGATCGGAGGCGAGTTCCGGCCGCGCCACTTTGACGGCGACGGCGCGTCCGCCGCGCGATCGGGCAAGGTAGACGGTGCCCATGCCGCCTTCGCCCAGCTTGTGCTCGATGACGTATCTGCCGATGAGGGTCCCCACGCGGGACAGTATGGCCGAAGTCCCTCTCTTGACCCGTCCATGACATCACTTCACCATGTCCGGAACACCCCGCACGACCCCGTACAGACCCGCACCCCGCACCCCACACCCCGCACCCCGTACCACTTTGTCGTCTGTCGTTGTCGCACCCCCCACACTCCCCACCCAGGAGACAGCATGCGACGTTCCCTCCGCGCGAGGAGGCCCGGCAGGAGGCCCGCCCTCCTCGCGTCCCTCGTGGCGCTCGCCCTCGCGGCGCCCCTCTCCGCGCTCTCGACGCCCGCCGGGGCCGGTCCGGCGCCGACCGCCGCTCGTTCCGCCGCTTCCGCATCCGCGTCCGGGGAGGTGGTCCGGCAGTACGAGGTCGCCGGCCCCGCCACCCCGGCCGCCCGCACCGTGCTCGCCGCCACCGGGGTCTCGATCGACGAGGTCGACGCCCGCGCGGTCGTGGTCAGCGCGAACGCCGAGCAGCTCCGGCGCGTCAAGGCCCTGGGGTACGAGCCGGTGGCCCTGCCCGGCCCGCCGGACCGGGGCGAGGCCGCCCGGTCGGCGCTCGGCCCGCTGGACTTCCCGTCGGCGGACTCCCGCTACCACAACTACGCCGAGGCGAGCGCGGAGATCGACCAGCGGCTCGCCCAGTACCCCTCGATCATGAGCAAGCGGGTGATCGGGAAGTCGTACGAGGGCCGGGACATCGTCGCGATCAAGGTCAGCGACAACGTGGCCGCCGACGAGAACGAGCCCGAGGTCCTCTTCACCCACCACCAGCACGCCCGCGAGCACCTGACCGTCGAGATGGCGCTCTACCTGCTGCGCGAACTCGGCGCGGGCTACGGCACGGACAGCAGGGTCACCAACGCCGTGAACGGGCGCGAGATCTGGATCGTGCCGGACCTCAACCCGGACGGCGGCGAGTACGACATCGCGTCCGGCTCCTACCGCAGCTGGCGCAAGAACCGGCAGCCCAACTCCGGCTCCTCGTACGTCGGCACGGACCAGAACCGGAACTGGAACTACAAGTGGGGCTGCTGCGGCGGCTCCTCCGGCACCAAGAGCTCCGAGACCTACCGGGGCGCGGCCCCCGAGTCGGCCCCCGAGGTGAAGGTCGTCGCCGACTTCGTCCGCTCCCGGGTGGTCGGCGGGAAGCAGCAGATCAAGGCGTCGATCGACTTCCACACGTACAGCGAGCTGGTCCTCTGGCCGTTCGGCTGGACCACCGCCGACACCGCCCCGGGCATGACCAAGGACGACCGCGACGCCTTCGCGGCCGTGGGGAAGAAGATGGCCGCGAGCAACGGCTACACGCCCGAGCAGTCCAGCGACCTGTACGTCACGGACGGCTCGATCGACGACTACCTGTGGGGCGCGCAGAAGATCTTCGCGTACACCTTCGAGATGTACCCGACGTCCTCCTGGAACGGCGGCTTCTACCCGCCCGACGAGGTCATCGAACGCGAAACCTCCCGCAACCGCGACGCGGTCCTCCAACTCCTGGAGAACGCCGACTGCATGTACCGCTCGATCGGCAAGCAGGGCCAGTACTGCACGACGTGACCCGGCCGGCGGCCCGGTGCGGGCCCGTACCTCCCCCGGAGGAGGTACGGGCCCGCTCCCGTCACCTGGGGCGCGTCGCGTCCGCCGCGCCGGGCGGCTTCGGGGCCACGCCGTCCCGTGGGGTCAGCGACCAGTGGCCGTCCTCCCGGTTCACGGTCTCCACGACCGCGACCGGGCGCTTCCGGTCGCCGGAGGTCCCGGTCAGCCGGACGCTCCGGACGTCCGGGAACTCGGAGGTGCGCTGCCACGTCACGTCCCGGTCCTGGCCGCCGTACGCCGCGATCCGGGCGCGGGCGTCGTCCCCGCCGTTCGGGTGGCCGCGGAGGAGGCCGGCCGGGCCGGGCTCCTCCGCGGCGTTGAGCAGCGTCACGTACCGTCCGAGGAAGCGGTCCTGGTCCGCCGGGTCCGCCTTCTCCTCCGCCCCGCCGCAGCCGGACAGCAGCGCCGCGCACGGCGCGGCCGCGAGCGGTACGCCGATGCCGGGCGGTTTCGTCCTCCCGATGCGCCCCATGCGATGTCCCCCTGTGGCCTCGGGCGTCGACCCTCGCACGGGGAAAGGTTCTTCAGTCGAGGACCGCCAGCGCGTCGATCTCGATGAGGAGGCCGGGTGGGAGGCCGACGTAGACGGTGGTGCGGGCGGAGGCGGGTGCCTTGAGGCCCTGCTCCTCGAAGTACTGGTTGTAGATCTCGTTCATCTCGGCGAAGTGGTCCACGTCGGTCAGGTAGACGCGCATCATCATGACGTCGTCCCAGCTCGCGCCGCCCTCCTCCAGGATCGCCTTGACGTTGGCGAAGGTCTGGAGGGTCTGCTCGCGCAGGGTCGGGCCCGCGACGGTGGGCGCCCGGCCCTCGACGGCGGGCAGGAAGCCGACCTGGCCGGCGACCTGGAGGATGTTGCCCTTCCTCACGCCGTGCGAGAACTTCGCGGGCGGGGCGGTGTGGGTCGCCGGGGTGAGGGCGATCTTCTCGGCGGGCTGTACGGGCTGGGCGGGCGTCTGCGCGGTCGGCTGGTCGCTCATGCGGTGTCCTTGGTCGGGGCGGTGCCGGAGTACTCCCGGCTGATGGCGTCCGCGGTGCGGCGCACCTGCGGGAGGAGGGTGAGGAGTTCCTCGGCCGTGACGACCACGTTGGGCGCCGAGACCGACATGGCGGCGACGACCCGCCCGTCGGCGCCGCGGATGGGGGCGCCGACGCAGTTGATGGACTCCTCGTGGCCGCCGAGGTCGGTGGCCCACCCCTGCTCGCGGACGGTCGCCAGCTCCTTGAGGAAGGCGGCGGCGTTCGGCGTCGAACGGGGCGTGTACGGGGGGTAGTCGAGCTTCATGGCGACCGCGCGCCGCTCGGCCTCGGGCAGGTCGGCCAGGAGCAGCTTGGCGACGGCGGCGACGGTGATCGCGACGGGCCTGCCGATCCGCGAGTACATGCGGACCGGGTACCGGCTCTCGACCTTGTCGATGTAGAGCACCTCCCCCTCCTCGTACACCGCGAGGTGGATCGTGTGCCCGATCCGCTCGTTGAGCGCGGTGAGGTAGGGGTGCGCGATCTCCCGGACGTCGAGGTTCTCGACGGCCTCCTGCGCGAGCGCGAAGAGCCGGGCGCCCAGGCGGTAGCGCTGGTCCTGCTGGCGATGGACGAGGCCGTGCTCGTGGAGGGTGCGCAGCAGCCGCAGGGCCGTGGACTTGTGGACGCCGAGGCTCTCGGCGACCTGCCCGAGGTCGGCGGGGCCCTGCGCGAGCAGCGGCAGGATGCTGAGCGCCCGGTCGACGGTCTGGCTCATGGCGTGCGTACCTCCTGGTCGTCCCCCGCGCGGCCGGGGCCTTCCGGGCCCTCGCCCGTCCGCCCGGGGTCCTTCTCGTCGGCCTCCGTCCAGCCGGGGCCGAGGTGAAGTGTCCCCCAGGCCGCGTCGTCGAGCGCGGCCAGGCGGTCGAGGCGGTCGCGGCGGGGCGGGGCGGCCAGGTCGCCGGGGACGGTGAGCGCGGCGGCG
This sequence comes from Streptomyces bikiniensis, assembly GCF_000716625.1. Classification (NCBI taxonomy): domain Bacteria; kingdom Bacillati; phylum Actinomycetota; class Actinomycetes; order Kitasatosporales; family Streptomycetaceae; genus Streptomyces; species Streptomyces bikiniensis. The sequence continues at coordinate 77,051 of NZ_JNXJ01000023.1, read as the reverse complement.
GCCATCAGGTGCCCGTGCCGGAGCCGGGCCCGCAGGTCGAGACCGCGGAGGGTCGCGGAGAGGAACCCGGCGGCGAAGGCGTCCCCGGCACCGATCGGGGAGACGACGTCGACGCGGGGGGCGGGGACGTGGGTCGCGGTCCCGTCGCCGTCCTCCAGGCCCGCGCGGGCCGCGCGGCTCCGGTCGGCGGCGACGGCCCCGCCCCCGCCCAGCTTGACCACGACCACCTCGGGTCCGGAGACGGCGTCGAAGACCTCCCGCGCGCCCCTCAGCCCCCACAGCCGCTCCGCCTCGTCCGCCCCGACGAAGACGACGTCGGCGCGGCGGGCCAGTTCGAGGAGGACGCCGGGGGCGTCGCCGCCGCGCCACAGGGCCGGCCGGTGGTTGACGTCGAAGGAGACCAGCGGGCGGCCGGGGCGCGGGGCGGTCAGCTCCCGCAGCAGGGCCAGGCAGTCCCCGGAGAGCGCGGCGGTGATGCCGGTGAGGTGCAGGATGCGGGCCCCGGCGACGCTCTCGTACGGGACGGTGGCGGGCGACATGGCCGAGGCGGCGGAACCGGCCCGGTAGTAGACGACCTCGTGGGCGTCGGTGGCCCGGTCCTCGTCCGTACGGAAGTAGATCCCGGTCGGCCGGTGCGGGTCGCGGCCCACGGCGGAGACGTCGACGCCGTGACCGCCGACGACCTCGACCAGGTGGTCGCCGAAGCCGTCGCCGCCGACGCGCCCGACCCACTTGGCGCGGTGCCCGGCGGCGGCCAGCGCGCAGGCGACGTTGGTCTCGGCACCGCCGATCGCCCGGGTGAAGGAGGGGACGTCCGCGAGGCGGCCCGGCCGGGAGGGCAGGAAGGTGACCATGGACTCGCCGAGGCAGACGACGTCCACGGGGTTCACGGGTCCTACAAGGCCCGCAGGGTCAACGGCATCCACGGGTCCCACAAGGCCCGCAGAGTCCACGGCATCCACGGGTCCCACAAGGCCCGCAGGGTCCACGGCATCCACGGCATCCACCGCGCGGACGACGTCCGGGATCGTATCCGGGATCGCGTGTCCGCTCACTCTCGTGCTCCCTGCGACTCCCACGGGTCCATTGACCCGGCCTTGGCCCGGATGTTAGACAGCCGTGAGCAAGATGCGCAATGAGCGTTGCGTGATGTGCAACATCCATGAGGAGGAGGCCCCATGCCCGGCCCGGTGAACGAGACGCCCGCGCGGCAGGAGCACGAGGTCCCCGACCTCTCCGCCGAACGCGTCGACCACCGCTTCAAGGCCCTCCCCCCGGACGCCGGGGGCCTGACCGTCGGCGAGCTCTCCGCCCAGCGCCGCAACCTCTTCACCGGCGGCTACACCACCCCCGTCCTCGCCCTCTCCGCCGAGTCCGTCGCGCACAACCTGCGCCTCCTGGAGACGTACGCCGAGCGCCACGGCCTCGCCTTCGCCCCGCACGGCAAGACCTCCATGGCCCCGCAGCTCTTCGAGCGGCAGCTCGCGCACGGCGCCTGGGGCATCACCGCCGCCGTGCCCCACCAGGCCCGCGTCTACCGCGCCCACGGCATCGCCCGGATCTTCCTCGCCAACGAGCTGGTCGACCCCGCCGCCCTGCGCTGGCTCGCCGCCGAGCTCGACGCCGACCCGGACTTCCGCTTCGTCTGCTACGTCGACTCGGTGCGCGGCGTCGAGCTGATGGACGAGGCCCTGCGCGCCGCCGGGGCGGCCCGCCCGGTGGACGTCGTCGTGGAGCTGGGCGCGGGCGAGGGGGCCCGCACCGGCGTCCGCACGGAGGCCGGGTGCGCCGCCGTCGCGGACGCGGTCGCCGCAGCCGCCACCCTGCGGCTCGTCGGCGTCGCCGGGTACGAGGGCGAGGTGCCGGAGGCGGACCCCGAGCGGGTCCGGGCCTGGCTGCTGCGGCTCACCGGCCTCGCCGCCGCCTTCGACGCGGAGGGCCGCTTCGCCGCCGGCATCGGCGAGATCGTGGTGAGCGCGGGCGGCAGCGCCTGGTTCGACGCGGTCGCCGAGGTCTTCGCGGAGCTCCCCGCCCTCTCCCTGCCGGTCCTGAAGCTGCTGCGCTCCGGCGCGTACGTCTCGCACGACGACGGCCACTACCGGCACCTCACCCCCTTCAACCGGGTTCCCGAGGAGGGCGCGCTCCAGCCCGCGTTCCGGCTCTGGTCGCAGGTCGTCTCCCGGCCCACCGGCGAGCAGGCCTTCACCAATGCGGGCAAGCGGGACGCCGCCCACGACCTGCACCTCCCGGAGGCCCAGGTGGTCCGCGACGCCCGCACGGGCGAGATCCGCCCCGCCGAGGGCGTCACCGTGACGGGCCTCTCCGACCAGCACGCCTGGCTGCGCACGGAGCCGGGGGCGGACCTGGAGGTCGGGGACTGGGTGGGGATGGGCCTCTCCCACCCGTGCACGTCGTTCGACAAGTGGCAGCTCATCCCGCTGGTCGAGGCCGACGGCACGGTGGTCGACCACATCCGCACCTTCTTCTAGGCACCGGGGAGCCGGGACAGTGATGGAACTCGTCATCCGCGACGCAGAGGTCGTCGACGGCGGCGGCGGCCCCTCCTACCGGGCCGACGTCGGCGTCGAGGGCGGCCGGATCACCACGATCGTCCGGGAGGCGGCCGCCGCCGGCTGCCAGCGGCCCACCGGCCGCCGGATCCTGGACGCCGAGGGCCTGGTCCTCTCCCCCGGCTTCGTCGACATGCACGCCCACAGCGACCTCGCGCTGCTCCGCGATCCGGACCACTCCGCGAAGGCCGCGCAGGGCGTGACCCTGGAGGTCCTGGGCCAGGACGGACTGTCGTACGCGCCGGTGGACGACCGCACGCTCGCGGAGGTGCGGCGGGCGATCGCCGGCTGGAACGGCGACGGCTCCGACCTGGACCTGGACTGGCGCACGGTCGGCGAGTACCTGGACCGGCTCGACGGCGCGCACGGCGGCCGGGGCATCGCCGTCAACGCCGCCTACCTCGTTCCCCAGGGCACGGTCCGGGCCCTCGCCGTCGGCTGGGAGGACCGCCCGGCGACGGCGGCCGAGCTGGACCGGATGCGGCGGCTGGTCGCCGAGGGCCTGGAACAGGGCGCGGTCGGCATGTCCTCCGGCCTCACGTACACCCCCGGGATGTACGCGCCGGACGCCGAGCTGACCGAGCTGTGCCGGGTCGTCGCGGAGTACGGCGGCTACTACTGCCCGCACCACCGCTCGTACGGCGCCGGGGCCCTCGACGCGTACGCGGAGATGATCGCCCTGACCCGCGCGGCCGGGTGCGCCCTGCACCTGGCGCACGCCACCATGAACTTCGGCGTGAACGAGGGCCGGGCCCCGGAGCTGCTCGCCCTCCTGGACGAGGCCCTGGACGCCGGCGCGGACCTCAGCCTCGACACGTACCCGTACACCCCCGGCTGCACGACCCTGGTGGCCCTGCTGCCGGGCTGGGCGAGCGAGGGCGGCCCGGAGGCGGTGCTCGCGCGGCTCCGGGACGACGCGACGGCCGAGCGGATCCGGCACCACCTGGAGGAGATCGGCTCGGACGGCTGCCACGGCGTGCCGGTCGACTGGTCCACGATCGAGGTCTCGGGGGTGAACGGGCCGGCGCTCGCGGGGTTCGTCGGCCGCCGCGTCGACGGCTGGGCCACGGCCCGCCGGCTCCTCCTGGAGGACCGGCTCGGCACGACGATCCTCCAGCACGTGGGCCACGAGGAGAACGTCCGGGCGATCATGCGCCACCGGACGCACACCGGCGGCTCGGACGGCATCCTCCAGGGCCTCAAGCCGCACCCGCGCGCGTACGGCACGTTCCCCGCGTACCTGGGGCGGTACGTGCGCGAGCTGGGCGTCCTGTCCCTGGAGGAGTGCGTCGCCCACCTGACCTCCCGCCCGGCCGCCCGCCTCCGCCTCCCCGACCGGGGCCTGGTCCGCGAGGGGTACGTGGCCGACCTGGTCCTCTTCGACCCGGCGACGGTCGCCCCGGGCGCGACGTACGAGCACCCGAGGACCCTGCCGACGGGCATCCCGCACGTCCTGGTCGGGGGGAGGTTCGTGATCGAGGACGGCAGGCGGACGGACGTGCTCGCGGGACGCGCGATCAGGCGGACGCCGGTCGCCCGGTAGGAGTGCCCGCGGGCCGGTCGGCGTCCTCCGCGGCACCGGCCCGCCACGGCTCCCGCCGCGCCCACAGCAGCCCGAGCGCGGCCACGGCACCCGCCGCCACGAACCCGTACCAGGGCGTACGCCCCGAAGGCGCCGTCTCGTAGACGAGCGCCGCCGAGAGGACCGCGAGGATCTGCCCCGCCCGGCCGTGCCACGCCACCGACGCGACGACGGCCGTCCCCCACAGCAGGTACCAGGGCTGGACCATCGGCGAGAGCGCGACCAGGGCCACCAGGGAGAGGCCGAGGCCGAGGACCGGGTCGAGGAGCCCCCGCCAGGAGCGCCGCGCGAGGACCGCGATGAGGACGAGCGCGGCGGCGAGGCCCAGCTTCTGCACGAGGTCCTTGACCGGGTCGGGGTCGTCCGCGAGGAGCAGCCCGAGCCCGAGCCCGAGGTCGCTGGTGAGCGACAGGGCGGTGTGGATGGTCCCGGCGACGCTCTGCGTCCGCAGCCACCCGAACCCGGTCCCGGCGAGCACCGTCGCCCCGGCCGCCACGGCCCCCGCGACGGCCCCGGGAAGGACGAGGCCCTTCGCCAGGCCCCGTACCCCGCCCCCGTCCCGGCGGGCGACCGTGATCCCGATGAAGAGCAGGGCGACCGCCGCCGGGGACTTCACCATGACGGCGCAGCCGACGAGGACGGAGCCGAGCACCCACCGCCCCCGCGTCGCGAGCAGGACCCCGCCGAGGACGAGCCCGATCATCAGTCCGTCGTTGTGGGTGCCGCCGACGACGTGGATCAGGAAGAGCGGGTTGAGGACGGCCAGCCACAGCGCGCCCGCCCGGCCGCCGGGCCCGCCGCCGAGCCCCCGCACGGCCCACACGGTGAGCGCGAGCGCGCCGAGGGCGATCAGGCGCATGCCGAGGACGGCGGGCACGACCGCGCCGCCGGTGAGCTTCACGACGGCCGCCGCGAGGAGCAGGAAGGCGGGGCCGTACGGGGCGGGGGTGGCGGTCCAGTGCCCGCCGACGCTCGCCGCCGCCTCGGCGCCGAGGTCGCCGGGGCCGAGGATGGAGGGCCCGGCGCCGTACACGTCGTGCCCTTCGAGGACCATCGCGCCCTGGGCGACGTAGCTGTAGACGTCGGCGCTGTGGAGGGGCGGGGCGAGGAGCAGGGGCGCGGTCCAGCAGGCGAGGGTCGCGAGGACCCCGTCCCGCGCGGCCGCGGCGCCCCGGACGAGCAGCACGCCGTACCGCCACCACGCGGCGACGAGCAGGGTCAGGCCGAGGTACGCGAGGAGGGCCCCGGCGGTGGTGGGCGCCGGGCCGTGCCGCTCCCACAGGCCCCAGCCGCCGCGCAACGGCAGCGTCCCGGCGAACCATCCGCCCACGGCGACGGCGAGCGCCCCGCCCGCACCCAGCCACCGGCATCCGGAGGCGCTGAAGACCCTCATGACGTGCCAACCTATCCGGCCCCGCCCCCGTGCACCGCCCCCGGCCCCGGGCCTCCCCCCTCCCCGACGTGGCCCAAAACACGGAGCGCCCCGGCCGCCCCCGCCGTAAGCTCTCGTCATGCAGGTGATCCAGTCCACGAAGCTCGCCAACGTCTGTTACGAAATCCGGGGTCCGGTGCTCGAAGAGGCGATGCGGCTCGAAGCCGCGGGTCATCGCATCCTCAAGCTCAACACGGGCAATCCGGCCGCGTTCGGCTTCGAGTGCCCGCCCGCCATCCTGGAGGACGTGCTGCGCAACCTGGCCGACGCGCACGGCTACGGGGACGCGAAGGGGCTGCTCTCGGCCCGCCGGGCGATCATGAGCCACTACGAGACCAAGGGCATCCCGCTCTCCGTCGAGGACATCTACCTCGGCAACGGCGTCTCCGAGCTGATCCAGATGGCGATGCAGGCGCTCCTGGACGACGGCGACGAGGTCCTCGTCCCGGCCCCGGACTATCCGCTGTGGACGGCCTCGGTGTCGCTCGCGGGCGGTACGGCCGTGCACTACCGCTGCGACGAGCAGGCCGACTGGATGCCGGACCTCGCGGACATCGAGCGGAAGATCACCGACCGCACCAAGGCGATCGTGATCATCAACCCGAACAACCCGACCGGCGCCGTCTACGACGACGAGATGCTGCGCTCCCTGACGGAGATCGCCCGCCGGCACGGCCTGGTCGTCTGCTCGGACGAGATCTACGACAAGATCCTCTACGACGGCACCACGCACACCCCGACCGCCGCCATCGCGCCCGACCTGCTCTGCCTCACCTTCAACGGGATGAGCAAGAACTACCGGGTGGCCGGCTTCCGCTCCGGCTGGCTCGCGGTCTGCGGCCCGAAGCACCACGCGTCCTCGTACGTCGAGGGCCTGACGATCCTCGCCAACATGCGCCTGTGCGCGAACATGCCGGCGCAGCACGCGGTGGCCGCCGCCCTCCAGGGCCGGCAGTCGATCGAGGACCTGGTGCTGCCGGGCGGGCGGCTCCTGGAGCAGCGGGACACGGCGTACGAGCTGCTCACGCAGATCCCGGGCGTGACGTGCGTGAAGCCGAAGGGGGCGCTGTACCTCTTCCCGAGGCTCGACCCGAACGTCTACAAGATCAAGGACGACCGGCAGATGGTCCTGGACCTGCTGCGGGCCGAGAAGATCATGGTGGTGCACGGGACGGGCTTCAACTGGCACGAGCCGGACCACTTCCGGATCGTGACGCTGCCGGCGGCGGCGGACCTGGCGGACGCGGTGACGCGGATCGGGCGGTTCCTGGACGGCTACGGCCAGCCGTAGCCCGCCACGTGAGACCCGACTCAACTTTAGACATGATCTAAGCTAGGATGGCTCCAGAGCACTCAGGAGGCCGTCCCATGTACGAACCGATCCGCACCAAGTCGGTCCACCGGATGGCCGACGACGCCCACGACGCGTACCCGCACCGCTCCCGCGAGGAGGAGCTGGACATCCAGCTCGCCGGACACCTCGCGGCCCTGCTCGCCGTCACCGACGAGCTGGGCGACACGGAGGCCGGCGAGCTCATCGCCCGGCAGGTGGCGCGGCTGCGCGGCGCACCGCCCGCACGGCACGCCGCCCTCAGCGGCGCGTCCGCGCGGGAGCTGCACGGAAAGGCGCACGCCCTCGCGGGCCGCGCCCTGGTCGTCGCCGCCTCCCGGGCCGACACGACCGCCGCGATCCTCTCCGCCGAGCGGATGGACGCGCACACCGCGGCGCTGGCCGGGGAACCCACCCTGGTCGCCGCCCCCTGACGGCCCCGGTCCGCGCGGCACGAACCGCGCGGACCGGGCGCCAACCACCCCCTTCGGCAAGGGGGTTCGCGGTACCGACCGCTCCGGTTCGGTACCGGGATCGCCCCTTCACCCCTCGTACACCCGGCCCGCCCCGAGGCGAGGAGGCGGTGCGGCGGCTCACCGACCACCTCCGCTCCCCGGAGGGGCGGACGCACACGGTCGACCCGGCAGCCCCGAAGGCGGCGCCGGACGCGCTGCACGGGCAGGCGGCCGGGATCGCCGCCGCGCTCCAGGAGGCGGAGGAGATCCGGCGGACGCACACCCGCCGTCTGGAGGACCGGGGGCGCGGCCGACCGGGGAATGCGCCGGCCCCCGGAGCCTGAGGGGGCTCCGGGGGCCGGGCGGATCGTGGTGGGCCGTCGTGACCCCACTGGTCAGGGCGGAATTTCGGGGCAACCCACCACGAGTTCGGGGGGCGGGATCAGCCCAGGCGCTCCACGAGCGCCCGGTACTCGTCCCACAGCTCCTTCGGCGTGTGGTCGCCGAAGGTGTTCAGGTGGTCGGGGACGAGGGCGGCCTCCTCGCGCCACACATCGCGGTCGACCTTGAGCAGGAACTCCAGGTCCTCGGCCGGCAGGTCCAGGCCGTCGGTGTCGAGGGACTCCGGGGTCGGCAGGATGCCGATCGGGGTCTCGACGCCCTCCGCCTTGCCGTCCAGGCGCTCGACGATCCACTTGAGGACGCGGCTGTTCTCGCCGAAGCCGGGCCAGACGAACTTGCCGGCGTCGTTCTTGCGGAACCAGTTCACGTAGTAGATCTTCGGCAGCTTCGCCTGGTCCGCGCCGGCACCGACCTTGACCCAGTGGGCCATGTAGTCGCCCATGTTGTAGCCGCAGAAGGGCAGCATGGCGAAGGGGTCGCGGCGCAGCTCGCCGACCTTGCCCTCGGCGGCGGCGGTCTTCTCGGAGGCGACGTTGGCGCCGAGGAAGACGCCGTGGTTCCAGTCGAAGGACTCGGTGACCAGCGGGACGGCGGAGGCGCGGCGGCCGCCGAAGAGGATGGCCGAGATCGGCACGCCCTTCGGGTCCTCCCACTCCGGCGCGATGGTCGGGCACTGTCCGGCGGGGACGGTGAAGCGGGCGTTGGGGTGGGCGGCGGGCGTCCCGGACGCGGGCGTCCAGTCGTTGCCCTTCCAGTCCGTGAGGTGGGCCGGGGCCTCCTCGGTCATGCCCTCCCACCACACGTCGCCGTCGTCGGTGAGGGCGACGTTGGTGAAGACGGAGTTGCCCCAGAGGGTCTTCATGGCGTTGGCGTTGGTGTGCTCGCCGGTGCCGGGCGCGACGCCGAAGAAGCCGGCCTCGGGGTTGATCGCGTACAGGCGTCCGTCCTCGCCGAAGCGCATCCAGGCGATGTCGTCGCCGATGGTCTCGACGGTCCAGCCGGAGATCGTGGGCTCCAGCATGGCCAGGTTGGTCTTGCCGCAGGCGGACGGGAAGGCGGCGGCGACGTACTTGGACTCGCCCTGCGGCGGAGTGAGCTTGAGGATCAGCATGTGCTCGGCGAGCCAGCCCTCGTCACGGGCCATGACGGAGGCGATGCGGAGCGCGTAGCACTTCTTGCCGAGCAGGGCGTTGCCGCCGTAGCCCGAGCCGTACGACCAGATCTCGCGGGTCTCGGGGAAGTGCGAGATGTACTTGGTGGTGTTGCAGGGCCACGGCACGTCCTGCTCGCCCTCCGCGAGGGGGGCGCCGAGGGTGTGGACGGCCTTGACGAAGAAGCCGTCGTCGCCCAGCTCGTCGAGGACGGCCCGTCCCATGCGGGTCATGGTGCGCATGGAGACGGCGACGTACGCGGAGTCGGTGATCTCGACGCCGATGGCGGAGAGCGGGGAGCCGACCGGGCCCATGCAGAAGGGCACGACGTACATGGTGCGGCCGCGCATCGAGCCGCGGAAGATGCCCTCTTCACCGGCGAAGACGTCCTTCATCTCCGCGGGGGCCTTCCAGTGGTTGGTCGGGCCCGCGTCCTCCTCCTTCTCGGAGCAGATGAAGGTTCGGTCCTCGACGCGCGCGACGTCGGAGGGGTCGGAGGCGGCGTAGTAGGAGTTCGGGCGCAGGGTCGGGTCGAGCTTCTTGAAGGTCCCCTTGGCGACGAGCTCCTCGCACAGGCGCTCGTACTCGGCCTCGGAGCCGTCGCACCAGACGATGCTGTCCGGCTGGGTGATCTCGGCGATCTCGTTCACCCAGGAGACGAGCTCCCGGTGCTGGGTGGGGACGGTGGTGGGAGCCGCGTTGTCGCGCGCCACGATTGCTCCTTTTGAGGGGTTTTTAGATGTTTGCCCCGTGGGGGCTGCGACCCGGATGCTTCGTAGCTGCTCATCCGGTGCCGACCGCACTCATTTGATCATCCGATGGATCCGCCCATATGTCCAGAGGGGTGCACACGTGAGCATCGCCACTCGTATTCAGGACTTACGGGCCCGTAGGTACGATTCCGTCCATGACTGCAGCCACACCGGAAGTGACCCCGGACGACTCCTCCCCGGCGCTCCCGCTGAAGCCCATGCTGAGAGGCTGGCTGCACGCGGGCATGTTCCCCACCGTGATCGTCGCGGGCCTCGTCCTGGTCGCCCTCTCCGACTCGCCCCGCGCCCGCATCGCCTGTGGGATCTACGTCCTGACCGCGTGCCTCCTCTTCGGCGTCAGCGCGCTCTACCACCGCGGCACCTGGGGCCCGCGCGGCGAGGCCGTGCTCCGGCGCCTCGACCACGCCAACATCTTCCTGATCATCGCGGGCACCTACACCCCGCTCACCCTGCTGCTGCTCCCCGACTCCACGGCGAAGCCGCTCATGTGGGCGGTCTGGGCGGCGGCCCTCGCCGGCATCGCCTTCCGGGTCTTCTGGGTCGGCGCGCCCCGCTGGCTGTACACGCCCTGCTACATCGCGATGGGCTGGGCCGCGGTCTTCTTCCTCCCCGACTTCCTGCGCGCGGGCGGCATCGCCGTCCTCGTCCTGGTCGTCGTCGGCGGCCTGCTCTACAGCGCGGGCGGGATCATCTACGGCATCAAGCGCCCCAACCCGTCCCCGCGTTGGTTCGGCTTCCACGAGGTCTTCCACACGCTGACCCTGGCGGCCTTCATCGTCCACTACGTCGGCATCTCGCTGGTGGCGTACCAGCACGCCTGACCCGGGAGAATGGCGGCATGGCCGCCGACGCCCCCACCCGCCCCAGCCTCCGCGAACGCAAGAAGGCGAAGACCCGCGCGGCGATCCGGAGAGCCACCTACCGGCTCGCCGCCGAGCACGGCTGGGAGGCGGCCACCACCGACCGGATCGCGGCGGCGGCCGAGGTCTCCCCCTCGACCGTCGTCCGCTACTTCCCGGTCCGCGAGGACATCCTCCTCACCGACGAGGACGACGACCTCCTCGAAGCCCGGCTGCGCGCCCGCCCGGCGGGCGAGGACCCCCTGGAGTCCCTGCGCGCGGTCCTCCTCGAAGCGGTCCGCACCGCCCTCGCGCGAGAGCCGGAGGAGACCCGGCTGCGCGCCCGGCTCATGGTGGAGATCCCCGCCGTGCGCGCCCGCCTCACCGAGACCGCCGCCGAGACCGGCCGCCGCCTGACCCGCGTCCTCGCCGACCGCACCGGCCGCGCCCCCGACGCCCTGGAGGTACGGGTCCTCACCGCCGCCGTCCTCGGCGCCTTCCGCGAGACCACCGTGTACTGGGCCGAACGTGGCCGCACCGACGACCTCGTGGCCCTCCTCGACCGCACCCTCGACACCCTCGGGGGCGGCCCGCCCCTCCCCTGACCCCGGTCACCCCGGCAGGTCGCCCTCCCCGCCCGTCACCTCACGGGCGACACGGCTCCACTCGTCCCGCCCGCCGGGCAGCGGCCAGGCCCAGGTGGGCCGCGTCCCCGTGCGCAGCTCCGCGAGACGACGGGCCAGCACGGACCCCGCGATCTCCGCGCCGTCGGGGACGGCGTCGCCGTGCCGGGCCCGCAGCTCCGCGAAACGGGCCAGCTCGGCCTCGTACTCCCGCGCCGCCCGCTCCGTCCCCGCCGCCACCTCGTCGCCGGGCGCGGTGCGGTCCAGGTACAGCAGCGGGGGCGCGACCGACTCGGCGATCGCGGCGGCCAGCCGGGCGTGGCCGTCCAGGACCACGTGGCAGTCCAGACCGCTGACCCACCACAGCAGGACGGGCGGAAGGATCCCGTCACGGGCCTGCTTGCGGTACGCCTTGACCCGCGCGTCGTCGTGGTCCGGCACCGGCCGCAGCGGAAGGACCTCCCACGCCCCGTGGTGGACGAACCAGTCGAGGTACCCGTCGGGATGGCCCTCGACGAGCATCTCGCCCCAGTGCGCGGAGGGCGGCAGGTTCCGGTGGTTCCAGAACGCCGGGACCTCGCGCGAGAGCAGCCACCGCCCGTAGTGCAGCGGCCCGTCCGCCGCCCGCGCCAGGTGCTCCGCGAAGCGGTACGCCCACCGGTCCGGCCGCCCGGCCGCCTCCCGCGCGGCCGCGGCCCGCAGCGGCGGGACGACGGAACGATAGGCGTCCGTACGCCGGAACCCGACCCCGCAGCGATCGTCGTCGACGGCGGCGAGCAGCACCGGCCGCTCCCCCTGCGCGAGCAGGATCCGCCCCTCGGCGGCGAACAGGCGCAGTCCGGGCAGCCGCCGGGACTCCACCTCCAGGGCCAGCCCCGTCCAGGCACCGCCGTCCCCGAAGACATCCGTGCGTCGCATGCCGAGAACGATAGACCGGCGGTCAGGACCGGCCCGGCGCCCCCAGCGCGCCCCTGACCACCCGCGCCGACTCCGGATTGTCCGCGCACTCCCACACCCCGTGCGGGCAGTAGTCCGTCATCGTCTGGTAGACCGGCCGGTGCGCGGCGAACCAGTCGAGCATCCCCCGGACGTACGCCGGGTTGTCGCCGTTCCGGAAGAGGCCCCACTCCGGGTACGAGACGGGCTTGCCGTGCTCCGCCGCGAACCGGACGTGATGGGCGAGGCCGTACTCCTCGTGCACCTGCTCCTGGAAGGAGAGGCCCGCGGGCTGGTCGTAGGCGTCCAGGCCGACGACGTCCACGACGTCGTCCCCGGGGTAGCAGAGCGGCCACGGCACGGCGTCCCGCCCCCGGCTCGCCGTGAAGTCGAAGCGGAACCGCTGTCCCGGCACCGCCCGCAGCACCTCGACCGTCCGCCGCCAGTACGCCTTCCACGCCTCCGGGTCCGGGCCGCAGCGGTGGCTGTACGTGGTGCCGTTCATCTCCCAGCCCAGGACGAGGACCGCGTCCCCGAGCCGGTGCTCCACCAGCCGCTCCCCCAGGGTCCGGAAGTGCCCGTCGAACGCGCCCTCCGCGCCCCGCCGCAGCCCCTCCCGCACCTCCTCGTCGGGCAGACCGGCCTCGCTGCGGTCGAGCAGCGGCACGTTGAGCACGAAGAGCCGCCCCGGCCGCTCCTCCTTCCAGCGCGCCCACGGCCCGAAGAGCGCCGGGTGCCCCTCGATGTTGGACCAGCGGTCCCCCGGCAGGTACGTGTGCCCGACGGTCAGCGCCTCGCCGCCGAGCCAGTCCTGCACCCGGGCGATCCGGCGCACCCCGGCCTCGTCGGAGCCGGTGAAGAACCCCGAGGGCACTCCCGGCGGCGGCCGTTCCCCGGCGGGCCGCCCGTCGGGCGCGAGCCGGTCGTACGACAGGAGGAGGACGAGAACGGCCGCGAGCAGCACGACCGGTGCGGCTCGCGGCCGGAAGGAGGAGCGGCTCACGTCAGCTCGTCCAGAAGTCCCACCACCGGGTCAGGATCAGCATCCCGACGATCCCGAGGTGCAGCAGGGGCGGGGCGAAGGCGAACTCTCCGAAGAAGGTCCGCACCCCCGCCGGCGCGGGCAGCACCCCGGTCCGCACGTTGTGCGCGGTGACGGACCAGAACATCAGGATCGTCGCGGTCCAGGCCAGGCAGCACCACAGGCAGAGCGCGTTGATCTCGTACAGCGACTGGTGCATCAGCCAGGTGCAGAAGCCGACCCCGAAGAGCGTCCCGGCGTTCAGGCCGAGCCAGAACCAGCCCCGGTGGCGGGCCCCGGCGAGCAGCCCGGCCCCGATGGCGACGACGACGGCGTACGTGACGAGCCCGAGCATCGGGTTGGGGAACCCGAACACCGCCGCCTGCTCGCTCTTCATGACGCTGCCGCAGGAGACCACCGGGTTCAGGCTGCACCCCGGGGTGAAGCCCGGGTCCTCCAGGAGCTTGAACTTGTCGAGCGTGATCACCCAGCCGGCCAGGACGCCCGCCGCGCCGGTGACGACCAGGAGCCAGGCGAGGCCCCGGCCCGCGCCGACCGGTCCGCCCGCCTCCCGGGAGGCCTCCTCCCGGCGCTGTCCCGGCACCACGCCCCGTACGTCCACCGTCGCCATGGCGCGACCCCTCTTCCCGGTTCTTCCGCTCAGCCCTGGACGCGGCGGACCGGCATCAGGACGTGGGCGCTGTCCGCGAGCATCTCCTCGTCCGAGACGAAGGCCCGCAGCCGCGCCTCCTCGACGGGCCGCCCGGGAACCGCCTCGGGCCAGGGCCGCACCGAGCAGATCAGATAGACCTTGCCGCTCTCGCGGGCGGCCGCCTGCCACTCGTCCGGCACCGGGCACTGCACCTTCAGGAAGGGCAGGCTGAGCACGGCCGAGCCGCCCTCGACGAGCAGCGAGGCGTTGATCCCGGTGTCCCGCTCCAGGTCGAAGAGCCGGTCGCCGACCGAGAGGCCCATGGCCTCCAGGGCGGCCCGCATCGCCTGCTGACCGGCCTCCGGGCCGTCCCGGCCGTCGCCGAGCGAGTACGCCATGAGGAACGGCGTGCCCGCCGATTCGGCGGAGGGCTCGCTGGACCACGGAATCACCGTGAGGGTTCCCAGCGGAGAGGCGCTGCGCGCGGAGGACACGACGTTGGAAGTGGTCATGAATCGGATGCTAGTGCTCCAACCCCCCTTTCCCCGCGCGCCTTTCACCCGAACGGCCGACATTCACGCCACTGGCATTTCCGCCGCAACGAACCCGGGATTTCATCGTTGTGCTCTGAAGGCTCCCCCTACCTGCGGCGGGGGGACCCCCAGCCGACCCCCTGGAGATCACCGATGATCGTCCCGCGCCGCGTCGCACTGCGGTCCCTCTTCGCCCTGGCCGTCACCGCATTCACGGGCGGCGCCCTCGGGCGCATCGCGCTCCGCGCCCCGGCCGGAGGTCCGGACGGCCCGCGCGCCGACGACCCGCACGCCTTCGACGAGATGTACGGGGGTCGCCGCATCCTCGGCTTCTCCGGCCCCGGCGGCGAACCGGCGGCCCTCGTCGACGGCCGGCCGCTGCACCTGATGCGCTGCGCCGACGGCGGCTACGTCACTCCGATCGACCACTACGAGTCCTGTCCGACGCCCCTGGCGGCGGTCCGCGCGGCCGTGGACGAGATGGGCACCGCCCCGCTCTCCCCCCTCGCGGGCGCCCACGGCACCCCCACGGACCCGACGGGAGGGAGCCCGCGTGGTGTACACGCGTAAGAACCAGCGCGACCTGACCGGCGCCGAGCGCCGCACGTTCGTCGCCGCCGTCCTGGAGCTCAAGCGCACCGGGGCGTACGACCGCTTCGTCCGCACCCACATCGACTACTACGTGGCCGACGGGGAGGGCAGGCTGCGGGTCGCGCACATGACGCCGAGCTTCCTGCCGTGGCACCGGAAGTTCCTCCTGGAGTTCGAGACGGCGCTGCGCCGGATCGACCCCACGGTGACCGTCCCGTACTGGGACTGGACCCGGGACAACAGCCCGGCCTCCTCGATCTGGAACGAGGACTTCATGGGCGGCAACGGGCGCCGGTCCGACCTCCAGGTGATGACCGGCCCCTTCGCGCACTCCTCCGGCCGCTGGAACATCACCCAGTCGATGACCGAGGGCCGCTTCCTGACCAGGGACTTCGGGCGCCCCCGCGACCCGATCACGCTCCCCACCCAGGCCCAGCTGGAGGAGGTGATGAGGGAACGGGTGTACGACGTGACGCCCTGGAACTCGACCAGCCCGTCCGGCTTCCGCAACCGTCTGGAGGGCTGGGCCTCGGGGCAGGGCAACGACCGGTTCCGGATCCACAACCGGGTGCACCGCTGGGTCGGCGGCCTGATGCTCGGCGGCGGCTCCGTGAACGATCCGGTCTTCTGGCTGCACCACGCCTTCG
The DNA here is from genome assembly GCF_000716625.1 of Streptomyces bikiniensis. Classification (NCBI taxonomy): domain Bacteria; kingdom Bacillati; phylum Actinomycetota; class Actinomycetes; order Kitasatosporales; family Streptomycetaceae; genus Streptomyces; species Streptomyces bikiniensis. The sequence goes on along the minus strand of NZ_JNXJ01000023.1, from coordinate 61,514 downwards.
TGGACCTGGTCTGGTCCCGCTGGCAGCAGCGCAACCCCGGGGCCGCCTACCTGCCGGCGGAGCCGCCGCCGCTGGGCGACGGGCAGTACCGCAAGGTGGTCGCCCGGCACCAGCCGATGGCGCCGTGGGGGGTGACCCCGGCCTCGATGTTCGACCACAGCCGGATCTACCGGTACGCCTGAGCCGCCGCGCACGGGCCCGTACGCGCGTGTCCCCCCGGTCCTGTCGGGCCGGGGGGACACGTGCGGGGGAGGCGGAGGGGGTCAGCCGCCGTAGCCGCCCTCGTCCTCGCGGTCCTCGCCGTCGCTGACGTTGGCGCAGGTGTTGCCGAACGCCGGGTTCAGCAGGCCGATGACGTTGACGGTGTTGCCGCAGAGGTTGACCGGGACGTGGACCGGGACCTGGAGGACGTTGCCGGAGGCGACACCGGGCGAGTGGGCGGCGACGGCCTCGGCGCCCGAGTCGGCGACGGCCAGGCCGGCTCCGCTGAGGGCAACGGCACCCGTGCCGGCGAGAACAGCGGCAGCCTTCGCGATGCGAGACATCAAGAACTCCTTGGACGTGGAAAGCGACCGCAGGAATCACGGCCGTCATGTCCGTTCAACGCCGGTCGGGGACACGGGTCACGGGCATTGGGCCGAACGGGAAGAAGGAAAAAAGAAAAAATGGCCCGCGGACCGGAATTCCGTCCGCCGCCGGATACGGCGGAACGGCTCCGGTCCGCGGACCGCGGCCATGCGACAAGCCTTCTTCTGCAACGATCGACGGCCCGCCGGGGTGACGGGTGGGACGGGTGACGGGAAGACCCGTCCCTTCACCCGGCCGGCCGGTGTCCTCCGGGCGCCGGGCCGAGCCGGGAGTCCGGGGTGCCGGTCGGGGTCGGGACGAACAGGCCGCGACCCGCGGCGGGGTGAGGTCCGGCAGCCCCGCGGAGGGTCAGTGGCGGCGTGCGAACCGCCGTCCGGCGCGGACGTAGACCACGGCACCGCCGATGACGAGCGCGGCGCTGACCGCGGCCGCCCCCATGAGCGCGGGCTCGCTACCGGTCTCGGGGAGCTGCGGCGGGGTGGTGGGGGGCTTCGTCGGCGGGGTGGCGGGAGGCGTCGTCGACGGAGGGACCGTGGGCGGGGCGGTCGTGGGAGGTGTGGTCGGCGGCGTCGTCGGCGGCTTGGTGGGAGGCGTCGTCGGCGGCGGCGGCGTGGGACCGCAGCTGGGCTTCGGCTGACCGGGCTTGGGGTGCTCGCAGTCGTCCGGCTTGGGCGGGTACGTCGGCGGAGTGGTGGGAGGCGTCGTCGGCGGGGTCGTCGGCGGCTTGGTCGGTGGCGTGGTGGGAGGCGTCGTCGGCGGAGTGGTGGGGGGCGTCGTCGGCGGCTTGGTCGGCGGCGTCGTCGGCGGAGTGGTGGGAGGCGTCGTGGGCGGCTTGGTGGGAGGCGTCGTCGGCGGAGTGGTGGGAGGCGTCGTGGGCGGCTTGGTGGGAGGCGTCGTCGGCGGGGTCGTCGGCGGCTTGGTCGGTGGCGTGGTCGGCGGCTTGGTGGGGGGCGTCGTCGGCGGGTGCGACGGCTCCTCGCCGTAGCCGCCGTCGTCCTCGCCGTACCCGTCGTCGCCCTGCCCGTAGCCGTCGCCGTGGCCTCCCTGGTGACCGCAGAGGTGGCCGACGGCCGCCGCCGCGGCGGCGCCCTTCCCCGCGATCCGGTCGCAGACGTCCGCCGACAGGGGGCCCTGGACGTGGCCGGCCGCGGCCGGTCCCGGTCCGTCGCCCGCGCCCGGCTGGGAGCCTGCGGCAAGGGCGAATCCGCCGCTCAGCGACAGGATTCCGGTCGCTGCCGCCGCGGTGAGTACTTTCCTGCTGATGATGGACCGCATACCGCTCTTCCTCTGAGAAAAGGAGAGGCCGACGAGGCTCCCCCTCGCTCCGACCGGCCTGGTACCCACCGACGTGCGCGTGGGACTGGCGAGAGAGTAGGAGCCGGAGCGGGGCGTGGAGCATGGGCCACACGGCAGATCATCTGAAAATCATTCGATCAGCCGACCGTGGGGAACGGGGCACGAAGGCCTCCGGAATGCCCGTGGGGGCAGCCCGTACTGATGTGGGGTCAGCCGCCCAGCGGAAGGCCGGCGGGGAGCGGGAGGCCGCCGAGCAGCGGCGCGCCCTTGGTGGTCTCGTTCAGCTGGGTCGCCGTGTCCGTGACGGTCTTCACCGGGGAGCCCTCCGTGGTGCTGCTCAGCACGTCCGTCTTCAGGCCGTTGGCGGCGATGGCCTCCAGGCCGCCGTTCAGGCTGGTGGGGGTGAGCGCCTCCGTGGCCATGGCGGGCGCGGCGGCACCGAGGGCCATCAGCGAACCGGCGACGACCGCGGCGACCTTGGTGGGCTTCATGGGGTGAATCCTTCCTCTGGCTTTACGTCACTTCCCGTACGGACTTCTCGGTCGAATCCCGTACGGCGTTCTGCTTCTGTAACGAGAAGTGCGCTTCCCGGAAACTCCGGGAGGAAGGATTTCTCGGCACTGCACCCGATCGGTGATCCGGCGCCGCATGCCGGCCGCACACGCGTTCCCCTTTCTCGCGAGCCGGGTCGGCGTCACCCGGGGAGGCCTGCGGCTATAGCCCTCCGCGACCGCAGAACTACTGAGCGCCACGCATCCGTTCGGGTGAATCCACCCTTCCGACCTGCTCCGGAAAGGGGCGTACGCCGTTGCACCGGGCGGCGCGCGGAAGTGCGCCCGAGCGAGTGCCGCCCCCCACGACAAGGAAGAAGCCGGTGCGCCCGTCCCTGGCGGGAGCGGGCGCACCGGCCTCGAAAGGACCGAACGGACGTGCCGGATCAGTCGTTGGCGCAGACGTTGCCGAAGGCCGGGTTCAGCAGACCGATCACGTCGACGGTGTTGCCGCAGACGTTGACCGGGATGTGGACCGGGACCTGGGCGACGTTGCCCGAGAGGACGCCGGGGGAGTGCACGGCCGCGGCCTCGGCGCCGGCGTCGGCGACGGCGGCACCCGCGGTACCGGCGACGGCCGCGGCGGCGCTCGCGGTCAGGACAACGGCCTTGGCGATACGGGACATGGAGAAGTGCTCCTCGATCGAATTCATACGGCTCGGACTGCACGGACTGAACGGTCCGACTCCCTCAACAACGCCGCCGATTTCCATCGGTTGCTCTCCCGAACGGGTGACGTCCGGCCGTTCTCCGGGCCGCAAGAGGGCCGGGCGGGCGTCCGGGCGCGGAATGGCGCAACACGCACAACGAGTAACGGGCCACTCGGATACGGGAGTTAGCTTTGCCGGGCATCTCATGCTTAATATCGGTCCGATCCGGGGTTATAACTTTCCCGAACGTTGCTTCCGGGCCTGCCGCGCGTTCACTCCTTTCGTGCGGACGACACCTTCTCCCTTCCCGGCCTTCGCGGGTCTTCCCTTCCTTCTCTCAGCAAAGCGGAGAACCTGTATGCGGAATTCAGCGGTTCTTGCCGTGCCCCGCGGCACGTCGGCCGCCCGGGCGGACGTACGGAGCTGACGTGCTGTCACCACGCACCACGGACCCGGGGTCCGTCACCGTCCTGCACGCGGTCCAGCCCGGCGACGGCGGGGTCGCCCGCGTCGTCGCCGACCTCGTGCGCGCCCAGCGCGCCGCCGGCCTGGGGGTCGCCGTCGCCTGCCCGCCCGACACCGTCCTCTCCGCCGCCGTGCGCGCCGAGGGGGCCGAGGTCCACGACTGGCGGGCCGGCCGCGACCCGGGGCCCGCCCTCGTCCGCGAGACCGCCTCCCTGGCCCGGCTCGTCCGCGCCGTCGGGCCCGACCTCGTCCACGCCCACAGCGCCAAGGCGGGACTGTGCGCCCGGCTCGTCGTGCGGGGCCGGATCCCCACGGTGTACCAGCCGCACGCCTGGTCCTTCGAGGCCGTACGGGGGACGACCGCCGCGCTCGCCCGGCGCTGGGAGCGGTTCGGCGCCCGCTGGACCGACCGGATCCTCTGCGTGAGCGAGGCCGAGCGGCGCACCGGCGAGGCGGCCGGGGTCGAGGCGGACTGGTCGGTCGTCCACAACGGCGTGGACACGGTCCGGTTCGCGAGCGACGGGCCGCCCCGCAACCCGGCCCCCACGGTCGTCTGCGTGGGCCGGCTCTGCCGCCAGAAGGGGCAGGACGTGCTGCTCGCCGCCTGGCCCGCCGTCCTCGCGGAGGTGCCCGCGGCCCGGCTCGTCCTGGTCGGCGACGGCCCGGACGCGGAGCGGCTGCGGGCCGCCGCCGGACCCTCGGTGCGGTTCGCCGGGGACGTCGGGGACACCGCCCCCTGGTACCGGGCCGCCGACGTGGTCGTCCTGCCGTCCCGCTGGGAGGGCATGGCGCTCGCGCCCCTGGAGGCCATGGCCAGCGGCCGGCCCGTCGTCGTCAGCGACGTGGACGGGGCCCGGGAGAGCCTGCCGCCCGCCCACGAACCCCTGTGCCTGGTCCCGCCCGAGGACCCGGCCGCGCTCGCCGCCGCCCTCGGCCGCCTCCTCGGCAGGCCGGAGCTGCGGCACCGCCTGGGCCGGGAGGCCCACGCGCACGTACTCAGCAGTTTCGATGTCCGGCGCACCGGCGCGGCCGTCGCGGACGTCTACCGCGAGCTGGCCGGAGTGCGGGGGGCCGAGCACAGAGAGCCGATCGCACAGTGACCACGGAAAGCACCAGCGTCCCCTCCTCACCGGGCCCCTGGCCCACGGCGGCCCAGGGCCAGGCCTTCGGCCTCGCCTCCCTCGCGCCGCCCCGCGGCGCCCCCGGCCGGGTCGCGACGCCGCACCGACGCCGCCCCCGGCCCCGTACCCGGTCCGGCGCGGCGCCGCTCGTGGCGGTCGACGTCCTGGCGGTCGTCGCGGCCGCCTCGGTCCTGAGCGCGGCGCACCACGACCTCCGGCTCGTCCTGCCGGTCCTGGCGCTCGTCCTGGTCCTCGACGGGCACGCGGGGCTCCACCGGCCCGCCGCGCACGTCCGGGCCCTGGACGAGCTGCCCGCGCTCGCCTCCCGCGCCGGGGTCGCCTGGTGCCTGGCGGCGGCGGGCGTCGCCGCGTACTCCCCGCACCTGGCGATCGGACCGCTGCGGCTCTGCGCCGCGTACGCCGTCCACGTCCTCCTCGTCTGCGCGGTCCGCGCCCTCGTCATCGGCCGGCGGCGCCGGGTGGCGCGGGCCCACCCCCGGTCGGCGCTGGTCGTCGGCGGGACGGGGGACGCGCGCCGGTTCGCGGCGGCGGCCGTCCAGCACCCGGAGTACGGGGTGCGGCCGGTCGGGATCGTCGGCGTGCCCGAGCAGGGCGGCGGCGTCCGGACGTCCGGGGAGGCCGGGCTCCCGGTGCTCACCACGACCGAGGAGATCCACCGGGCCGTCATCCAGAACACCGTGCGCGACGCGGTCTTCCTGGACGACGACCCGGGCCTGGTGACCCTCTTCCAGCAGTACGGCTGCACGACCTGGCGGGTCGGCGGCCGGCACCGGGACGGGCCGATGGGCGAGCACATGTGGGGGTACGCCTGGCACCGGATCGTCCCGCTGGACGAGCGGCGCGGCCTCACCGCCAAGCGGGCCCTGGACATCGCCCTCGCCGCCCCCGCGCTCGTCCTCGCGCTGCCCGTACTGCTGCTCTGCGCGCTCGCCGTGCGCCTCTCGGACGGCCCCGGCGTCCTGTTCCGGCAGGAGCGGGTCGGCCAGCACGGGCGCCACTTCACGCTGCTCAAGTTCCGTACGCTCCGCCCCTCGGACGACACCGAGTCGGCGACCCGCTGGAACGTGGCGGGCGACCGGCGGATGAGCGCGGCCGGGAGCTTCCTGCGGAAGACCTCGCTCGACGAGCTGCCGCAGCTGTGGAACGTGCTGCGCGGGGACATGAGCCTGGTCGGGCCCCGGCCGGAACGCCCGTACTTCGTCGCCCAGTTCAGCAAGATCCACGCCGGGTACGCGGCCCGCCACCGGATGCCGGTGGGGCTCACCGGGCTGGCGCAGGTGCACGGGCTGCGCGGCGACACCTCGATCGAGGACCGCTGCCGCTTCGACAACCACTACATCGACCACTGGTCGCTCTGGCAGGACGTCTGCATCCTGCTTCGCACCGCCGCCGAGCTCGTCCGACCCACGGGGAGCTGAGGATGGCCACGGCCGCGACGCTGCCCGTGGTCGGCCCGGGCGCGCGGGACCTGCTCCGCAGGGCCGGGGCGCTCTCCCCGGTCCTCGCCGTGGTCGCGCTGCTGCTCGTCCCCGGCGGCGGGGGCGCGCAGGGCGGCACCGGCGGCACGGGCACGGTCGCCGACGCGGCCTCCGGGCTCCTCGTGCTGGTCTGCCTGGTACGGGTGGTGCGCGGCGGGGCCCGGCCCCTGACCCGTACGGCGGCCTTCGTCCTCGGCCTCCCGGTCCTCGGGATCTGCCTGGCCGCGATCACCTCGAACGACCCGGCGTCGAGCCTGCCGGGCGTCGCCCGCTACGTGCAGGTCTTCGTCCTGGTCCCGGCGGCCGTGGTCCTGACGGTCCGCGACCGGCGGGACTTCGCCGTGGTCGCCTGGGCCCTGGTCGGGCTCGCGCTGCTCCAGGGCGCGGTGGGCGTCGCCCAGTACCTGACCGGCACGGGCGCCTCGTACCAGGGCGAGGACGTCCGGGCGGTCGGCACGTTCGGGGCGACCGACGTGATGGGCATGGCGACCGTCGTCTCGTACGGGCTCGTCGTCGTCACCGGGATCGCGCTCGGCAGCGGTCCCGGGCGGGCCCGGACGGCGGCCCTGGTCTGCGCGGGGCTGCTGTTCCTCCCGCTGGTCCTCTCCTTCAGCCGGGGCGCGTGGATCGCGACCGCCGTCGCCTGCGCGCTCCAGCTGCTCCTGGCGGGGGCGCGGCGGGCGGTGCGGGTCGGGCTCGCGGCGGGGGCGCTCGGGGTGGTCCTCGTCGGCGGCCTCGGGATCGGCTCGGACCTGGTGGAGGAGCGGGTCGCCAGCATCACGCGGGTGACGGCGGCGCCGGACCAGTCGGTGACGGACCGGTACACGATGTGGGCGGCGGCCGGGGAGATGTGGCGCGCGGAACCGCTCACCGGCGTCGGTCTGAAGGGCTTCCCGCAGTACCGCGACGCGCACGCCTCGGTCGCGCTCTCCTCGGGCAGCGACACGGCGGGCGCGGGCGCGGCCTTCCAGCGGCAGCCGTTGCTCTCCCCGCACAACATGTACCTGCTGGTCCTGAGCGAGCAGGGTCTGGTGGGGCTGCTGGCCCTGGTCGGGAGCTGGACGGCGCTGCTCGTGGGGGCGCTGCGGCGGCGGGGCGGCTTCGGCCCCGGGTCCGGCGCCGGCGCGGACTGCGCGCTCGTCGCGACCGGCCTGCTCGTCTGGCAGTTCACCGACTTCTTCTACGCGGACATCGGCGGCCCCTCGACGGTCCTGATGTCGGTCGTGCTCGGCCTGGCGGCCTGGTGGTCGCTGGTGGAGGCGAGGCGTGCGTGACCCGTGGGCCGCGGAACCGGAGCCCACGGACGCGGGGTGGACGGGGCCGGCGGGGCCGGGGGACGTGAGACCCGTGGACCCGGCGCGGTCCGACGGGCCGCGCCCCGCGCCGTGGCCGGGCCGTTCGCCCCGGCAGCCCTGCGGCGCCCCGCTGACCGACCCCTGGTCGACCCCGCCCCTGAGCCCCACGGACTCCCCGTGGACGCCGGGGGCCGTCGTGCTGCCGGGGGCGGGGGACGCGGCGCCGTGGCCCGGCGGGGCGTCCCCGACGGGCGGGGCGGCGGCGTGGGCTCCCGAAGCCGAGCGCCACCCCGGCGGCGGCCCGTTCGACAGCGCCCCGCCCGCGGGCGGCCTCGCCGGGGCCCGCCGTATCGCCGTACGCCATCGGTCCGAGGGCACGACCACGACCGCGACCGCGACCGCCAAGCCGACCACCGCCCCGCAGCCGACGACGGCACGGCCCCGCACCGGCCGCCGCGCCCACGCACGCGCGCGCGGGGCGCGGGCCGACAGGCCCCAGGGGCGCGGGTTCCTGGCGAAGGCGGCGGCCGTGACGGCGGGGCTCACCGCCGTCGGGGCGGTGCTCGGGCTCGTACGGGACCAGATCCTGGCCGGGTACTTCGGGGCCGGGGCCGCCACCGACGCGTTCCTGGTGGCGTGGACGGTCCCCGAGTTCGCCTCGACGCTGCTCATCGAGGACGCGATGGCCCTGATCCTGGTGCCCGCGTTCTCCCGCGCCCTGGCCCGGCGCGGCGACGGCGCGCTCGGCGACCCGGTACGCGCGCTCGTGCGCGGGACGCTCCCCCGGCTCACCCTCACCGTCGGGCTCGCCGCCGCCGTCCTCGTCGCCGCCGCCCCGCTGCTCGTCGCGGTCCTCGCCCCCGGCCTCCCCGACCCGGCGCTCGCGGTCGACTGCACGCGCCTCACCGCGACCTGCGTGCTCTCGTTCGCCCTGGTCGGCTACTGCTCGGCCGCGCTGCGCGCGCACGGCCGCTTCCTGCCGCCGGCCCTGATCTACACGGCGTACAACGTGGGGATCATCGGCACGATCCTGGTGCTCCGCGAGCCCTGGGGGGTGCGGTCGGCCGCCGCCGGGGTCGCGGTCGGCGGGGTCCTGATGGTCCTGGTCCAGGTGCCCTCCCTCGTACGGGAGCTGCGCTCCGGCCCCGTACCCGCGCCGCCGCGGGCGTCCGCGTCCCGGGGCGGGCAGGACGGGCGGATCCTGGTGCTCGGCCTGATCGCACCGGTCGTCGCGTTCTCGCTGTGCCGCCAGTCGCAGACGCTGATCGAGCGGTTCCTCGCCTCTCCGCTGCCCGCCGGGGCCATCTCGCACCTGAACTACGCGCAGAAGGTCGCGCAGCTGCCGATGATCCTCTCCCTGATGCTGTGCACGGTCAGCTTCCCCGTGGTCGCGCGCGCCCTCGCGGCGGGCGACGAGGAGACGGCCCGCCACCGGGTCGAGCGGGACCTGCTGCTCGCCGCCGTCGTGGTGCTCGCCGGGGCCGCGACGGTGATCGCCGCCGCCCCCAGGATCGTCGAACTGCTCTTCGAGCGGGGCGAGTTCGGGGTCGCCGACACCACCGCGACCGCCGCCGTCATGCGGGTGTACGCCCTCGGACTGCTGGGCCAGACGATGGTCGGCGCCCTGGTCCGCTGCTACTTCTCCGCCGCCCGCCCGCTCTGGTACCCGGCCGCCGCCATGGGCGCGGGGCTCGTCGCGACCGGTGCCGCGGGCATGCCCGGCGCCCAGTACTGGGGCGCGGTCGGCATCGCCGCCGCCAACGCGCTCGGCATCACCCTGACCGCCGTCCTGCTCCTGCGGGGCGCGCACCGCCAGTCCGTCCCGGTCCGGGCCGGCCGGCTCGGCACCCACCTGCTCCGGCTCGCCGCCGCCGGTGCGGGCGCCACCGGGGCCGGCTGGCTCTGCTCGGCCTCGATCGGCCCCGCCGTCCCCGCCGTCGCCGTCGCCGCCCTCGCCGCCACCGGCGTCCTCGTGCTCTTCCTGGCCTGCGCCCCCGAGGCGTCCGGCCTTCCCTCCCTTCCCCGCTCCGCCTATCGGAGGACCCCCCATGCCCGCCGTCACCGCGCTGAGCCGTCTGCTGCCGAAACCGCCCCTGGGAAGGAGCCTGCCCCGGCGGGGAACCCTTTCCCCACGAGGGAGCCTTCCCCCGCGAAGCGCCCTGCCCCCGCGGGGAAGGCCTCCCCTGTGGGTGGCGATGTACCACTCGATCACGGACACCGCCGATGACCCGTACCGGGTGACCGTCTCCCCGGCGCGCTTCGACCGGCAGCTGCGCTGGCTGGGCGACCGGGGGCTGCGCGGGGTGTCGGTGGGCGAGCTGCTGGCCGCCACCGCCCAGGGGCGCGCCAAGGGCCTGGTGGGCCTGACCTTCGACGACGGCTACGCCGACTTCGTCGACTCGGCGCTCCCGCTGCTGCGCCGCCACGGCTTCACGGCCACGGTGTACGTCCTGCCGGGCCGGCTCGGCGGCGAGAACGGCTGGGACACGGCCGGTCCGCGCAAGCGGCTGCTGTCGGGGGAGGAGATCCGGCGGATCTCCGACGCCGGGATGGAGATCGGCTCGCACGGCCTGACGCACGTGGCGCTGCCCGAGGCCGACGACCGGACGCTCGCCGCCGAGACCCTGCGCAGCCGCGAGCTCCTGGAGGAGATGACGGGCCGTCCGGTGGGGGGCTTCTGCTACCCGTACGGGCGGGTCGACCCGCGTGCGATGCGGGCCGTGCGCCGGGCCGGCTACCGCTACGCCTGCGCGATCGACCCGGGCCCGTACACCGGCGCGTACGCCCTGCCCCGCGTCCACATCGGCGAGAACGACACCGCCTGGCGGCTCGCCGCCAAGCGCGTGCTGCACCCGCTGCGCCGCCGCCGGCCCGCCGACCTGGCGGTCCCCGCCGCGCACGCCCCGGCCGTGGTCGGTGCGCGATGAGGGTCCTGCACGTCATCACGGGGCTCGGCATCGGCGGCGCCGAGCAGCAGCTCCGGCTGTTGCTGCGCCACCTGCCCGTCCAGGGCCGGGTGGTGACGCTCACCAACCCGGGCGCGGTCGCCGCGGGCATCGAGGCGGACGGCACCCCCGTCACCCACCTGGGCATGACCGGCAACCGCGACCTCGGCGCCCTCCCCCGGCTCGCCCGGGTCGTCCGGCAGGGCCGCTACGACCTGGTGCACACGCACCTGTACCGGGCGTGCGTGTACGGCAGGGCGGCGGCCCGGATCGCCGGGGTGCGCCGGATCGTCGCCACCGAACACTCGCTCGGCGCGCACCAGATCGAGGGCCGGCCGCTGTCGGCGGGCACCCGCGCCCTGTACCTGGCCTCCGAGCGGCTGGGCACCTCCACGGTCGCCGTCTCGCCCAGCGTGGCCCGGCGGCTCGCGGACTGGGGGGTGCCCGAGGAGCGCATCCGGGTGGTGCCGAACGGCATCGAGACCGGCCGGTTCGCCTTCGACCCGGACGCCCGCCGCCGGACCCGGGCGGCGCTCGGCCTCCCCGAGGACGCGCACGTCGTCGGCGGGGTGGGGCGGCTGGCCCCGGGGAAGCGGTTCGACCTGCTCGTACGGGCGGTGGCGGCGGTCCCGGAGGCCCGGCTGCTGCTCGTCGGGGAGGGCAGCGAGCGGGAGGGGCTGCTGCGGCTCGCCCGGCGACTGGGGGCGGCCGACCGGGTACTGCTCACCGGGGCCTGCGAGGACCCGCCGCCCGCCGGCTCGACCGGGCCCTCGCTGCCCGGACTGCTCGCCGCCATGGACGTCTTCGTGTCCGCCTCCCCCGACGAGGCCTTCGGGCTCGCGGTCGTCGAGGCGCTCGCGGCGGGCCTGCCCGTCCTGTACGCGGCCTGCCCGGCGATCGAGGACCTGCCGGCGGACGCGGCCCCGGGCGCGCGCCGGACCGGCGGGTCCGCGCCCGAACTGGCCGCCGCCCTCCGTGACCTGGCGGCGGCCCGGCCCGCCCGGCTCCCGGTGCCGGAGGCCGCCCGCCACTACGACATCGCGCGCAGCGCCCGGCAGTTGGCGTCCCTCTACGACCAGGCCGTCCCCACTCCGTCGACCCGCTTGAACTGAGAGAAGTCCGACCCATGAAGACCACCACACCGTCCCGCGCCTTCCCGCCCGCCGGGCTCCGCCTCCCCGGCCGCTGGGCGGTGCTGCCCGCCGCCGTCCTCGCCGGAGCCGTGCTCGGCGGCGGCTACGGGGCCCTGAAGACGCCGGAGTACGCGGCGACCAGCTACGTCATCGTCGTACCGGCCGGGAAGTCCGACCCGGCGGGAGCGCTCGGCTTCGCCCAGGCGTACGGGCGGGTCGCCACCGACATCGCGGTGACCGGCGACGCCCAGGTGTGGGCCGGGGTGACCGCCGCGACGCTGCGGAGGCAGGTGACGGCGGAGACCTCACCGGACGCCCCGATGATCTCGATCACCGCACGGGCCGAGCGGCCCGCGAAGGCCGTGTCCATGGCCGACGGGGTGGCCAGGGCGCTCGTCCTCGACAGCTCGCACGTGGCGGCCAGCACGGGCGTGAAGGTCGTGCAGTTCTCCCGGGCGACGAAGCCCCTCGACCCGGTCTCCCCGTCCGCGCCGCTCGCCGCGCTCGTCGGCGGCTGCGCGGGCGGCCTCCTCGGCGGCCTGGCCCTCCTCGTCCGCCCGAAGCGCGCCGCCGCGCGCGGCGAGTCCCGCCACTCCCGCCGGGCCGGGGCCCCGGTCCCCGCCCCGGCCGGCGCGCACCAGCCGGAGACGGTGTGACCGCGGGCGCCCTGCGGACGGAGGTCTGCCGTGACGAGGAGGGGTTCGGGCGGCTCGCGGCCGAGTGGACGGCGTTGTACGGCCGCTGCTCCGCCGCCACCCCCTTCCAGTCCCACTCCTGGCTGCACTCCTGGTGGCTCTCGTACGGGCGGCCCGGTGCGCTGCGGGTGGTGCTCGTACGGCGCGGGGACGGCGCGCTGGTCGCCGCCGCGCCCCTGATGCGGGCCCGGGGCCCGCTGCCCGTCCTCACCCTGCTCGGCGGCTCGATCACCGACTTCACGGACGTGCTCCTCGACGACGGCTGCCCGGAGGCGGTCCCCGCCCTGGCCCGGGCCCTCGCGCGGACCGCCCGGGGCGCGGTGGTCGACCTGCGGGAGGTCCGGCCGGGCGCGGCCGGCGAACGGGTCTTCGCCCACTGGCGGGGGCCGCGCAGGCGGCTGCCCGACTCTCTGTGCCTGGAGCTGCCGGCCGTCCCGATGGAGGGCCTGCTCGAACGGATCCCCTCCGGGAAGGCCCAGCGGGTACGCGCCAAGCTGCGGAAACTGGACGCGCTCGGCATCGACGCGCGCGTGGTGACCGGCGAGGAGGTCCCGGCCGCCCTGGACCGGCTCCTGGCGCTGCACCGGCTCCAGTGGCAGGGCCGGGGCGTCACCGCCGAGCACACCAGCGAGCGGTTCGCCCAGCACCTGAACCGGGCCGTGCGGCCCATGGTGGAGCGGGGGGACGCGATGGTCACCGAGTTCCGGCTGGCCGGGGACGTGGTCGCCGCCGACCTGACCCTGATGTCGCCGCGGCTGGCCGGCGGTTACCTGTACGGGGCCGATCCGGCGCTGCGGGCCCGCAAGGTCGACGTGGCGACGATGCTGCTGCGGCACGGGGCCCGCGAGACCAGCGCGGGCGGGCGGGCCACGCTGAGCATGCTGCGGGGCAGCGAACCGTACAAGCAGCACTGGCGCCCGGAGCCCGTGCGCAACTCCCGGCTGCTCCTCGCCGGGCCCGGTACGGCCCCGCTGCTCTGGCTCCGCGCGGGCGCGGCCGGCGCGCGGAGCTGGGCGGCCCGCCAGGCGCGGGAACGGGCCTGGGCGGGGCGGGCGCTCGACCGGGTCAAGGGTCGCCCGCCCCGGTAAGGGCTGGTCAGAAGGGCCAGACGCCCTTGAGCGCCTCCTTCCAGTCGAGGTCCGCCTCGTCCTTCGAGGAGCCCTGCGACACGCAGACGGGCCCACCGATCCAGCTCTCGATCCAGGAGCCGAGGTCGACGGTCCAGCAGTCCGACTGGGGCACGGGCTGCGTGGGGGTCGGGGTCGGAGTGGGAGTGGGTGTCGGCGTGGGTGTCGTCGGCGCGGGCTTCGGCTCGGGTGCCGTCGGCGTCGGAGTCGGAGTCGGCGTGGGCGTCGGAGTCGGCGTGGGCGTGGGCGTGGGCGTCGGCGTCGGCGTCGTCGGCGCGGGCTTCGGCTCGGGCTGCGTGGGAGTCGGCGTAGGCGTCGGCACCGACTGCGTAGGTGTGGGCGTCGGCGTCGGTACAGGGGTGGGCACCGGCGTCGGCACGGACGTAGGCGTGGGTACCGGCGTAGGTGTGGGCGTGGGCACCGGCGTCGAGGGCTCCGGCTCCTTCCCGTACAGCATCTGGCGGAAGACCAGCGACGACCGCGGGTTGTCGTCGCACTGCCAGACGCCGTGCGGGCAGTAATCGGTGATCGTGTGGTAGAGCGGCTTGTGCAGCTCCATCCATTCGAGCATGCGCCGCATGTATTCCGGATTGTCGCCGTTCCGGAAGAGGCCCCATTCGGGATAGGAGATCAGTTTTCCGTGCTCGGCCGCGAAATCGATCTGCTTCCGCAGGCCGTACGGTTCGTTGACGTGTTCCTCGAAACTGCTCCCCGGCGGCTGGTCGTACGAGTCCATGCCGATGATGTCCACGACGTCGTCGCCCGGGTAGCACTCGGTCCACGGAACGGCGTCGCGCCCGCGGCTCGGGTTGAAGTCGAAGCGGAACTTCTGGCCGGGAACGGAGCGCATCGCGGCGACGATGCGGTTCCAGTACGCCTTCCAGGCCTCCGGGTCGGGCGCGCACCGGTGGGTGTAGGTGATGCCGTTCATCTCCCAGCCGAGGACGACGACGGTGTCGTTCGCCCGCAGCTCGACGAGGCGCCGGGCGAGGGTCCTGAAGTGGTGGTCGTAGTGCCCGGCCGCGCCGAGCCGGAGCAGCCGGCGGACCTCGGCGTCGGGGACGCGGGCCTCGTTGCGCTCCATCATGGGGACGTTGAGGACGAAGAGGCGGTCGGCCTTCTCGTTGCGCCAGCGCGCCCAGGCGTCGAGGAAGCCGGGAGGCCCCTCGATGTTCTTCCAGAGGTCGCCGGGCAGGTAGGTGTGGCCGACGCGGAGTTCGCGGCCGCCGAGCCAGCGTTCGAGCTCGCCGATGCGGGCGACCCCGTACGCGCCCGAGGACAGGAAGGCCCCCATGGCGCCGGCGACCGAGGGAGCGGAGTCCCGCGTCTCCCTCGCGTCCCCTGTCGTCACGGGTTCTTCGGCGTGGGCGGGGGGCGACAGCGCGAGGGAGCCCGAGGCGAGGAGACCGGCGGTGAACACCCCCAGCCATGCTCTCGAACTTCTCCGGCTTGCAGCTTTCATGGCCGCTCCTCCGCGTTGCGCAGTAGGTGACAGTTCGTCAATCGGATGTTCCGAAAGTATTCCTAATACACCGTCCGTGAACTCGGCTTTCCCTCGCTCGTTGGCCCATTAGAGGATTTGATCGCCCGGTTGGTGCACCGAGACGAAGGGCATGCCGTGCCGAGTTTTGACACCCGTGTCCCGGCCGTCCTCGTACGGCTCGACCGGAACCCCTTCCACCACGGCACCCTGGGAGCGGTCCGCTCCCTGGGCCGGGCGGGAATCCCGGTGCACGCCGTCGTCGAATCGCGGACCAGTCCGGTGGCCCGCTCCCGCCACCTCGAATCGGCCCGCCCCGGCCCCGCGGCCGCCACCTCCGCCGAACTGGCCGACTTCCTCCTGCGGGTCGGGGACGAGGTCTCCGAAGGGCCGTCGTCCCCGCTGCTCGCCGTTCCGCTGGACGACGTCACCGCGCTCGCCCTGGCCCGCCGCCGCGCCGAACTCGCCCCGCGCTTCCTGCTGCCCGAGCAGACCGAGGCACAGCTGCTGCGGGTCGCCGACAAGGCGGCGCTCGCCGAGACCTGCGCGGCCCTGGGCCTGCCCCACCCCCGTACCGCGCTCCCCACCGGCGCCGACGAGGCCGCCGCCATGGCCTGGGCGCTGGGCCTCCCGGTGGTCGCCAAGTGGAGCCGGCCGTGGCTGCTGCCGGCCGGTGCCGGGCTGCGCAGCACGTCGATCGTGCGCTCGCTCGCCGAGGTCCGGGAGCTGTACGCCCGCTCCCCGGAGGCCGGCAGCCGGCTGCTGCTCCAGGAACTCCTTCCCGGGGGCCGGGACCTGGACTGGTTCTTCCAGGGGTACGTGGACTCGGCGGGCCGCTGCCCGACCGGGGCGACCGGGCGCAAGGAGCGCTCCTGGCCCACCGGGGCCGGGCTCACCGCCGCGGGCCGCTGGACCGTGAACCCGGCCGTGGACCGCGCCGCCCGGACCCTGCTGGACGCGCTCGGCTACCGGGGCGTGTGCGACCTGGACTTCCGGCTCGACCGGACGACGGGCGCGTACCACCTGCTCGACTTCAACCCCCGGCCGGGCGCGCAGTTCCGGCTCTTCACCGACCAGGACGGCCTGGACGCGGTCCGGGCGCTCCATCTGGACCTCACCGGGCGTCCCGTGCCCCCGCCCTCCCCCGCGTACGGGCGCCGGTTCGTGGCCGAGAACTACGCGCTGCTCTCGCTGCTCGCCGCCCCGCGCCGGCGGTACGCGGCCGAGACCGGCGGGGTGCGGCGGCGGACCGAGTGGGCGTGGTGCGCGGCCGACGACCCGCTGCCCGCGCTCGCGATGGGCCGCGCCTGGCTCGTCCACCTGCTGCGCAAGGCCCTGACGGCACTGCGCCGGCGGTGGACGCCCGCCGGAACGCGGCGCCCGGCGGCCACCGCCCCGCCGGCACCCCGCACCGCTCCGGACACGACCTCCACCGCGACGCCTCCGACGGCGGCGCGGAAGGACACCCGGCCCCGGCCCTGATCCACCGGACGGGCCCCAGGGGCTGCTCGGCCACCGATCCGCCGGACAGGCCCTGGTCTCCCTCCACGACACGGACCGCCCCGCCGCGCCCGCCCGACGTCGAGGCGCTCTCCCCCGGGCCGGCCGCCCACCGGGGCACGACCACCCGTCTGCATCCGCGCCCCGGACGCCCGGACGCGACGGCGAGTTCCGTCGGCGGACCGATGCCGTGGCCGGTGTGCACCGAGGCCCACCCGCACGGGCGCGGACGGCGCCCCGGGGACGTCCACCGGGAGCGGGAGGTCCTCGCCGCGGCACGGGCGCGGGAACCGTACGAGGGCCTGAGGGACCGGATCGACGCCTGGGAGGAGGCCCTGGAGGAGGAGGCCGAACTGCGGGAGGACGAGGAGGACGAGGAGGACGAAGGAGACGGGGAACGGGGGGACGGGGAGTACGGGGAGGACTCCGGGCCCGTCTCCTCCCCGTACGACCTGTCGATCCCGCCGGGCCGGCGCGTGGGCGGGTACGCGTCCTGGAACGTGACCGACCCGTACCCGATGGACTGCGCGGTCCGCGCGACCCCCCTGCGCCTGCTGCTGACCGTCGACACCTCCGAGTGGAACGCCGGAAGCCCGAGTTGGACGCCGGTCGAGGACCGGGGCCTGCGCCCCGCCCCGCACGCCGCGCCCACCGGGGTCGTGGTGGGGAACCACGGCGAGCTCGACGTCTTCGGGTGCCCCGCCGACCCGGGGCGTCCGACCCGCTGGAGCGTGCAGTAGACCGCGGCGGGGTCCGCCCGGAAGAAGGGCCGGCCCCGGGGAGCGGGTGCTCCCCGGGGCCGGCCCCGTGCCTGTCCGCGTACCGCGTCGGGTCAGTCGTTGACGCAGACGTTGCCGAAGGCCGGGTTCAGCAGCGCGATGACGTTCACGCTGTTGCCACAGACGTTGACGGGGATGTGGATCGGGACCTGGATGACGTTGCCGGACAGGACGCCGGGCGAGCCGACGGCCGCACCCTCCGCGTCGGCGTCCGCGAAGGCGGGCGACGCCGCACCCATGGCCATGATGATTCCGGCGACGACGGCCGCAGCCTTCTTACAGTTCATTTCGTCTGGATCCTTTCCTCGGCGGAGGAATTCTCACGGATCTCGTGATGTCCGGGGAGGGGAGTTCCCCGGCCTCCGCTGTACACAACACAACGAACATCCCGCGCAAAGGAAACCGGAATAACGCGGGAGGCGTTCGTTTCACTCCATTGCCCGCACGGAATCGCCCGCACGGAATCGCCCGCACGGAATCGCCCGCACGGAACAGGGCCGGCGGAGAACGGTGACGTTCTCCGCCGGCCCTGCCGCACACGCCGACGATCAGCCGTTGCCGATGCCGTTCCCGGAGAGGACCGGGATGTCGTCCACCAGGTGCGAGAGCGCCTCGTCGCCCTTGGCCTGGGTGGAGTTCTCCGCGCACTGCTGGTTCTGCGGGGAGGACAGCACGTTGACGTCCTGGACGGTGATCGGGACGACACCGACGAGGGAGCCGAGGTTGCCCTTGACCGGAACGCCGAGGCAGAGCTTGTTCAGGGAGCCCTGGACCAGGGTCAGCTGGGGGCTCTGGTCGCCCGCGGTCTCCGAGTTGCCGAACGCCGAGGTGGCGCCGTTGCCGCTGAGCGAGGTGGTGCCGGTGTCGTTGCTGATGGCCAGCGCCGGGGAGGCCGCCGCGGCAGAAGCGCCGACGACGGAGGCCGCAACAGCCGCAGCCGCCACAATCTTCTTGATCACGGTGTTTCCGTTCCTGTTCCCACCAATCGACCTGATTGATGCGACCGGCTCAACTGGCTTCGGAGGGTTAGGTTCCGGTGCTTCACCCGTTCGTAGGGAGCCGTCCTTCGCGCTGCCGCGCGCGCTCCGCCATGAGGGTGACACGGCGGAACCCCCGCCGCCGGGTCCCTGTTGATCAGGTCGCTCCCTGCACGGAGCCGGTTCTAGAAGGGAACTCCCGTGATCAAGAAGGTTATGGCCACCGCGGCCGCGGCCGTCTCCATGGCCGCCGTCGCCTCCCCGGCGCTGGCCATCAGCAACGACACCGGTACCACCTCGTTCAGCGGCAACGGTGCCACCCAGGCGTTCGGCAACTCCGCCACCTACGGCAACATGAGCCCCCAGATGGCTCTGATCCAGGGCTCCCTGAACAAGCCCTGCATCGGCCTGCCGGCCAAGCTCAACGCCGGTTCGCTGATCGGCCTCGTCCCGATCACCGTCCAGGACATCAACGTGCTGTCCTCCCCGCAGAACCAGCAGTGCGTCGAGAACTCCACCCAGGCCAAGGGCGACGAGCCGCTGTCGCACATCCTGGAGGACATCCCGGTCCTGTCGGGCAACGGCGTCGGCAACAACTGACGTTCCCGGTCCGCGCGTCAGGGGCCGCTCCCTCGGGAGCAGCCCCTTTCGTCTTGTCCCCCGCCGTTCAGCGCGGCCAGACCGGGGCCACCATCAGGCGCTCCCACTCCCTGTCCGGCATCCCCGGCACCGTGCGGCCCGCCTGCGTCCACTGCGTCACGAGGGCGGAGTAGAGCGGGAACGGGGTGCGGTCGGCGGGGATCGGGTCGCTCACGTACCGGCTCTTCGGAATGAAGGCCATTCTTTCCCATTTCCCGGGATCCGGCGCCATCTTCGCTCCTTCCGCTGGGATTTCCGCATCATTGCACAAGACCCCCGGGAGAGCTGTCCATCCTCTCCGCGTCGCGTCGCGCACCCCTGTGCGAACGGTTCGAAACGCGGTGCGGGACAGAGCATTTCGCTCATCTGCCCGTAGTCCGTCCGGTGGACTTCCCGGAACCTTCGGCATTCCCGCCGGTTGGTCAGTACGGCTCGGCAATCGGCGAGCCAGTATCCGAAAGGCCTGAACTGATGAAGAAGCTGTTCGCTACGGCTGCCGTGGCCGCGACGGTCCTCGGCGCGACGGCGACGGGTGCCGGGCAGGCGCTCGCGATCGCCGACGACACCGGCACCACCTCGCTCAGCGGCAACGGTGCCAGCCAGGTGTACGGCAACTCCGCCACCCACGGCGACATGAGCCCGCAGCTGGCGCTGGTCCAGGGCTCCCTGAACAAGCCGTGCGTGGGTCTGCCGGCCAAGGTCAACGCCGGTTCGCTGATCGGTCTCGTCCCGATCACCGTCCAGGACATCAACGTGCTGTCCTCCCCGCAGAACCAGCAGTGCGTCGAGAACTCCACCCAGGCCAAGGGCGACGAGGCGCTGTCGCACCTGCTCAGCGACATCCCGGTCCTGTCGGGCAACGGCGCCGGCAACGGCTGAGCGACCGGCTCCGACCACGGCGCGGCCCCGCCGCCCCTCTTCGGAGGGGTGGCGGGGCCGTCCCCGTTCCGGGCCCTGCTCAGAGCTTCCGGCGCAGCGCCTCCGGGTCGGTGACCGGGGCGTCGCAGGTGAAGCGGCGGCAGACGTACGCGGCGGATGACCCGGCCACCAGCGGCCGGCCCTCCAGGAGCGGGAACTCCTCGTCGCCGGGGGCGCCGGTGGCGAGGACCGCGCCGGGGGCGGTGGCGAGGAGGGCGGTGCGGCGCAGCTCCCGGAAGGCCCCGTCGCCGGGGTCGCCCACGACGGCGACCTCCTTGGGGCCGTCGAGGAGCGCTTCGGCGACGGCCAGGCCCCAGCCGATGAAGCGGGGCGCGCGGGGGCCGAGGGCCTTGACGACGCCGAGGGCGCCTTCGGCGGCGGCCCGGTGGGCCTCGGAGCC
Organism: Streptomyces bikiniensis; assembly: GCF_000716625.1. Taxonomy (NCBI): domain Bacteria; kingdom Bacillati; phylum Actinomycetota; class Actinomycetes; order Kitasatosporales; family Streptomycetaceae; genus Streptomyces; species Streptomyces bikiniensis. The sequence goes on along the minus strand of NZ_JNXJ01000023.1, from coordinate 41,456 downwards.
GGTGTGGGCCGCGTACGAGAGCAGGGCTCCGGCGGCGGCGGTCCAGCCGGACGGGGTGGCGTTGTCGGTGGGGTCCTGGGGGCGCCGAATGAGGGTCTCGGCGTCGTGGGCCGTGTCGTACAGCGCGCCGCCCTCGGCGGTGAAGCGGTCGAGGACGAGGTCCAGGAGGAAGCCGGCGAACTCGAGCCAGGCGCCCTCGCCGGTGACGGCGGCGAGGGCGAGGAAGCCCTCGGCGACGTCGGCGTAGTCCTCCAGGACGCCCGCGTTGGTGCCGGGCCGGCCGTCCTTGGACGTACGGGTGAGGCGGGCGCCCTCGTCCATGTGGACCCGGACGAGCAGGTCGGCGGCCTCGGTGGCGCGCTCGACCAGGTCGGGGCGGTCGAAGAGGGCGCCGGTCTCGGCGAGCGCGGCGATCGCGAGGCCGTTCCAGGCGGCGACGACCTTGTCGTCCCGGCCCGGGCGGGGGCGCTCGTCGCGGGCGGCGCGGAGCCGGTCCGCGATCGACGCGATCCGCTCGGCGTCGGCCACGCCCGCGTCCTGCGGGAGCTGGAGGACGGAGCTGCCCTCCTCGAAGGTGCCGTCCTCGGTGACGCCGTAGTGGGCGGCGGCGACGGCCGCGTCCTCGGGACCGAGGACTCCGGCGAGCTGCTCGGGGGTCCAGACGTAGTAGGCGCCCTCGACGTGCCTGCCGGTGCCGTCGTCGGAGTCGGCGTCGAGCGCGGAGGCGAAACCGCCCTCGGGGGTGCGCAGTTCCCGTACCAGGAAGTCGGCGGTCTCCAGGGCGATCCGGCGGGCGAGGTCGCTGCCGGTGGCCTTCCAGAGGTGCGCGTACACCCGGCAGAGCAGGGCGTTGTCGTACAGCATCTTCTCGAAGTGCGGGACCGTCCAGGTGCGGTCGACGGCGTAGCGGGCGAAGCCGCCGCCGAGCTGGTCGTAGATGCCGCCGCGGGCCATGGCCTCGCAGGTGTCGGAGGCCATCTGGAGGGCGCCCTCGGAGCCCGTGCGGGCGTGGTGGCGGAGCAGGAACTCCAGGACCATCGACGGCGGGAACTTGGGGGCGCCGCCGAAGCCGCCGCGGGTGGCGTCGTACTCGCGGGTGAGGCCGAGGAGGGCCTGGGCGAGGTCCTCCTCGCCGGGAACGCCGTCGCCGCCGTACGCGAGGGAGCGGCCGGCGAGCTCCTTGACGATCCGGTCCGCGACCTCGTCGACCTCCCCGCGCCGCCCGGCCCAGGCGTCCCGGACGCCGGCCAGGACCTCGGTGAAGGAGGGCATGCCGTGGCGGGGCTCGGGCGGGAAGTACGTGCCGAAGTAGAAGGGGGCGGCGTCCGGCGTGAGGAAGACGGTCATCGGCCAGCCGCCCTGCCCGGTGGCGGCCTGGACGGCCTCCATGTAGACGGCGTCGACGTCGGGCCGCTCCTCGCGGTCGACCTTGACGGCCACGAAGTTGTCGTTGACCAGCGCGGCGGTGGCCTCGTCCTCGAAGGACTCGTGGGCCATGACGTGGCACCAGTGGCACGCCGAGTAACCGACCGACAGCAGCACGGGCACGTCGCGCCGACGGGCCTCCTCGAAGGCCTCCGGGCCCCACGGCCACCAGTCGACCGGGTTGTCAGCGTGCTGCAGCAGATACGGGGAGGTCACACCAGCCAGCCGGTTCATGTGATCCAGCCTCTCACAGCGCTCGGCGCGGCCGGCGAAGTCCTTACGGGCCCGTCGGCGTCCGGTGCGGGTGTTCCGAGGCGGAGGGTCGCCCCGATACCGGGTCGGTACGGAGGTATCGGGGCGGTTCCCGCGCCGGGGCGGGTCAGGCGACGTCGGTGAACCTGGTTCCCTCGCCGGCGTACAGGGGCGTCGTCTGGCGGGTGAACGGCGAACTCCACGAGCCCGTCGAGCGGTAGACGTAGGTGCCGGCCGCTCCGTACGCGATCAGGTCGGGGCGGCCGTCGTTGTCGAGGTCGCCCGCGCCGACGAGCCGGGAGAAGGCGTTCCAGCCGCCGCCGACGCGGGCGCGGGGGGCGAAGGTGCCGTCGCCCTTGCCGAGGTGGAGCCAGAGGACGCCGTCCTTGTCGCGGGCGACGAGGTCGCCGGCGGGCCCGCCCGCGATGTTGCCGGTGGCGGTGATCTGGTTGTAGACGCCCCAGCCGGTGGCCACCCTGACGCGGGGCGCGAAGGGCGCGGACCAGCTGCCGGTGCCCTTGTAGAACCAGAGGCCGCCGGCGGCGTCGGTGGCGAGGAGGTCGGACCGGCCGTCGCCGTTCAGATCGCTGCCACCGGTGATCTTGTCGTAGACGCCCCAGCCGGGGCCGACCCGGGTGCGGGGGGCGAAGGTGCCGTCGCCCTTGCCGGGGTAGCTCCAGAGGACGCCGGAGCCGTCGAGGCCGACCAGGTCGCCGTGGGCGGCGCCGCCGATGTTCCCGACGGCCTCGATGTGCTTGTACGTGTTCCAGCCGGCGCCGACCCGGCTCCGCTGGACCGTCCTGACCTGTCCGTTCAGCGGCCGGTCCCGCAGGTCGTCGCGCCACAGCACCCCGGCGGCGTCCCGGGCGAGGAGGTCGGTGGAGCCGTTGTCCGTGAAGTCGTGCGGGTTGGGCGTCCGGCCGAGTTCCATGCGCCGGACGTCCCGGACGGCCCCGCCGACGGCGTCGACCTGCCTGGCCTCCATCGCGACCGTGTACGCGCCGTTCGGCGCGTCGTCCGCGTGGGGCATGTTCGATCCGAAGACCTCCCCGGCCCAGTCGAAGGAGAAGCGGGAGGTGCCGTCCGTGACGGGTGCGAGGTACTGGCGGAAGACCTTGCCCGTCGCGACGTGGGTGAGCGTCACGTCCATGGTGGCGTCGGGGCGCGACAGCGTCCACGCCAGCGTCACCCTGCCGCCGCTCTTGTCGAGGTTCACCGTCGCGGGGACGTCGGACCGCACGACGGCCAGCGGGGTGCCGAGGTCCATGTCCGCGATCTTGGTGACGGTCAGGTCGCCGTCGTCCGCGGTCCCCAGCCGGAACAGGCCGCGGGTGCCGTCGGGCCGCTCGCCGCTGACCACCGAGGTGCCGTCGCCCGCGGCCGCCAGGCCGGTCGTACCGGACGCGTTGGTGACGGGGCGGCTGTCGTTGGAGGACAGGGAGTAGGCCCTGAGGCCCGCCCACGGGTTCCCGTAGATTAGCCAGTCGCCCGCAAGCGTGGTGAGGTCGGTCTGCGCGGAACTGAGGGTCTTCTCGGTCCGCTCCGGGTTCTCGCCGCGCGAGACCGCCGTGAGGGTGATCGCGGTGCCCTCGCGCTCGTACCAGCCCACGTACGACTCGGAGAACAGCAGGTGGCTGAAGTCGATGCCGCCCTCGTCGGCGCCGTACGTGAGGACGACGGACCCGGAGGCGATGTCGATGACGGACCGGCCGCCGGCCGTCGGGTCGCTCTTGCTGGCCATGTGGCCGACGAACACCTGCCCGTTCACGATCGGCGCGTCGCTCCAGAAGCGCTGGGCGTGGGCGGGCAGACCGGTCACCGGCCGGGTTTCGAGCGCGGCTCCGTTCCTGGTCACCACGAGCAACTCCGCCTCGCCGTCGCCCTTCTGCACCTGTGCGAGGACGCTCGTCGGGCCGAGGACGGTCACGTAGGAGGCGTTCAGGGAGGAGAGGTCGAACGTCACGCCCGGGGCGGCCGGAACGGCCATGTTCCGGAGGGTGACCACGCGCATGTCGCGGGCGGACGGCGCGTCGCCGACGGCGAGCACGTCGCCGCCGGCCGAGGCCCATCCGCCACCGGTCGGCACCGCGACCGGGGTCGGCGCCCCGCCGTCGTACGGGGTCCAGAGCAGCGTCGGGGCGCCGGCACCGGACGCGAACCGGTCGTGCGTGAGGAAGCCCGAGGGCCCTGTGGCCACGACCTCGGCACCCGTGGGGAAGGTGGGCAGGGCGCCGGTCTGGGCGGTCTCTCCGGAGGCGGGTGCCGCGAAGGCCGCCGGCGCCGTCGCCAGGCTGCCGGCACCGAGGGCCGTGACGGCGAGGACTGCCGTGACAGCCGAGGCGAGACGGGTGCGGGTGGTGCGGAATTGCAAGGTGAACTCCCACGAGAAGAGCGGGCACGGGAGTGCCGCGCCCGATCGGACTCACGGGTGGGGGGAATGGTTGTGCGAGGTCGCGGCTTCCTCGTCGTCGGACGGGGTGGAGGTGCCGCCGACTGGCGGGACACCGGCCGACCGGTTCGTGCCGGCATCGCCGTACGGGGATCTTCCGGGGTCACGGACCCCTGTGGGTCCGGCTCGCGTCTTCGAGGACGAGTCGTGGGGTGGGGTGGGGGCGGTCGGGGGCGCCCGCGCTGGTCGCCGGGGTCGCGGACGTCGCCGCGGTCGGTGCCGATCCGGCCCTCGGTACGTCGGCGGGGACGGGCGCTCGGCGCGGGCGCCGCGGTGGTGGCCGGGGCGGCCGCGACCGTGCTGAAGGCGACCTCCGGCACCCGGGCGGCGGGCCCGGGGAGCGTCGAGGAGGCGCGGGCCCGGCCCCCGTCGGGGCCTCGCCCCGATCCGTACCGCCTGCCGGTCGCCGGCGCGAAGGTACCGGGCGGGCGAACCACCCGTACGCGCACGCGGACCGCTCGTACGGACGGAGACCGGCCCCGTACGGGAAGAGACACCGGCGGTCACTCCCCGCGCGCGTCCGGACGCGCGGGCGCCCTCCGGGCCGTACCCCTGGGGTACGGCCCGGAGGGCGGGGGCCCGTGGTCCGGGAGCGCCGTCTCCCGGCGGGCCCGGCCGGGAGCCGGTTCTCTGCGGCCCGGCCCGCGGGGGCTACTTCTTCGAGTTCTCCGCCGGTACAGCCGCCGGCGCCGCCGGGTCCGGGGCCTCCTCGAAGGAGACCCGGCCCATGTGGCGGTTCATCGACTTCATCAGCATCCAGACCGCCAGGGCCATGACCGCGAAGACGACGAAGCCGAGGACGCCGGGGGTCACCTTGTTCTTGTCCAGCTCTTCGGCGGCGAAGGGGACAAGCTGGGTCAGTGCCAGGTGTGCGCTCATGTCAGGCATTGTCGCGGATGCCCGCGAAGAGATCTTCCTCGGGGAGGGAGGTCGGCACCAGCGCCTTGCTGAGCTCGTACTCCTCCGTCGGCCAGACCTTCTTCTGGATCTCCATGGGGACGCGGAACCAGCCGCCGTCGGGGTCGATCTGCGTGGCGTGGGCGATCAGCGCCCGGTCCCGGGTCTCGAAGAAGTCGGCGCAGGGCACGAAGGTGGTCAGGGTCCGCTCCTTGCGCTCGAACTCCTTCCAGCGCTCCAGCCACTCCCCGTACGGGGACTCCAGGCCCTGGTCGAGGAGCGCCTGGTGCAGGGCCTCGGTGCGGGGGCGGTTGAAGCCCTGGTTGTAGTAGAGCTTCAGGGGCTGCCAGACCGGGCCGAACTCGTCCTCCGGGAACGCCTCGGGGTCGCCCGCGCCGTCGAAGGCCACCATCGTGATCTTGTGGGTCATGATGTGGTCGGGGTGCGGGTAGCCGCCGTTCTCGTCGTAGGTCGTGATGACCTGCGGACGGAAGGAGCGGATGCTGCGGACCAGTCGGCCGGCCGCCTCGTCGACGTCCTGGAGGGCGAAGCAGCCCTCGGGGAGCGGGGGCAGCGGGTCGCCCTCGGGCAGGCCCGAGTCGACGAAGCCCAGCCACTCCTGGGAGACGCCGAGGATCTCGCGGGCCCGGTCCATCTCCTTGCGGCGCACCTCGTGGATGTTCGCCTCGATCTCGGGGTCGCCCTGGAGCTTGGGGTTGAGGACCGAGCCGCGCTCGCCGCCCGTGCACGTCACCACCAGGACGTCCACCCCCTCGGACACGTACTTGGCCATCGTGGCCGCGCCCTTGCTCGACTCGTCGTCGGGGTGGGCGTGCACGGCCATCAGTCGCAGCTGGTCAGTCAAGACTCGATCCTCAGTGATTGGTCGTGGAGGGGGGTCTCTATAGTGACGGAATCGGGGGGTCGAAAATTCCGCCGCCCCCGGCTTCGAGAGGATCGATCATGAGCGCGGTGCGAGAGCAGCTTCCCGAGGGGCGCTACGGGCGCTCCGCGGACGAGCGGGCCGACCGCAAGCTCAAGATCGTCGGGTCGGTCCTCGGGGTCCTCTTCCTCGGCCTGCTCGGCTGGTTCGGCTGGTACTACGTGGTCGACAGCAGGATCAGCGCCGAGATGATCAAGTTCGACGTGGTGAGCGCCACCGAGGTCCAGGTGCACCTGGAGATCCGCAAGGACGAGGGCGTCGCGGGCGTCTGCACGCTGCGCTCGCGCGCCGAGGACGGGACCGAGGTGGCCCGCAAGGACGTGCGGGTCGACGACCCCGCCGGCCGGGTCGACCAGGTCTTCTCCCTGCGCACCACCGCCCGCGCGACGAGCGCCGAACTGATCGGGTGTACGACCCGGTAGCGGTGGGTAGGGACTCGGTGACGAGTCCCGGCGGGTCACCGCGGTGACCTGGGGTGACGCCATTCCGTGGTTTATGTCCTCCCGCTTTCCGCCACTCATTGTTAGGCTCGTGGTTTCGCCCACCCGGGACAGCACAGCATTCCCGTGTAGGGCGATGCTTTGTATTCCCAGTACCTACGAGGAGCACCTGTGACCCAGACCAGCGACAACGTCACCTGGCTCACCCAGGAGGCGTACAACAAGCTCAAGGACGAGCTTGAGTACCTGTCTGGTCCCGCGCGTACCGAGATCGCCGCCAAGATCGCCGCCGCACGCGAAGAGGGCGATCTGCGCGAGAACGGCGGGTACCACGCGGCCAAGGAGGAGCAGGGTAAGCAGGAGCTCCGGGTCCGTCAGCTCACCCAGCTGCTCCAGCACGCGAAGGTGGGCGAGGCCCCGGCGGACGACGGCGTCGTCGAGCCCGGCATGGTCGTCACGATCGCCTTCGACGGCGACGAGGACGACACCCTGACCTTCCTCCTGGCCTCCCGCGAGTACGCGAGCGGTGACATCGAGACCTACTCGCCGCAGTCCCCGCTGGGCGTCGGCGTCAACGGCAAGAAGGCCGGTGACGACGCCGAGTACGAGCTGCCGAACGGCAAGAAGGCCACGGTGAAGATCCTCAGCGCGAAGCCGTACACCGGCTGAGACCCCCGCTTCTCCACGGAGGGCCGGACCTCGCGGGGTCCGGCCCTCCGTCGTGCGCGCGCCTACGTACGATGAGGCCGCGCTGACGTCACGTCACAGGGGGGCGACGAGATGCTGGGACCGCTGCGCGCGGACGCGCCGCGCCGGATCGGACCGTACGAGGTCCTCGCACGGCTCGGGGCCGGGGGCATGGGTGAGGTGTTCCTCGCCCGGGGGGCGGGGCTCCGGGAGACCTCCCCGGGACCGGGACCGGGCCCCGGATCGGGACCGGGACCGGGCGGCGGTGGCGGGCCCGCCGCCCCCGTCCAGGGCGTCTTCGTCGCCGTCAAGACCGTGCGGCGCGACGTCGCCGGGGAGCCCGCCTTCCGGGACCGGTTCCGGCGGGAGATCAAGGTCGCCTCGCTGGTCGACAGTCCGTACGCCGCCGCGCCCGTCGGCGGGGACGCCGACGCCGGGACGCCCTGGCTGGCGACCGAGTACGTCCCCGGGCCCAGCCTCTCGCAGGCGGTGCGGCGCGGCGGGGCGCTGCCCGTCGCCACCGTGCGCGCGCTCGGCGCCGGGATCGCCCGCGCCCTGGCCGACCTGCACCGGACCGGGGTGCTGCACCGGGACCTCAAGCCGGGGAACGTCATGCTCTCCGTCGACGGCCCCCGCCTCATCGACTTCGGGATCGCCCGCAGCAGCACCGCCACCACCATGACCGCCACCGGCGTGATGGTCGGCACGCCCTCCTTCATGTCCCCCGAGCACGTGGCCGGGGCCCGGCGCGTCACGGCCGCCTCCGACGTCTTCTGCCTCGGCTCGCTGCTCTGCTACGCGGCGACCGGCGAGGACCCCTTCGGCGACGGCCCCCTCGCGGCCGTCCTCTACCGGGTCTCGCAGGCCGAGGCCGACCTGTCCCGGGTGCCGGAGGAGCTGCGCGGGACGCTCGCCGCCTGCCTGGCCGCGGACCCGGCGGCCCGGCCGTCCCCGGAGCGGCTCGCGGAGCTGCTCGGGCCGGCCCCCGCGAAGGCCTTCCCGTGGCCGGAGGGCGTGCGGGAGCACATCGGGGAGTACGGCAGGGAGCTGGCGCAGCTCGTGGCGTCGGGCGGGCCGCTCCTGGAGGCGCCGGCCGGGTTCGGCCCCGTCGTCGTGCCGGACGTCCCGGGCCTCCACTCCGTACCGACGCTCGCCCCCGGCGCCTTCCCCGGGGCCCCGCACTCCCCGTCCCCGCCCACCGTGCCCGCCGGCCGCGACCGGCCGCGCCGGGGGCGGCTGCTCGCCGCCGCCCTGGCCCTGGTGGTCGCGGCCGGCGGCACCGGCGCGTACCTGTTGTGGCCGGAGGGCGGCGACGGCGGGGGGGGCGGCGGGAAGGGCGAGGCGCCCGTGAAGGCCGCCGGGCCCCGGGTGCCGGGCGTCGACGACCGGGGCCCGGCCGACGGGTCCGGGTTCGTCGCGCAGAACGCGGCCCAGCGCCCGGCCGGGTGGAAGCCCTGGCGGGCGGAGCTGGGCGCGCCGGCGTTCGGCTGCTCGGCCGGCGAGGCGGCGCTCGTCTGCCGGACGACGGACGGCCGGTACGAGGCGCTGGACCCGGCGGGCGGGAAGCGGCTGTGGGCCGCCGACCTGGTCGAGGACCCGCGCGACGACCAGAGCTTCATCGGCCCCACCGGCGGCGTCTTCGTCGCGGGCGGCACCGCCGTGCCCGCCGTCCACGGCCCGTACGCCGTCCTGCTCTCCGGCGGACGCCTCCAGGTCCGGGACGCCCGCAGCGGCGCGGTGCGCTGGGAGAAGCAGGGCCCGTCCGGGGGCGGGCTCGCGACCCGGCCCGTCGTGGCCGACGGCACGGTCTTCGTGCCGACCGGCGACGACGCCGGCGGCCGGATGGCGGCCTTCGCCCTGGCCGACGGGCGCGAGCTGTGGTCCAAGGCGCTCACCAACGCCGACCTCGCGCGGGTGGACTTCCGCGACTTCGAGCCGGTCGCCGCCGCGAACGGGCTGGTGTACGCGATGAGCGACGCCGGTTTCGTGGCGTACGACGCGAAGACCGGCGACCAGCGCGGCCAGGTGCCGCCGGAGGCGAAGGAGTGCGACGCCCTGCTCGTCCGGGGCCGGTACGCGTACTGCGCGCCGCTCGACGCGGCGAACGACGCCCCGCTCGTGCTCCACCGCCTGGACGCCGTGACGCTCGCGGCCGCCGGGACGGGGCGGCTCGCGGTGCCCGCCGCGGTCGCGGAGTCGGGCGCCTGGCCGACCGCCGTCTCCGACCGCGCCGCCGTCGTCCTCGACGCGGGCCCCGCGCGCTGGGTGGACAGGAGGGACACGGGCGCGCACGACGGGGTGTACGTCCTGGACCCGGCCACCGGCGGGCGCCTCGGCCACTACCCGATCCCTCCGCTCGCGGCGGACGGGCGGCGGCAGCTCGTCTCCCCTCCGCTGATCACGGGGAGCGCGCTGGTGTACGCGGACTACTCGGCCCTGCGGGTGGTGCCGATCGGCGAGGACGGCAGGCCCGGGAAGGAGCGGGTCGTGCCGGTGCCGGGGGCGCCCGGCCCGCGTGCGGAGGAGGAGTACGACCGCTCGGGCGGGACCCATCTGGGCCGGGAGATCCGGCCGCCGCTGGTGCTGCCGCTGGGCGGGGTGGCCCACGTCGTGTACGACACCGGGGTCGTCGTCTCCGTCGGGCTTCCCCGCGAGGCCCTCGGCACGGCCCCCGACGGGGCGGCCGGCCGGGCCGCCGGCTCGGCCGCCGAAGAGAAGGAGTGAGTCCCTTGCTGGAAGTCCTGCCCCAGGGGCGGCCGCCCCGGTTCGTCGGCCCGTACCGGCTGCTCGCCCGGCTCGGCGCGGGCGGCATGGGCGAGGTGCACCTCGCCTGCCGCGCGGACGCCCCGACGGCCGATCCGCACCGGATGGTGGCGGTGAAGACCGTGCGGGAGGACCTGGAGGTCGACGAGGACTTCCGGACCCGGTTCCGGCGGGAGATCGCGGCGGCGCGGACCGTGGACGGGCCGGGGGTGGCGCGGCTGGTGGACGCCGGCCCGGACGCGCCCTCGCCGTGGCTGGCGACCGAGTACGTGCCGGGCCCCTCGCTCGCGGAGGCCGTCGTACGGACCGGTCCGCTGCCCGTCGGGGCCGTGCGGGCCCTGGGGGCGGCGCTCGCCCGGTCCCTGGCGGCCGTGCACGGCGTGAAGGTGCTGCACCGGGACCTGAAGCCGGCGAACGTGCTGCTCGGCGCGGCCGGGCCGAAGCTGATCGACTTCGGGATCGCCCAGGCCTTCGAGGCGACGGCGCTGACGTCGACCGGTCTGGTGGTGGGCTCGCCGGGGTTCATGTCGCCGGAGCACCTGGTGGGGAGCCGGGCGGTGGTGCCCGCGTCGGACGTGTTCTGCCTGGGGGCGGTGCTCGCGTTCGCGGCGAGCGGCCGGGGGCCGTTCCACGACGACGAGATGGCCGCCGTGATCTACCGGATCAGCCGGGCGGAGGCCGAACTGGACGGTGTTCCGGGGGAGTTGCGGCCCGTACTGGAACGCTGTCTGCGGCTCGACCCGGCGGAGCGGCCCCCGGCGGCGGAGCTGGCGGCGCTCCTCGGCGGCCCCGGCGGCGAAGGGGGCGGCGGGGGCGCTCCGGAGGCCTTCCCGTGGCCGGGCGGGGTCCTCTCGCTGGTCGCGGAGTGCCGGGAGGCGGCCCGGGCGGCCGGGGAGGCGGCGGCCTCGGGCGCGGGCGTGGCGGACCTGCCGACGCTCGGTCCCGTGGTGCCGTACTCCCCCACGGCAGTGACCGGCCGGCCGGCGGTCCCGGCCGCCGCTCCGGCGGGCCGGCCGCGCCGCCGGGGCGCCCTGGTGGCGGGCGCGGTGGCGGTGGCCGTCCTGGCGACGGCGGGCGCGGTGCTCCTGAACCGGACGGGCGGGCAGGAGGGCGGCCCGGGGGCGTCCGGCGGGCCCTCCGCCGGCGCGTCGGCCGCGTCGGCGTCCCCGGGCTCGACCCCGGCCCCGGCCCCCGCCTCGCTGAGCCGGGTCGTCCTGCCGTACGGCGGCACGGGCCGGACCGGCGACTTCGGCGCGGCCGGTACGGACCGGGCCTCCCGCCCGGCCGGCTGGTCGCCCTGGCGGGCCGAGGGGGAGCCGGACGGCGGCGCCTGCGCGCTCTCCCCGGAGGTCCTGGTCTGCCCGGGGAACGGCGGCGCGGTCACCGCCCTGGGCGCGGCGGACGGCAAGGAGCTGTGGAAGGTGCCGGGCCGGGGCGAAGGGCTGCGCAGCGCGCCGCAGTACCCGGCGGTCGTCGGCGACACGGCGTACGTGACGGGGCCCGACGGGATCGTCGCGTACGGGCTCGCGGACGGGAAGGAGCGGCGGCGCGTCCCCCGGCCCGGGGACGACTGGGCCGTGAAGGGCACCGACCTGCGGGAGGGGGTCCTCTACTCCACGTACGTCAACGTGCGCGACGAGCGCACCGGCCTGGTCACGGCCGTGCGCCTGCGCGACGGGAAGGAGCTGTGGCGCTCCCCGCTCGACGGCCTGCCGGAGCAGCCGGTCGCGGGAGCCGGGCGGGTGCTCGTCCCGGTGGGCGCGACGCCGGTGTCCCTGGACGCCGCCACCGGGAAGGAGACGGCGCGCGGGACGGAGTACTGCGGCGGCTTCGTCGTCCACGAGAAGAGCGGCACCGTGCTCTGCTCCACCCGGCAGGACGGCGCCGTCGGAGTCCTCGACCCGCGGACGCTCCGGACGGTGCGGACCCTGGGCTCCGAGGTCGCGGCCGGCCCCGCGGTGAACGCCGCCGGGCTCGTCGCCGTCGTCGACGCGCAGGGCACGCTCTTCGCGTACGACCTGGCGAGCGGCCGGGAGCGGTGGCGAGTGGCGGACACCTCCGCCGACCGCGTCCACCTGGCGGGCGACCGGGTCGTGACCACGAGCGAGGACGAGATCCGGACCTATCCGGCCGCCGGCCCCTTCCTGTCCACCGGCGAGCGGGAGTACGCGTCCTACCGGCTCAGCCTGCCCCCCGGCTTCACCGCCGAGGTAGCCGGGGAGCCGCTGGTCGCCGGGGGCGCCGCCTTCCTGGCGCTCCCCGGCGGCCTCGTCGTCTCGGGCTACCTGCCCTGATCCGGTGTCCCCGGGCCCCTACGGGCCCGGGGGGTCAGGACGCCGCCGAGCGGTACTTGCGGACCGCGAGGGTCCGGAAGAGGGCGATGATCAGGACCGACCAGATGACCGAGGCCCAGACCGGGTGCTGCATCGGCCAGGCGTCCGAGGTCGAGACGCCGGGGTTGCCGAACAGCTCCCGGCAGGCCTGCACGGTGGCGCTGAACGGGTTCCACTCGGCGATGTGCCGCAGCCAGGGCGTCATCTGGTCCGAGTCCACGAACGCGTTCGAGATGAACGTGACCGGGAAGAGCCAGATGATGCCGCCCGAGGTGGCGGCCTCCGGGGTGCGGACCGAGAGGCCGATCAGGGCCCCGATCCAGGTGAAGGCGTACCCGAGGAGGAGCAGCAGGGCGAAGCCGCCCAGGACCTTGCCGGCGTTGGTCGGCTCGGCGGAGCCGGTGCGCCAGCCCACGAGGAGCGCGACGACCGCGAGGACGACCAGCGTGACGGAGGTCTGCACGAGGTCGGCGACGGTGCGGCCGGTGAGGACGGCGCCCCGCGCCATCGGCAGGGAGCGGAAGCGGTCGATGATCCCCTTCTGCATGTCGTCGGCGATGCCGGCCGCCGAGCCCGCCGTGGCGAAGGTGACGGTCTGCGCGAAGATGCCCGCCATCAGGAAGTCCCGGTAGACGTCGGGGTCGAGGGTGCCGCCGATCGCCATGGAGCCGCCGAAGACGTACGTGAAGAGCACCACGAACATCACCGGCTGGATGACCCCGAAGAGGATCATCTCGGGGATCCGGGTCATCCGGATCAGATTGCGCTTGGCGACGACGAGGGAGTCGCCGAGGGACTGGGCGACGCCTCCGCGCGGCCGTGGGGCCCGGGTCGGGGCCCCGGTGGTCACGGTGCTCACTTCGCCTCCTCCTTCGCGTCCTCGGCGGACCCGGAGGCCCCGGCGTCCTCCGTACTCTTGGCCGCCTTCGTGCGGTGCTTGCGGCCCCGGCCGCCCTGCCGGCCCCCGGCGCCGTCCTCCTCCGTCTCCTCCTGCTCGGCCGCGTGGCCGGTGAGGGAGATGAAGACGTCGTCGAGGGTGGGGCGGCGCAGGCCGATGTCGTCGATCTCGACGCCGACGGCGTCCAGGTCGCGGATGACCTCGGCGAGCAGCTTGGCGCCGCCGGTGACGGGGACGGTCAGCATGCGGGTGTGCTCCTCGACGGAGACCTCGCCGCGGCCGGCGCCCCCGGCCCGCTCGGCGCCGTAGCGGCCGAGGACCTCCCGGGCGCCGGTGAGCATCTCCCGCTCGCGGACCACGACCTCGACGCGCTCGCCGCCCGTCCGGGCCTTGAGCTGGTCGGAGGTGCCGCGCGCGATGACCCGGCCGTGGTCGACCACGCAGATGTCGTGGGCGAGGTGGTCGGCCTCCTCCAGGTACTGGGTGGTGAGCAGCAGGGTCGTACCGCCGGCGACCAGCTCCTTGATGACCTCCCAGAGCTCCTGCCGGTTGCGCGGGTCGAGGCCGGTGGTCGGCTCGTCCATGAACATGACCGGCGGGGAGACCACGAGGGCGGCCGCGAGGTCCAGGCGGCGGCGCATGCCGCCCGAGTACGTCTTGGCGGGGCGGTCGGCGGCCTCGGCGAGGTGGAACCGGTCGAGCAGCTCGCCCGCCCGCTCCTTCGCCGCCTTCGCCTTCATCTGGTAGAGCTGCCCGACCATCTGGAGGTTCTCGCGGCCGGTCAGGTACTCGTCGACGGCCGCGAACTGGCCGGAGAGGCCGATCGAGCGGCGCACCTCGTTGGGGTGCGCGAGGACGTCGATCCCGGCGACGACGGCCCGTCCGCTGTCGGGCCGCAGGAGGGTCGTCAGCACGCGCACGGTGGTGGTCTTCCCCGCGCCGTTCGGGCCGAGCAGACCCAGGACGGTGCCCTCGGGCACGTCGAGGTCCACCCCGTCCAGAGCTCGTACGTCACCGAAGGTCTTCACCAGACCTTCGGCGTAGATCGCGCCTGGCATGTGGGTTACTCCCCATGGATCGGGACTTTTTCCCACCGATCCTAGGTTTCGGGGACGGCCCGCGCCCAGTGAATTTGTGACTCGCGCCACAAGCCGAGGTCAGAGGGGGTGCGGCGGTGGCCGGGGCCGGGGCGGGGTCCGGGGCGTACGGAGCCACGGGCGTACGAGGGTCAGCCGAGGACCGTGTAGCCCGCGTCCCGCAGCGCCTCCGTCACCTCCCGGCAGTGCTCCGGGCCCTTCGTCTCCAGGTGGAGCTCGACCTCCGCCTCGGTCAGACCGAGCCTCGGGTCGGTCCGTACGTGGCTGACGTCCAGGACGTTGGCGTCGACCACCGTCAGGGCCGCGAGGAGCGAGGCGAGCACCCCCGGCCGGTCCGTCACGCGCAGCCGCAGGCTCAGGTAGCGGCCCCCGGCGGCCATGCCGTGCCGCAGCACGCGCTGGAGGAGGAGCGGGTCGACATTGCCGCCGGAGAGGACCGCGACCACCGGGCCCCGGAAGGACCCCGGGTCGGAGAGCAGGGCCGCGACCGGGCTGGCGCCGGCCGGTTCCACGACCAGTTTGGCGCGCTCCAGGCAGAGCAGCAGGGCGGAGGAGAGCGCGTCCTCGGAGACCGTGCGGACCTCGTCCACGTACTCCCTGACCAGGTCGAACGGCACGTCGCCGGGGCGGCCCACCCTGATGCCGTCGGCCATCGTGACCGGCGACTCGACGACCACCGGGTGCCCGGCGGCCAGCGAGGGCGGATAGGCGGCGGCGCCCTCGGCCTGCACGCCGATCACCCTCACGTCCGGGCGCAGCGACTTCACCGCGAGACCGATGCCGGCCACGAGACCGCCGCCGCCGACGCCGACCACGATCGTGCGGACCTCGGGGCACTGCTCCAGGATCTCCAGGCCGACCGTGCCCTGTCCGACGATGACGTCGGGGTGGTCGAAGGGGTGGATGAGGACGGCGCCGGTCTCCCGCGCGTACTGCTCCGCCGCCGCGAGGGTCTCGTCCACGACCTGCCCCTGGAGGCGGACCTCGGCACCGTACTCCCGGGTCGCCGCGACCTTCGGCAGCGGGGCGCCGGCCGGCATGAAGACGGTGGCGCGCACGCCGAGCAGCTTGGAGGCGAGCGCGACGCCCTGCGCGTGGTTGCCGGCGGAGGCGGCGACGACCCCGGCGGCCTTCTCCTCGGGCCGCAGCCCGGCGATCCGCACGTACGCCCCGCGCAGTTTGAAGGAGCCGGTCCGCTGGAGGTTCTCGCACTTGAGGTGCACCGGCGCCCCCACCAGGGAGGACAGGTGCCGGCTGCCCTCCACCGCCGTCACGCGGGCCACCCCGGACAGCATCTTCTGCGCACCGCGCACGTCGTCGAGCATCAGCCGGTGCAAGGGGCGTGATGTACGGAAGCTCATGACAGCAAGTCTCGCAGCTCACAGCCCTGCCGACCGCCCGGCGGGCGGGTGTCCGAACGGGTTTGGACGGGCCCGGTACGGACCCCGCCGGGTCCGCGTACTCTGTCCCCCACCGTCCGACCGCTCCCGCACGAGAGAGACCCACAGCCATGCCCCCGTCCCAGGACATGACGACCGCTCTCGACCCCGGTCTCCTCGACGCCCTCCAGCACCAGGTGGCCGTCTTCGCCCGCCGGGCCGAGCAGACCCGCCTCGGCGGGACCGGCCAGCTCCGCAACTCCATGGACCGGGCCGCTTACCTGCTCCTCAACCGGCTCGACCAGGAAGGCCCGATGGGCGTCAAGGCGCTCGCGGCGGGCATGGGCATCGACTCGTCGACGGTCACCCGCCAGGTCGCCCCACTCGTGGACACCGGCCTGGTGAAGCGCACCTCGCACCCGGAGGACGGGCGGGCGGTCGTCCTCCAGCTCTCGCAGCGCGGACTCGCGCGCCTGGAGGAGGTCCGCGCCTCGCGCCGCCAGTTGATGGTGGAGGTCACGGAGGGCTGGACGCCGGAGGAGCGGGAGGCCTTCTGCACCCTGCTCACCCGCTTCAACACCGCCCTGTCCGCACGCCAGTCGGCCCACACGGGGCACGCGCCGGCGGAGTCGGGGGGCACGGGCGGGACCGTTCCCGGTACGGCTCCCGAGGGCGAGCCGTCCCCGGCCTCCTCCTGACCGCCCGCCGCCGCTCGAAGCCCGGCGGGTGCGGTCCTAGGCTGGAGGGGGACGGCACTCGTACGAGGTGCCGAGGAGGCTGTCATGACCAGGAAAGTCGCCGACTGCCGCAGGACGCCGAGCGTCATGAACTGCACCCTCACCATCACCGGTGAGGAGGAGGAAGTGGTGCGGGCCGCCGCCGAGCACGCGGTCTCCGTCCACGGCCACGAGGACACTCCCGAACTGCGGGCCATGGTCCGCGCGGAGCTGGAGGACGAGAAGGTCCCGGCCTGAGCCGGGGAACGGCCGGGCGGGACCGTTCGAGGTCCCGCCCGGCCGTTCCGGACCCCCCTCTAGCCCAGCGCCTGCCGCAGGTCCGCGAGCAGGTCGTCGGCGTTCTCGATGCCCACCGAGAGGCGGACGAGGTCGGCCGGGACCTCCAGGGCGGAGCCCGCGACGCTCGCGTGGGTCATGCGGCCCGGGTGCTCGATGAGGGACTCGACGCCGCCCAGGGACTCGCCGAGGGTGAAGAGCTTCGCGCGGTTGCAGACCTCGACGGCCGCCTCCTCGCCGCCCTGCACGCGGAAGGAGATCATGCCGCCGAAGGACCGCATCTGCTTGGCGGCGATCTCGTGGCCCGGGTGCTCCGGGAGGCCCGGGTAGAGGACCTGGGTCACCTTCGGGTGCTGGGTCAGCATCTCGGTGACCTTCTCGGCGTTCTCGCTGTGCCGGTCCATGCGCACGGCGAGGGTCTTGATGCCGCGCAGCACGATCCACGAGTCGAACGGTCCGGCGACCGCGCCCATCGCGTTCTGGTGGTACGCCAGCTCCTCGCCGAGGGCCGCGTCGGCCGTCACCAGGGCGCCGCCGACGACGTCCGAGTGGCCGCCCATGTACTTGGTGAGCGAGTGCACCACGACGTCCGCGCCGAGCGCCAGCGGCTGCTGGAGGTAGGGCGAGGCGAAGGTGTTGTCCACGACGAGCTTCACGCCGGCCTGGCGGGCCACGCCCGCGACGGCCTCGATGTCGGTGATGCCGAGGAGCGGGTTCGAGGGGGTCTCGACCCAGACCAGCTTCGTGCGGTCGTTGATCGCGTCCCGCACGGCGGCGACGTCGGAGGTGTCCGCGACCGAGAAGTCCACGCCCCAGCGCTCCACGACCTTGGCGAAGAGCCGGAAGGTGCCGCCGTAGGCGTCGTTCGGGATGACGACGTGGTCGCCGGGGACCAGCAGCGCGCGCAGCAGGCAGTCCTCGGCGGCGAGGCCGGAGGCGAAGGCGAGGCCGCGCCGGCCGCCCTCCAGGGCCGCCAGGTTCTCCTCCAGGGCGGTACGGGTCGGGTTGGCGCTGCGGCTGTACTCGTAACCGCCGCGCAGCCCGCCCACGCCGTCCTGCTTGTACGTGGACACCTGGTAGATGGGCGGGACGACCGCGCCGGTCAGCGGGTCGGCGGTGTTGCCCGCGTGGATCGCGCGGGTCTCGAAGCTCTGGTGGATGTGCTGGTCGCTCATGTCCAGGAGCGTAGTGCCGCGGGACCTCCGGCGCCGCGTTCGTCTCATGGGGTGTCCTGGACAATGGACGCATGGAGATTCTCTGGTTCCTCATCGCGCTCGGGCTGCTGTTCGGCGTCCTCGGCCCCTACCTGCTGCGCCGCCGGGGCGGCGGCATCCGGCTGGCCGCGCCGGGATCGCCCGACGCGGCGGACCCGGCGGCGTACGGATTCGTGCCGCAGGAGGACCAGGACGTGCGGCTGCCGGGGGCCGACGAGGACCTGCTCGACGTGCTGAACGTCGTGCAGGCCACCCAGGACTGGAAGGCGGCCTCGCAGCTGCTCGCCGGGACCGGCAAGGACGGCGAGGTGCGCTGGCAGCGCGTGCAGGCGTTCGCGGGCGCGGCCTCCCTGGAGCTCCGGGAGAGGCCGGGCGTCGGCGGGGCGTGGCTGCGGGCCTGGCGGGCGGACGCGCCGAAGGACCCGGGCGGGGCGGCGGTGCACGCCGAGTTCCTGGTGCAGCAGGCGTGGCGGTCCTCGGCGGCCGGGAGCGACGACTTCCGGATCATCCTGGAGGAGGCGCTGAAGGTCACCGAGGAGGCGGCGCTGCTCGCCCCGGGCGACCCCGTCCCGTACATCACGCAGCTGGCGGTGGCGCGCGGCCTGGGCTACGGGCCCGAACAGTTCGACCAGGTGTGGGCGAAGGTGATCGACCGGGCGCCCGCGCACATGGGGGCGCACCTGGCGGCGCTGCACTACTGGTGCGAGAAGTGGCACGGTTCGCGCGAGGAGGCCGACCACTTCGCGACGACGGCCGCGGCGCGCGCCCCGCGCGGCTCGCTGCTCGCCGCGCTGCCGCTGTTCGCGGTGTACGAGCACGTGCCGGACGTGGTCCTGGTGCAGGACTTCTTCCGTACGCAGGTGGTGTCGAAGGCGGTGGAGGGCGCGCTGTACGCGGTGCACTCGGCCCGCCCGGACGACCCGATGCTGGCGCACGTGCGCCATCTGCTGGTCTGGTTCCTGGTGCGGGGCGAGCGCTGGGCGGAGGCCATGCACCAGCTGGTGAAGGTGGACGGGCACGTGGGCGCGGTGCCGTGGACGCTGAGCGCGGACCCGGCGGCGGAGTACACGGTCTTCCGGAACCTGGCGGTGGCGGGATACGAGGCGAACGGCGGCAGCCCGCTGACGCTGCCGCGCTGACGGCCCGACGGGCGGACGGGCGGGGGAATCCCGGCGTCCCCTCCCTTGTTGTGCGGACTGCCGACGACCGTCGAGGAGAGATGCAGCATGTTCCTGTCCCGCACCCCCGTCCTCCCCACCCCCGAGCAGGCCCTGCCCGGCCGCGCCGAGCCGGAGTTCTCCGTGCCCGCGCGCCACACGGTCCTCGGCAACCCGCTCGTCGGCCCGTACCCGGAGGGCCTGGAGGTCGCCGACTTCGCCCTGGGCTGCTTCTGGGGCGCCGAGCGCAAGTTCTGGCAGACCGAGGGCGTCTGGACGACCCTCGTCGGCTACCAGGGCGGCTACACGCGGAACCCCTCCTACGAGGAGGTGTGCTCGGGCCTGACCGGCCACACGGAGGTCGTCCGGGTGGTCTTCGACCCGTCGAAGGTCTCGTACGAGACGCTCCTGAAGCTGTTCTGGGAGTCCCACGACCCGACGCAGGGCTTCCGCCAGGGCAACGACGTGGGCACCCAGTACCGCTCGGCGCTCTACACCCACTCCCCCGCCCAGGCGGCGGCCGCCGAGGCCTCCCGCGAGACCTACCAGAAGGTCCTGACGGCCTCCGGCCACGGCGAGATCACCACCCACGTCCTGCCGGCCGCCGACCGCCCGTTCTACCCGGCGGAGGCGTACCACCAGCAGTACCTGGACAAGAACCCGGCGGGCTACTGCGGCATCGGCGGCACGGGCGTCTCGTGCCCGATCGGGGTGGCGAAGGCGGAGTGACGCCCGCGCGGTGCCCCCGCCGCCCCCGTCACCCCACCGCCGCCCTCAGCGCGGCCGCCGTCGTCGCCGGGTCGTAGTCCTCCGGGACCCCGTCGATCAGGAGGACGTCGCCCGCCATGTGGCGGGTGCGGAGGGGGATCAGGGCCTGGTAGGGGGCGGAGGCGTACCAGGCGCGGGCGTTCTCGTAGGTCGGGAAGGCGATGACCACGAGGGCGCCGGGCCAGGTGCCCTCCGGGACCTCGCGGGTGGGGGCGCCGTGGACGAGGAAGCGGCCGCCGTAGGGGTCCAGGGTGGCCTGGACGCGCTCCATGTACGTGAAGACCTCCTCGTCGAGGACGGGCTTCGGGTGCAGGTTTCCGAGGGCGTATGCGGTCATGGGGACAGCGTGCCGGGGCGTGCCGTACGGGTCGATTACTCCGGACGTCATACCCCGGCCGTCAGGTTCCGGCGGCCGTACGCGGGCGCGTCAGATGGTCGACGCGTCGATCACGAAGCGGTAGCGGACGTCGCTCGCGATCACCCGCTCGTACGCCTCGTTGATCCGGTCCGCGGCGATCACCTCGATCTCCGCGCCCAGGCCGTGCGCGGCGCAGAAGTCGAGCATCTCCTGCGTCTCCGCGATGGAGCCGATCATCGAGCCGGCGAGGGTCTTGCGGCCGCCGATCAGGGAGAACAGGCCGATCTTGACCGGCTCCTCGGGCGCGCCCACGTTCACCAGGGCGCCGTCCGTGCGCACCAGGCCCAGGTAGGCGTCGAAGTCCAGCGGCGCCGAGACGGTGGAGAGCACCAGGTCGAAGGTGCCGGCGAGGGCGGTGAAGGTCTCCGGGTCGCTCGTCGCGCGGTAGTGGTCGGCGCCCAGCCTCAGGGCGTCCTCCCGCTTCTTCTCGGACTGGCTGAGGACGGTCACCTCCGCGCCGAGCGCGTGGGCGATCTTGACGCCCATGTGGCCGAGGCCGCCGAGTCCGACGATCGCGACCTTCTTGCCGGGGCCGGCCTGCCAGTGGGCGAGCGGCGAGTAGAGGGTGATGCCGGCGCAGAGCAGCGGGGCGGCCTCGTCCAGGCCGATGCCCTCGGGGATGCGCAGGGTGTAGTTCTCGTCGACGACGATGTGGGTGGAGTAGCCGCCGTAGGTCGGCTCGCCGTTCTTGTCGAGGGCGTTGTACGTGCCGGTGCCGCCCGTGACGCAGTACTGCTCCAGGCCGCGCAGGCAGTGCTCGCACTCCCGGCAGGAGTCGACGAAGCAGCCGACGCCGACGCGGTCGCCCACCCGGAACTTCGTCACGCCGGGGCCGGTGGCGGCGACGACGCCGGCGATCTCGTGGCCGGGGACCATCGGGTAGATGCCCTCGCCCCAGCCGTCGCGCGCCTGGTGGATGTCGGAGTGGCAGATCCCGGCGTACTTGATCTCGATGAGGACGTCGTGTTCGCCGACCGGGCGGCGCGGCACGGTGGTGCGTTCGAGGGGGGCGTGGGCGGCGGGGGCGGCGTAGGCGGGGACGGTGGTCACGTTCGTGGTCATGCCCCCAGCCTGCTCGGGAACGCCGGTGCCACCCAGGCACCTGTTCTTCGTACGACCGCCGTGCCTACCACTGGCAGGGTCAGGAACGTACGTCCGGCGACCCGGTCCGGCGGCGATAATGGGACGGATGGACCCCAGTGCCGAACTCAGTGAATTCCTGCGCTCCCGCAGAGCCCGGCTGAAGCCGCAGGACGTGGGGCTGCCCGAGTTCGGGCGGCACCGGCGGGTGCCGGGGCTGCGCCGCGAGGAGCTGGCGCAGCTGGCCGGGGTCTCGGTGGCGTACTACACCCGGCTCGAACAGGGCAACGGCCGCAACGTGTCCATGGAGGTCCTGGACGCGATCGCGCGGGCGCTGCGCCTGAGCGACACCGAACGGGCGCATCTGACGCACCTGGCGAAGCCGACGGTGAAGAAGCGGCAGCGGGCGGCGATCTCCCGTCCCCAGCAGGTGCGGCCGGGGCTCTCGTACCTGCTGGACTCGATGGACGGGGTGCCCGCCGTCGTCCTGGGGCGCCGGCTCGACCTGCTCGCCTGGAACCGGACGGCGCGGGCGCTGCTCGGCGACTTCACCGCCTGGGAGCCGCACGAGCGGAACATGGCCCGGATGGTCTTCCTCGACCCGAACGCGCGGTCCCTGTACCTCGACTGGGAGTGCAAGGCGACCGAGGTGGTGAGCGTGCTGCGGCTGTACGCGGGGTGCTACCCGGACGATCCGCAGCTGCTGGCGCTCGTGGGCGAGCTGTCGGTCCGGAGCGAGGAGTTCCGCTCGCTGTGGGCGGCGCACACCGTGGCGGACAAGGGACACGGCACGAAGCGGATGCGGCATCCGCTGGTGGGCGAGATGGAGCTGTCGTACGAGACGCTGAAGGTGTCCGGAGCCGATCCGGACCTGGTGCTCGTGACGTACCACGCGGAGCCGGGCACGCCCTCGGCGGAGGCGCTGCGGCTGCTCGCGCAGTGGGGCGTGGACGAGCCCGTGGACGCGCGGTAGGTCCGGACGCGCGAAAAGGGCCCCGGTACGGCGGTCGGCAGCACGCGCAGCCGTGGGCCGCACGCGCGCGAAAAGGGCCCCTCCTCGTGGAGGGGCCCTTTCGGGTGCGTGCGGGAGGGGCTAGAGGGCCGAGCCGGCCTTCCACTCCGACCAGCTCATGTTCCAGCCGTTGAGGCCGTTGCTGGGGGCGATCGTCTTGTCCTTGGAGTTCTTGACGATCACGACGTCGCCGATGAGCGAGTGGTCGTAGAACCAGGCGGCCGTCTGGTTGGGGTCGCC
The DNA here is from genome assembly GCF_000716625.1 of Streptomyces bikiniensis. Lineage (NCBI taxonomy): Bacteria > Bacillati > Actinomycetota > Actinomycetes > Kitasatosporales > Streptomycetaceae > Streptomyces > Streptomyces bikiniensis. The sequence goes on along the minus strand of NZ_JNXJ01000023.1, from coordinate 18,991 downwards.
GGCGCCCTTGACGTCGTTGAGGCCCACGCAGCCGTGGCTGGTGTTCGAGGAGCCGAAGATCGAGTCCGGACCCCAGTAGTTGCCGTGGATGAAGGTGCCCGAGCTGGACAGGCGCATGGCGTGCGGCACGTCCTTGATGTCGTACTCGCCCTTGCCGTCGTCGTCGGTGAAGCCGACGGTGGCGCCGTTCATCCGGGTCTCCTTGAACTTCTCAGAGATCACCATCTGACCGTTGTAGGTCGGGTTCTCCGGGGAGCCGGCGGAGATCGGGATGGTCTTGACCGTCTTGCCGTCCTGCTTGACCGTCATGGTCTTGGTGGCGACGTCGACGGTGGAGACCTGGTTGCGGCCGATCTTGAAGGTGACGGTCTTCTGCTGGACGCCGTAGACGCCCTCGGCGCCCTCGACCCCGTCGAGGTCCAGCTTCAGCGTGACGGTCGAGCCCTCGGTCCAGTACGCGTCGGGGCGGAAGTCGATCCGCTGGGGGCTGAACCAGTGGCCGACGACCTCCTGGCCGGAGCTGGAGGTGACGGTGATGCCGCTCTGGACGGCCTTCTTGTCGGTGATCGCCTTGTTGAAGTTGATCGAGACCGGCATGCCGACGCCGACGGTCGAGCCGTCCTCGGGCGTGAAGTTGCCGATGAAGCTGTTGGCCTGCGAGACGGTGGTGAAGGAGGAGTTCTCGTGGGCCTCCAGGCCGGCCGCGTCCGCCGCGGTGGCGGTGATCCTGTAGACCGTGGCGCGCTTGAGCGGGCCGGTCGGCTTCCAGCTGAGGCCGTCGGCCGCTATCTCGCCCTTGACGGCCGTGCCCTCGGCGGAGGTCATGACGACCTCGGTGAGCTTGCCGTCGGCGACGGTGACCTTGGCGTCGTTGTTGATGGAGGCGTTCTGCGCGCCGTTCTCCGGCGAGATCGTGATCCGGGCCTTGGAGGTCTTCTGCGCCGCCGCCTCGTCGACCTGCTCCTGCGACTGCGGGGTCGCGGTTCCGGAGGCGCCGCTGCCGCCCTTGTCGCCGTCGTCGCACGCCGAGAGCACCAACACACCGCTGAGCAGGGCAGCCGCGGCCGCCAGGCTCCTGCGGCGCTTGCCGTCCGTCATCACACGCTTCTCCATCGTCGCCGATTCCCTGTGCACGCTTGCTTCCCTACCCATGACAACCCGTTCGGTTCGGGAACCGTACGGTTTGTGGGGAACACCACTGATCGACACGCACGGGCGGAGCGTTCGGTTCCCCACCGGGCGCCCGGTGTCGCGGGAAGGCCCCGGGACGGTGTCCCGGGGCCCGCGGGCGGGCAGGACACCGGCCTCAGGGGCGGTCGTCTTCGTCTTCCTCCGCCCCATCTTCCTCCCCGAGGTCCCATTCCAGCGCATCGGGGTCGTACTCGATCTCCTCGCTGCTCCAGGACGCCTGGACCATCTCGATGCCGGGGACGTCGCGGATCAGGTCGAAGGGTTCGACGAGGTACGCGAGGGCCTCGGCGCCGTCCTCGCGCGCGGCGGCGCGGGCGTGCGTCCGCTCCTCCTCGGGCATGAACTCGTCGGCGTCGATCCGGGCCTCGGCGGCCGCGGCCAGTTCGGCCGGTCCGTCGATCTCCAGGACCACATCGACGCGAAGGCGTACATAGCGCGTGGTGTCACGCGTGGTGTCGGAAGTGCTCATGGTGCGGAGCGTAGGGGTCCGGAGGGCCTCGGCTTTCCCGCGACCCGCTGTGTTCATTAGCATCGGCACGCCGACCGATTCACGGTTTCCGCAAGGAGGATCGAAATCTCCGTGTCCGCCGCCCGTCGCCTCCTGCTGACCGCCGCCGTCGCCGGAACGCTGCTGTGCGCCCTGTGGTTCGTACCGTCCGCGAACGCCGCCGACCAGTGGGGCGGTGGGGTGCGGGTCGGGGTGGGCGGGAGCGGTCCCGCCGCGCGCGACGGGCGCCTCGCGGAGACCGGGGAGCGGGACACGGTGCCGTACCTGCTCGGCGGGACGGCGTTCCTGGCGGTCGGCGCGAGCTTCGTGGTCCTGGCGATGCGCCGCCGGGGCCGGGCCTCCTGAACCGCGTTCCCCCGTCGCGTACTTGTGCGTGAGGGCCCGCCCCCGCCGGAAACCTCCGGTGGGGTGGGGCCCTCACGCGCGCTCCAACGCCCTTACGCCAGCGGGCCGGTGACCGGCTCCACGGCGGCGACCACCCTTCCCTCGCGCACGAAGGCGTCGGCGGCGGCCAGGTCGGGGGCGAGGAAGCGGTCCGGGCCGGGGCCCTGGACGCCGGCCTCGCGCAGGGCGGTGATGACGGCCCGCGAGGCGGGGGCCGGGGTGAGGCCCGCACGGAGCTCGACGCCCCGGGTCGCGGCGTACAGCTCGACGGCGATGATCCGGGTGAGGTTGCCGATCGCGGTGCGCAGCTTGCGGGCGGCGGACCAGCCCATGGAGACGTGGTCCTCCTGCATCGCGGAGGACGGGATGGAGTCGGCGGAGGCCGGGACGGCGAGCCGCTTCATCTCGCTGACCAGGGCGGCCTGCGTGTACTGGGCGATCATCAGGCCCGAGTCGACGCCGGCGTCCTCGGCGAGGAAGGGCGGCAGGCCGTGCGAGCGGTTCTTGTCGAGGAGCCGGTCGGTGCGGCGCTCGGCGATGGAGCCGAGGTCGGCGGCGGCGATCGCGAGGAAGTCGAGGACGTACGCGACGGGGGCGCCGTGGAAGTTGCCGTTGGAGCGCACCTCGCCGTTCGGCAGGACCACCGGGTTGTCGACGGCGGCGGCCAGCTCGCGCTCGGCGACGAGCCGGGCGTGGGCCAGGGTGTCGCGGCCGGCCCCGGCGACCTGCGGGGCGCAGCGGATCGAGTAGGCGTCCTGGACGCGGGGGGCCTCGCCGGCCTGGAAGTGGCCGGTGAGTCCGGAGCCCTTGAGCACGGCCAGCATGTTGGCGGCGGAGGCGGCCTGGCCGGGGTGGGGGCGGATGGCGTGCAGCTCGGGTTCGAGGACCTTCTCGGTGCCGAGGAGGGCTTCGAGGGAGAGCGCGGCGGTGACGTCGGCCGACTTGTAGAGGGTGTCGAGGTCGGCGAGGGCCATGACCAGCATGCCCAGCATGCCGTCGGTGCCGTTGAGGAGGGCGAGGCCCTCCTTCTCCTTGAGCTCGACGGGCGCGATGCCGTGCGCGGCGAGCAGCTCGCCGGCCGGGCGGACCTGCCCGTCGGGACCCTCGGCGTCGCCCTCGCCCATGAGCGCGAGGGCGCAGTGGGAGAGCGGGGCGAGGTCGCCGGAGCAGCCGAGGGAGCCGTACTCGTGCACGACCGGGGTGATGCCGGCGTTGAGGACGTCGGCCATGGTGCGGGCGACCTCGGGGCGGACGCCGGTGCGGCCGGAGGCGAGGGTCTTCAGGCGCAGGAACATCAGGGCGCGCACGACCTCGCGCTCGACGCGGGGGCCCATGCCGGCGGCGTGCGAGCGCACGATGTTGCGCTGGAGCCGGGCGCGGAGCTCGTGGCCGATGTGCCGGGTGGCGAGGGCCCCGAAGCCGGTGGAGACCCCGTAGACGGGCTCGGGCTTGGCGGCGAGGGCGTCGACGACCTCCCGGGCGGCGGCGAGGGCCTGCACGGCCTCGGTCGACAGCTCGACGCGGGCGCCGTGGCGGGCGACGTCGACGACGTCCTGCGGGGTCGTGCCGGACGTGCCGAGGACGACTGTCTGCATATCCATATTCAGCACCCTACGGATTGAAGACCGACCTGTCACTAGGGGACCTCGTCACCGGCCCGGCCGGGGGTCGTCCCTTACCGGGCCGGTGCCGCCGGCGCTTCCGCTTCCGGTGCCGCCGGCGCTTCCGCTTCCGGTGCCGCCGGGGCCGCCGCTCCCGTCTCCGGTGCCGGTGCCGCCGGTACCTTCGCTTTCGGCGCCGCCGGTGCCGGCGCTCCCGTCTCCGGTGCCGGTGCCGGTGCCGGTGCGGCTTCCGTTCCCGCCGGGCCGGGTCGCCACGGCCGGGCCCGTCACCCGCCGGGCCCCGTACGGCCCGCTCACCGGTCCGCCGACGGGGGCTCCTCGGGCCGGAGGGCCGTTTCCGTGGGCTCCTCGCCCGGGGGCTCCACGGGCCAGGCCGCGACGGGCCCGGGGGACTCCGGGGCCCGCCCCGGGCCGGGACCGGGGCCGGAGTCGGGGCCCGGGTCCGGGTCCGGTGGTCCGGGCTCCGTCGCCCCCGGCTCCGGCAGTTCCACCGTCGGCGCGTCGCGGAAGCGGCGGCGGTCGCGGGCGCCCGGCGGCGCGTCCGCGAGGCGCACGACCGTGCCGTCGCGCCCCGCCACCACCGGCTTCGCCGAGCGGCCCGCCTTGGCCTGGTACTGGGCGGCGTCCGCGAGCCGGAAGAGGCGGCGGGCCGACTTGAGGGGCCCGATGGGGTCGCCCGTGGACGCCACCCCGCAGGCCACGCCCTCGCCCAGTTCCAGCTCCGCCGCCCGTACGCACAGCTCCTCGGCGACCGCGACCACCTCGTCCGCCGCCGGGCCGACCGTCAGGAGGCAGAACTCGTCGCCGCCGAGGCGGGCCGCGAGCGCGCCGGGGAGCCGGGCGCCGCAGCGGGAGAGGACGGAGCCGAAGCGTTCGAGGAGGCGGTCGCCGACCGCGTGCCCGTGGGTGTCGTTGACCCGCTTGAGGCCGTTGAGGTCGCAGACCACCAGGCTCACCACGGAGCCGTCCGCGCGGTAGCGCTCGACGGCCTCGTCCAGACGGGTGTCGACGGCCCGCCGGTTGGCCAGGCCGGTCAGGGGATCGGTGAAGGCGAGCTTGCGGACCTCCTCCAGGCGCTCGGCCTGGGCGATGCCCGCCGCGACGACCGCCGCGAGGACGGTCGCGAAGCTCGCGTCCGCGCTGGTGAAAGGTTTCGCCTCGGGCGGCCTGGCCACGTACAGCTCGCCCCAGGCCCGCCCGTGGAGCACGATCGGGGCGACCACGCAGCAGCCCCGGCCGCGCCGCCGCAGACCGGTCACGCGGCCGGTCGGCACGGGGTCGGCGGCGGTCTCCACCCAGGCGTCGGGCTCGCCGCCGCCCGCCCACCGCTCGTGCAGGAACTCGGTGATCTCGGGGAACTGGTGGACCGGGTACGTCTCCGCGTCCGGGAACTCCTCCTCCCCCACGGCCCGCTCGCCGGCGTTCACCAGGACCTTGAGCCGTCCGTGGTCCCGCTCCCAGACGGACAGCGCGGCGAAGCTCCCGTCGAGCCCGTCGCGGGCCCCGAGCGCAGCCGCCCGCCAGAACTCCCGTGGAGTGTGCGCCGCCGCCATCGCCTGCGCCAGCGCCACTACGGCCCGCAGCCGCCCGTCCTCACCCATTCCTCCAGCTTAGGGAGGTTTGATCCGTTTTCCCCTCCGGGACGTCACGGAAAGTGACCCGTCGGGCCGATCGGTACCGGGCGAACCGGTACCGGGCGAGCCGGCTCACTCCCCCGGCCACTCCGGCTTCCGCTTCTCGTTGAAGGCCGCCACGCCCTCGGCCCGGTCGCCCGAGAAGGCCACCGAGCGCCAGGCCGCATCCTCGATCTCCAGGCCCGCCCGCAGGTCCAGTCCCTGGCCGAGCCGCATGGCCTTCTTCGCGGCGCGCAGGCCCACCGGCGAGTTCGCCGCGATCCGCCCGGCCAGCTCCAGGGCCTCCGTGCGCGCGTCCTCCGCCAGGAGGTCCACCAGACCGAGCTCGCGGGCCTCGGCGGCCTCCACCCGGCGGGCCGTGAAGACCAGCTCGGCGGCGCGGGCCGCGCCCACCCGGCGCGGAAGGAGCTGCGTACCGCCGCCGCCGGGGATGACGCCCACGGAGACCTCGGGCAGGCCGACGACGGCGGTCGCGTCGGCCACGATCACGTCGCAGGCGAGCGCCAGCTCGAAGCCGCCGCCGAGGGCGAAGCCGTGCACGGCGGCGACGGTCGGCATGGGCAGTTCCAGGACGCCGGTGTAGGCGGCGCGGGCGGTCGGGCGCTGGCGGACCAGCTCGGCGTCGGTGAAGGAGTTGCGCTCCTTGAGGTCGGCGCCGACGCAGAAGGCGCGGTCGTTCGAGGAGGTGAGGACGGTGACGCGGACGGCGGCGTCGGCGGCGAGCGCGTCGCAGGCGGCCGCGAGGGAGCGGGCCATCTCGGAGGAGACGGCGTTCATCGCCCTGGGCCGGTCGAGGACCAGCTCGGCGACGTGCCCCTCCCGCCGGACCACCACGAACTCACCGAAACGCTGCTCGGACATGACCGCACACCCTCCCACCAGCCGGCTCCGCCCGTTAACGGCTGTTAACCGGCGTTCACGGAGGAGATCCTAGGACGGACGGCGGCCCAGGAGCCAGGGTTCGATGACGCCGAGGCCGCGGACCGGGCGCTGCCACATCGGCTGGAGCGCGAAGCGGTACGCGGCGGGCGTGCGGCCCTCCTTCTCGGCGCGGGCCGCCTCCTCGGCCGCCTCCGCCTCCGAGACGGGCGCCTCGCCGGTCCTGGTCAGCTCCTTCGCGAAGGCGCTGTCGACCAGGACGGCGTCCTTCGGGGCTATCGAGGTGAGCCGGCTGGCCAGGTTCACGGTGGTGCCGAAGACGTCGCCCATCCGGGTCGTCACGGTGCCGAAGGCGATGCCGACGCGCAGTGCGGGCATCGTCTCGTCGTGGCCGAGGGTCTCGATCAGGCGCAGCGCGATCTCGGCGGCGATGCCGGCGTCGTCCGCCGCGTAGAGGACCTCGTCCCCGAGGGTCTTGATGAGCCGGCCGCCGTGCGCGGCGACGAGGTCGGCGCAGGTGGTCTCGAAGGCCTCGACCAGCTCGCCCAGCTCCTCCTCCTCCAGGCGGCGGGTGAGCCGGGTGAAGCCGACGAGGTCCGCGAAGCCGACGGCGAGCCGCCGGTCGACCATCTCCTCGTCGTCGGCGGCCTGCACGACCCGGCCGGTGGCGGCGGCGAGCTGCCGGCGCCAGACGTAGATCAGGAACTCCTCCAGCTCGGGCAGGAGCAGCTCGACCAGGGGGTACGTGACCTCGGTGCGGGTCATGCCGGGCTCGGGCGGCTCGGTCAGGCCCTCCAGGAAGGAGTCGATCTGCCACTCGGCGAGCCGGGCGGTGGTCTGCCCGGTGGAGCGGGCGACCTGCACGGCCATCGGCTCGCTGAGCAGCCCGGCCTCGACGAGGCCCGCGAGCCGCCGCAGGGCGAGCACGTCGGCCTCGGTGAGCGCCTTGGCCTGCCCGATGTCCGCGAAGCCCATGGCGCGCCAGAAGCGGGAGGCCAGCTCCATGGAGACGCCGGCCGTGCGGGCGGCCTGGAAGGGGGTGTAGCGGCGGTCCGCGCCGAGGATGAGCTGTTCGAGGCGGATGGCGAGGGGGTCGTCGCTCGGTTCGGCCGTGTGGTCGACCTCGTGATGGGGGGTGGGGTACGCGGGAGGCTCGGGCGCTCCGCCCGAGTCCTCGTCGTCGACGGTCACCGGCCGCCTCCTGCCCGTTCCCTGCCCACTTGCCCTGCCGATCTGTCGCCTGGATCGCGCTCCACGATACGACAGGTGTGGAATGGCTCACGCCCGGAAGGCGAGCCGCTCCGTCCTCCGCAGGGGTGAGGGAGCCGTTCCGGAACGGGTCCCCCGCCCCCTCCGGGCCCGTCAGACGTCCGGCGTCCGTACGTGGACGATGTCGCCCGCGCCCACCGCCTCCGTGCCGCCGCCCTCCGTGGCCACCACCAGGCGCCCGTCGCCGTCCAGGGCGATCGCCTCGCCCTCCAGGGTCCGCTCGCCGGGCAGCTCGGCCCTGATCCGGCGGCCCAGGGTCGCGCAGCCGGCCGCATAGGCCTCCTGGAGCCCGGAGGCGGCGGGGTCGCCGCCCGCCCGCACCCACTCCCCGTACCACTGCGCGAGGGAGCGCAGGACGGACCGCAGGAGGGTGTCGCGGTCGGTGGAGACCGCGCCGGCCAGGAGGAGGGACCCGGCGCCGGGGACGGGGAGTTCGTCCTCGCGGAGGGTGACGTTGAGGCCGAGGCCGACGACGACGCCGTCCGTCCCGGCCCGCTCGGCGAGGATGCCGCCGGCCTTGCGCTCCTCGCCGGCGACGGAAACGAGGAGGTCGTTGGGCCATTTGAGTGACATGTCGACGCCGGCGGCCTTCGCGAGGCCGGTCGCCGCCGCCACGCCCGTGAGCAGCGGGAGCCAGCCCCAGCGGTGGGCGGGCACGTCCGGCTTGAGCAGCACGGAGACGAAGATCCCGGAGCGGGCGGGGGCGGTCCAGGTGCGGTCGAGGCGGCCCCGGCCCGAGGTCTGTTCCTCGGCGACGAGGACCGCGCCCTCGGGCAGGTCGCCGGCCCGGGCGGCGAGGTCGGTGTTGGTGGAACCCGTGGTGGGGACCACGTCGAGCGAGGTCCACAGTCCGTCGGGGAGGACGAGCGCGCGGCGCAGGGCCGTCTCGTTGAGCGGGGGCCGGTCGAGGTCGGACCAGCGTCCGCCGGAGCCTTGGGAGGACGTCATGCAAGCCAGAGTAGGTGTGGCAAAGACCGCAGTGCCGAACCGTATCGGCGTGGATACGCTACGGGTCAGTAGGGCAGCAGTAGCCCATTCGCAGTCAACGAACCCCCCGTGACCAGGCAGGGAGCCGCATCCCGATGTCCGAGCCGGCAGAGCAGCACGAGATCGACATTCACACGACCGCGGGCAAGATCGCGGACCTCAAGCGCCGTATCGACGAGGCCACCCACGCCGGCTCGGAGCGTGCGGTGGAGAAGCAGCACGCGAAGGGGAAGCTGACCGCGCGCGAGCGGATCGACCTCCTCCTCGACGAGGGGTCCTTCGTCGAGCTGGACGAGTTCGCCCGGCACCGCTCCACCAACTTCGGCCTGGAGAAGAACCGTCCGTACGGCGACGGCGTCGTCACCGGCTACGGCACGGTCGACGGGCGCCCGGTGGCGGTGTTCTCGCAGGACTTCACGGTCTTCGGCGGGGCGCTCGGCGAGACGTACGGCCAGAAGATCATCAAGGTGATGGACTTCGCGCTGAAGACCGGCTGCCCGGTCGTCGGCATCAACGACTCCGGCGGCGCCCGCATCCAGGAGGGCGTGAGCGCGCTCGGCATGTACGGCGAGATCTTCCGCCGCAACACCCACGCCTCCGGCGTGATCCCGCAGATCTCGCTGGTCGTCGGCCCGTGCGCGGGCGGCGCGGTGTACTCCCCCGCGATCACCGACTTCACGGTGATGGTGGACCGGACCTCGCACATGTTCATCACGGGCCCCGACGTCATCAAGACGGTGACCGGTGAGGACGTGGGCTTCGAGGAGCTGGGCGGCGCCCGGACGCACAACGCGACCTCGGGCGTGGCGCACCACATGGCGGGGGACGAGAAGGACGCCGTCGAGTACGTGAAGTCCCTGCTCTCCTACCTCCCTTCGAACAACCTGTCGGAGCCGCCGGCCTTCCCGGAGACCGCGGACACCGAGGTGTCGGACGAGGACCGCGAGCTGGACGTGCTGATCCCGGACTCGGCGAACCAGCCGTACGACATGCACAAGGTCATCGAGCACGTCCTGGACGACGGCGAGTTCCTGGAGACGCAGGCGCTGTTCGCGCCGAACATCCTGACCGGCTTCGGCCGCGTCGAGGGCTTCCCGGTCGGCGTGGTCGCCAACCAGCCGATGCAGTTCGCCGGCTGCCTGGACATCGACGCCTCCGAGAAGGCCGCGCGCTTCGTGCGCACCTGCGACGCCTTCAACATCCCGGTCCTGACCTTCGTGGACGTGCCGGGCTTCCTGCCGGGCGTGGACCAGGAGTACGGCGGCATCATCCGGCGCGGCGCGAAGCTGATCTACGCGTACGCGGAGGCCACGGTCCCGCTGATCACGGTCATCACCCGGAAGGCCTTCGGCGGCGCGTACGACGTCATGGGCTCCAAGCACCTGGGCGCGGACCTGAACCTGGCGTGGCCGACGGCGCAGATCGCGGTCATGGGCGCGCAGGGCGCGGTCAACATCCTGCACCGGCGCACGATCGCGGAGGCCGACGACGTCGAGGCCACGCGGGCGCGGCTGATCCAGGAGTACGAGGACACCCTGCTCAACCCGTACACGGCGGCCGAGCGCGGCTACATCGACGGCGTGGTCCTGCCGTCCGACACGCGCCCGCAGATCGTCAAGGGCCTGCGTCAGCTCCGTACGAAGCGGGAATCCCTGCCTCCGAAGAAGCACGGCAACATCCCGCTCTAGCAGCCCCTCCGGACCTTCAAGGAGCCGACATGATCAAGGTCGTACGAGGAAACCCGACTCCGGAGGAGCTGGCCGCCGCACTGGCGGTGGTTCAGGCCCGGGCCGCGGCCACGGCGGCGGCGTCCGCCGAGGGCGGCGGCCCGGCGGTACCGGAGGGGTGGTCGGACCCCTCCCGTATCGCGCGGGCCGTACGGCAGCGCCCGGGTCCGCGGGCCTGGGCGAGGTCGTACCGGCCCGTGTAGACGTCAGGGCCGGAGGGCCGGATCCCTTGTGCGGGGGGTCCGGCCCTTCGCGCGCGTGCACCCGGTTCCGGATACCGGACCGGTTGAGTACCCGTACTCAGGCGCCGCGGCCCTCCCGGCCGCAGGATCGTAGGCATGCTGTGGTCCGACCCGAAGAATCAGCCGCCGAAGTTCATGCGCGAGATGCAGGCGATGCTCCGCCGCGCGGGCGTGCTCCTCGCGGTCGCGATGGTGGTGCTGATGTTCGTGGTCGGCGTGCGCTGACCACGCGCGCGTGCGTACGGCGGCGGGCCGGGTCCCGGTCGGCCACGCACGCGCGTGCCCCGGCCGTCCGGTGGGTCCGGGTCCTCCGTACTGGCTACGCTGCCCCCATGACTGCTGATCCGCGCCGTGTCGTGCTCGCCTCCGCCTCCCCCGCCCGGCTCGGTCTGCTCCGGCAGGCCGGACTCGCCCCCGAGGTGATCGTGAGCGGCGTCGACGAGGACAAGGTCCACGCCCCGACCCCGGCCGAGCTCGCGCTCGCCCTCGCGGAGGCGAAGGCCGCCCACGTGGCCGCGCGGCCCGAGGTGTCCGGCGCGCTGGTCATCGGCTGCGACTCGGTCCTGGAGCTGGACGGGAAGGCGCTGGGCAAGCCGGCCGACGCCGAGGAGGCCGTGGCCCGCTGGAAGGCGATGCGGGGCAGGGTCGGTGTCCTCCAGACGGGTCACTGCGTGTACGACACGGCCGCCAAGCGCTACGAGTCGGCGACCGCCTCCACCGTGGTCCGCTTCGGCGAGCCGACGGACCGTGAGGTGGCGGCGTACGTGGCGAGCGGCGAACCGCTGTACGTGGCGGGCGCGTTCACCCTGGACGGACGCTCGGCACCGTTCATCGACGGCATCGACGGCGACCCGGGCAATGTGATCGGCCTGTCCCTGCCGCTGCTGCGGCGGCTGCTGCGCAAGCTGGACGTCGAGATCACGGACCTCTGGGCCTGAGGCCCGGGGCAGGGGCAGGGCCTACGCGGGCGCCGGCGCCTTCTCCGCGGCCGGCTTCCCGGCCTCCTCCCCGTACGCCACCAGGGTGAGGACGATCAGGCCGAGGACCGCCATCAGGAAGGCGAAGGCCTGCCAGCCGAGGAGGCCGACGGCGACCGCGCCGAGGACGCCGTGCACGATCGCGCAGCCGATGAGCAGGCCCCGGCCGAGGCGGCCCGGGCGGCGGTCGCGGAGGCCCGCGAGGAGGGCGACGAGGGCGCAGAGGACGAGGGCCGCCCCGGAGGCGATGCCGAGGGCCCAGGTGCCGGTGACCACCGCGTCGGGGTCCATGCCGTCGAGGGACATCGACTGGACCTCCACGAAGCGCGCCATGACGGCGTTGACGGCGACGACGCCGGGCGCTTCGAGGAGGAGCACGGCGGCCGTCACGAGAGCTATCGGTCTGCGGGCCACCTCGGCCACCCCCTGGATTCGCCTGTTACCAGCAGTACGATCGACAGCGGGCAGGCTACTGGCCGGTAAACACCCGGACAAGAGTTCGCACACGCCGGGGCACGCCGGAAGGCCGCGCAAAGAAACGCCGAACCGTTCGTAGGGACCCGACAAAGAAACCCGAACGGCGACTGGCTCCATGAACAGAGACCTGCGCCACACCCCGGAGCTACTGTGCCGTAAAGGAACCCTGCGTACCGTGGTGCGACAAGGGAATTCACGATCCGAGCAGGCCCGGGGTCACCCTCCGTGTGGGAAAGCTCACCACTGGGGACGGGTCGAAAGGCCGTGTCGGCAGTCCCTAAACTCAGCTTGTTTCAAGGAGGGAGCCATCGTGCGCAAGGTGCTCATCGCCAACCGTGGCGAAATCGCTGTCCGTGTGGCCCGGGCGTGCCGGGACGCGGGTATCGGCAGCGTGGCCGTGTACGCCGAGCCGGACCGGGACGCGCTGCACGTCCGTGCGGCCGACGAGGCGTTCGCCCTGGGCGGTGACACTCCGGCCACCAGCTACCTGGACATCGCCAAGGTCCTCCAGGCCGCGAAGGACTCGGGCGCGGACGCGGTCCACCCGGGGTACGGCTTCCTCTCGGAGAACGCCGAGTTCGCGCAGGCGGTCCTGGACGCGGGCCTGATCTGGATCGGCCCGCCGCCGCAGGCGATCCGGGACCTGGGCGACAAGGTGGCGGCCCGTCACATCGCGCAGCGCGCCGGCGCCCCCCTCGTGGCCGGCACCCCCGACCCGGTCTCGGGCGCGGAGGAGGTCGTGGCCTTCGCGAAGGAGCACGGCCTGCCGATCGCCATCAAGGCCGCCTTCGGCGGCGGCGGGCGCGGCCTGAAGGTCGCCCGCACCCTCGAAGAGGTGCCGGAGCTGTACGACTCCGCCGTCCGCGAGGCCGTCGCGGCCTTCGGCCGGGGCGAGTGCTTCGTGGAGCGCTACCTGGACAAGCCGCGCCACGTCGAGACCCAGTGCCTGGCCGACACCCACGGCAACGTGGTCGTGGTCTCCACCCGCGACTGCTCGCTCCAGCGCCGCCACCAGAAGCTGGTGGAGGAGGCCCCGGCCCCCTTCCTGACGGAAGAGCAGAACAAGCAGCTGTACGCCGCGTCGAAGGCGATCCTGAAGGAGGCCGGCTACGTCGGCGCCGGCACGGTCGAGTTCCTCGTGGGCCTGGACGGCACGATCTCCTTCCTGGAGGTCAACACCCGCCTCCAGGTCGAGCACCCGGTGACCGAGGAGGTCACGGGCATCGACCTGGTCCGCGAGATGTTCCGGATCGCCGACGGCGAGGAGCTGGGCTACGGCGACCCGGAGATCCGGGGCCACTCCTTCGAGTTCCGCATCAACGGCGAGGACCCGGGCCGCAACTTCCTCCCGGCCCCCGGCACCGTCACCCTCTTCCAGCCCCCGACCGGCCCGGGCGTCCGCCTGGACGCGGGCGTGGAGTCCGGCTCGGTCATCGGCCCGGCCTGGGACTCGCTCCTCGCGAAGCTGGTCATCACCGGCGCCACCCGCGAGCAAGCCCTCCAGCGCGCCGCGCGCGCCCTGGCGGAGTTCAAGGTGGAGGGCATGGCCACGGCCATCCCGTTCCACCGGGCGGTCGTGGTCGACCCGGCGTTCACCGCGGACCCGTTCCGGGTCCACACCCGCTGGATCGAGACGGAGTTCGTCAACGAGATCAAGCCCTTCGCCCCGGCCGGCGCGGACGCCGACGAGGACGAGGCGGGCCGCGAGACGATCGTCGTCGAGGTCGGCGGCAAGCGCCTCGAGGTCTCGCTGCCCTCGTCGCTGGGCATGTCCCTGGCCCGTACGGGTCTGGCGGCCGGCGCCAAGCCGAAGCGCCGCGCGGCGAAGAAGTCCGGTCCGGCGGCCTCGGGCGACACCCTCGCCTCCCCGATGCAGGGCACGATCGTGAAGGTCGCGGTCGAGGAGGGCCAGGCGGTCGAGGAGGGCGACCTGATCGTCGTCCTGGAGGCCATGAAGATGGAGCAGCCGCTGAACGCGCACCGCTCCGGCACGGTCAAGGGCCTCAACGCCGCGATCGGCGCCTCGGTCACCTCCGGCGCCGCCATCTGCGAGATCAAGGACTGATGGCCGCACCCAGTACGGTACGGAGGGCCCGCAGGCAGCAGCCTGCGGGCCCTTCGCCGAGGGGAGGGCCTCCGACCGCCATGCGCGCCGACGCACGCCGCAACCACGCACGCCTGCTCGCCGAGGCCCGCGCCGCCTTCGCCGTCCAGGGCGCCGACGCGCCCCTGGAGGAGATCGCGCGCCGCGCGGGCGTGGGCATCGGCACCCTCTACCGCCACTTCCCCACCCGCGCCGACCTGTTGAACGGCGTCTTCCAGGAGGCCCTGGCGGAGCTCCTGGACCGCTCGCGGGAACTGGCCGGCTCCGACGCGCCGTGCCGGGCGCTCGTGGAGTGGCTGCGGGCCCTGGTCGCCCACGCGGGCGAATACCGGGGCCTCGCGCACGCGCTGATGTCCGCCTCGTACGACCGGAGTTCGGCGCTCTCCCGGTGCAGCGACCCGCTGCGCGCGGCGGGCGAGCGGCTGCTCGGGCGGGCCCGGGAGGTGGGCCAGGTGCGGGCCGACGTGTCGATCGGGGACCTGATGCAGCTGACCAACGCGATCGCGCTCGCGGCGGAGCAGTGCCCGCAGGACACGGAGCTGGCGGACCGTCTGCTCGCGCTGACGCTGCGGGGGATCAAGGCCTGAGGTGCACGGGACCCCTGGGGGAGGGTCCCCTCGGAGACGGGCCGGACGCCGTCCCTCAGCGGCGGCGCAGGTCCGCGACCCGGGCCGTGCGCTCCAGCGTCTCCGCGGCGAGGCCGCCGCCCGGGCCCCGGAACTGCCCCGCCACCATCCGGCCGCGCTGGCCCGGGAGGGGCACGTCACGGCGGGGCCGGGCCCCCGGGGGGAGCTGGTCGCCCCCGGCGGGTCCCGAGCCGGCGCCCGTGCCCGCGACGGCGATCTGCACGCCCTGGTCCGCGAGGGCCTGGAGCTCGGTGGCGGCCCGCTCGTCGTGCGCGGGGGGCTCGTCGGTGACCAGACGGGTGATCACGTCCGTGGGCACCGTCTGGAACATGGTGTCGGAGCCCAGCTTGGTGTGGTCGGCGAGGACCACGACCTCGGCCGCCGCCTGGACGAGGGCCCGGTCCACGCTCGCGGAGAGCATGTTGGAGGTGGACAGGCCGCGCTCGGCGGTCAGGCCGCTCCCGGAGAGGAAGGCCCGGGAGACCCTGAGCCCCTGGAGCGACTGCTCGGCCCCGCTGCCCACGAGCGCGTAGTTGGAGCCGCGCAGGGTGCCGCCGGTCATGACGACCTCGACCCGGTTGGCGTGGGCGAGGGCCTGGGCGACGAGCAGGGAGTTGGTGACCACGGTCAGGCCGGGCACGCGGGCGAGCCGGCGGGCCAGCTCCTGCGTGGTCGTCCCGGCGCCGACGACGATGGCCTCGCCCTCTTCGACGAGGCTCGCCGCGACGTCGGCGATGGCCGTCTTCTCCGCGGTCGCGAGATGGGATTTCTGCGGGAAGCCGGATTCTCGCGTGAATCCGCCCGGCAACACCGCACCGCCGTGCCGGCGGTCGAGGAGTCCTTCTGCCTCCAGGGCCCGTACGTCCCTCCGTACGGTCACCTCCGAGGTCTGGACGACGCGGGCGAGCTCACGGAGCGACACGGCTCCGTTGGCGCGCACCATTTCGAGGATCAACTGGCGACGTTCTGCAGCGAACACGAAACTGACAGTAACGTGGCCGCGCGATGCTTTTCAGCAGTATGCGGCGAATTGCAGAAGTTGCGCACGGACGGGGCCCCCAAGTGGTATGGGAGGCCCCGTCATTGATCGTTCTATGCCCCGGCTTGCCGGGGGTTGTCCGAGTCGGCGAACCGTTCCCGCAGGCGGGAGCCGGGCCGGGCCCGGCGGCTAGGCGTCGCCCGCCGACTTTCGGGTCTGCAACTGCCGTGCCACTTCCGCGATCGAGCCCGACAGGGAGGGGTACACGGTGAAAGCATTTGCGATCTGTTCGACGGTCAGATTGTTGTCGACCGCGATCGAGATCGGATGGATCAGCTCGCTCGCCCGCGGGGCGACGACGCAGCCGCCGACCACGATGCCGGTGCCCGGGCGGCAGAAGATCTTGACGAAGCCGTCCCGGATGCCCTGCATCTTCGCGCGCGGGTTGCGAAGGAGCGGCAGCTTGACGACCTTGGCGTCGATCTTGCCCGCGTCCACGTCGGCCTGGGTGTAGCCGACGGTGGCGATCTCGGGGTCGGTGAAGACGTTCGAGGAGACCGTCTTCAGGTTGAGCGGGGTCACCGCGTCGCCCAGGAAGTGGTACATCGCGATCCGGCCCTGCATGGCGGCGACCGAGGCGAGCGCGAAGACGCCCGTGACGTCGCCGGCCGCGTAGACGCCGGGGGCGGAGGTGCGCGAGACCCGGTCGGTCCAGATGTGCCCGGAGTCCTTGAGGCGGACGCCCGCCTCCTCCAGGCCCATGCCGGCCGAGTTCGGGATCGCGCCGACGGCCATCAGGCAGTGGGTGCCGGAGATGACCCGGCCGTCCGCGAGGGTGACCTCGACCCGGTCGCCGACCCGCTTGGCGGACTCGGCGCGGGAGCGGGCCATGACGTTCATGCCGCGGCGCCGGAAGACGTCCTCCAGGACGGCGGCGGCGTCCGGGTCCTCGCCGGGCAGGACCCGGTCGCGGCTGGAGACCAGGGTGACCCGGGAGCCGAGCGCCTGGTAGGCGCCGGCGAACTCGGCGCCGGTGACGCCGGAGCCGACCACGATGAGCTCCTCGGGGAGCTCCTTGAGGTCGTAGACCTGCGTCCAGTTCAGGATGCGCTCGCCGTCGGGCTTGGCGTCGGGCACCTCGCGCGGGTGGCCGCC
This sequence comes from Streptomyces bikiniensis, assembly GCF_000716625.1. Lineage (NCBI taxonomy): Bacteria > Bacillati > Actinomycetota > Actinomycetes > Kitasatosporales > Streptomycetaceae > Streptomyces > Streptomyces bikiniensis. The sequence continues at coordinate 2,230 of NZ_JNXJ01000023.1, read as the reverse complement.
GGTCGCGATCAGCACGGCGTCCGCGGTCAGCGTCTCCTCGGTGCCGTCGGCGGCGGTCACGACCACCTGGCGGGAGCCGTCCACGGCCTGCCGGCCGGAGAGCCGGCCGCGGCCGCGCAGCACGCGGGCGCCCGCGCGGGTGACGGAGGCGGTGATGTCGTGCGACTGGGCGAGCGCGAGGCGCTTCACCCGCCGGTTGACCTTGCCGAGGTCGACGCCCACGACCCGGGCGGCCTGGTCGATGTGCGGGGTGTCGTCCGCGACGATGATGCCCAGCTCCTCGTACGAGGAGTCGAAGGTGGTCATCACCTCGGCGGTGGCGATCAGGGTCTTGGAGGGGACGCAGTCGGTCAGGACGGACGCGCCGCCGAGGCCGTCGGTGTCGACGACGGTCACCTCCGCGCCGAGTTGGGCGCCCACCAGGGCCGCCTCGTATCCGCCGGGTCCGCCGCCGATGATCACGATCCGGGTCACTGGGATCTACGCCTCGCGCTCTCGTTCTGCCGGGGGGTCCCCCGCTGGGCTGCAGTGCGTACGCCATTGTCCCGCACGCTTCAAGTGCGTACCCCATTGTCCCGCACGTCCGGCGCGGTCACGCGGCGGGGGCGCCGAAGGGGTCCGGGGACGGTCCGGCGGCGCTCCGGGGAACCCGCCCGCCCCCTCGCCCCCTCCCGTACCCTCGGTCCCATGTCCCTCTACGCCGCTTTCGCCGGCAACCTGGACGCGCGGCTGATGAGCCGCCGCGCACCGCACTCGCCGCTGCGCGGCACCGGCTGGCTGAACGGCTGGCGGCTCACCTTCGGCGGCGAGCACATGGGGTGGGAGGGAGCCCTCGCCACCATCGTGGAGGCCCCCCGCTCCCAGGTCTTCGTGGCGCTGTACGACATCGCGCCGATGGACGAGGACTCCATGGACCGCTGGGAGGGCGTGGGCCTCGACGTCTACCGGCGCATGCGGGTGCGGGTGCACACCCTGGACGGCGAGGAACCCGCCTGGGCGTACGTCCTCAACGGGTACGAGGGCGGCCTTCCGTCGGCCCGCTACCTGGGCGAGGTCGCGGACGCGGCCGAGTCGGCGGGCGCGCCGCACGACTACGTGATGGAGCTGCGCAAGCGCCCCTGCTGAGCGGCCGCGGACCCGCCCGGCCGTGCTTTCGTCGGAAACGACAAGACAACGATCGCATGTCCGTCAGCACCGTCATCTACGCGCGTAGGGATTCTCCGGCTACGCTTCTTCGCGTAGCAAATCGTCCGGGGCCCGCCTCGGACTCCCCTCCCCGAGGCGAGAGAAGTCAGTGAACGCAACTGCCACCCCGTACGAGGCCGCCGAGGCCGCCGCCGCACGTCTTCGCGAGCTGACCGGAGTCGAGAGCCACGACGTCGCCCTGGTCATGGGCTCGGGCTGGGCGCCCGCCGTCGACGCCCTCGGCGCCCCCGAGGCCGAGTTCCCGGTGACCGAACTCCCCGGCTTCCCGCCGCCGGTCGTCGAGGGCCACGGCGGCAAGGTCCGCTCGTACAAGATCGGCGCGAAGCGCGCCCTGGTCTTCCTGGGCCGCACCCACTTCTACGAGGGCCGGGGCGTCGCCTCCGTCGCCCACGGCGTGCGCACCGCCGTCGCCGCCGGCTGCAAGACCGTCGTCCTGACCAACGGCTGCGGCGGTCTGCGCGAGGGCATGCGCCCCGGGCAGCCGGTCCTGATCAGCGACCACATCAACCTGACGGCCGCCTCCCCGATCGTCGGCGCGAACTTCGTGGACCTCACCGACCTGTACTCGCCGCGGCTGCGCGCGCTGTGCAAGGAGGTCGACGAGACCCTCGAAGAGGGCGTGTACGTGCAGTTCCCCGGCCCGCACTACGAGACCCCGGCCGAGATCAACATGGTCCGCGTCATGGGCGGCGACCTCGTCGGCATGTCCACCGTCCTGGAGGCCATCGCGGCCCGCGAGGCCGGCGCCGAGGTCCTGGGCATCTCGCTCGTCACCAACCTGGCGGCGGGGCTCTCGGGCGAGCCGCTGAACCACGAGGAGGTCCTCCAGGCGGGGCGCGACTCGGCGGCCCGGATGGGCGAACTGCTGACGCGGGTCCTGGACCGGATCTAGGGCGTGTGTCGAAAGTCCCGCCTGCCCGGCGGTGCCCGGCACGCACGCTCGCCGCGTTGTCGGGATCACCCCGATACATCCAGTATCGGGGCGACCCTCCGCCTTGCGATCGCACGCACCGGACACCGCCGG